>JAIXXZ010000013.1 GCA_027490465.1 Oxalobacteraceae bacterium
AAAGCAATTTTTTACAGTTTCTTCGCCGTACGCCGCTGTGGTAAAGCCTTCCTCGCGTACGCACTCGGCTGGATCGTGGTCGGCATCGCCGTGCCCGCGATCATCAGCGCTCTCTTGGGATTGATTCTCGGCAAGGCAATTGTCGCGATCATGTTGCTCATGCCCCTGTCTGTGATACTCACGATCGTGATGTATTGCTCTTTCTACCCGACTTATTTGGAAGTTTTTGAACGGCCGGAACAAAGTTAGAATTTTTGTGACATATCCGCTAGATCGTTTGAATTAACGCTACATGCAAGAATATTTGTCTCCAATCCGCAACTCAATTGCATTATTACGACCAAGAAATAAGAAATTTTTACCGTAAGGATCTTGCCATGAAAGTAACCAACACTTCCGCCCTTGGGACGCTAGCAGAAATAATAAATAAAGAGAATCGTAATGAAAAGTCAACCGACGTTCTTATGCGAACGGGGGTAAAACTAATCAAAACAGGGCCGAACCAAGGAAAAATGATGGGCCTCCTTCAAGGCGTTAGTGACCATGGTCCGAAAATACTGCGAAATATACTAATGGGCAGAGCTCCAGCAACTAAAGACGACATTAAAAACGTCTTGGAGACCGAAGGAATGCCTACTGACGATATCAATACTATTCTTGCAAACATAAAATCTGACACTAAGGGACGTTTTACAGTCAAGTCATTGAATGACGCCAGATATGAACTGAGTAAGAATAAACCGAACGCACGTACTGAGGGGGATGGAAAGGTGTTGGTTGGAGAGAGAGACACACTCGCTGCCGATTACGGATATCGCGAATCTCTACAAAAAACAATAACTGACTATTCTTCAGACAAAAGGCCTCAAATTGATAAGTACGGATATCCAGAACTGTAAAAGCCACCTATCTAATTATGCCTATCAGATTTTCTAAGAATCACCATACACACCCGCATAAAGAAACTTCGCTGGAGAACAACTAGGATTCAACAGAAGCTAATACGCGACGCTGAACAATTATCTAAAAATATTGGGGATAAAACTGCCAGATGATCTCGCTCTTTAATCAACGCGCTCCAGCTTCGCTACCCCCAGGTCCAGCAGCTTCATCCCATTTTTACCAAAGTTAATATTGGCGCGCGCCTGCGTACCACTGCCTTCGATAGCCACAATGACACCCTCACCAAATTTTTGGTGAGACACGGTCTGACCTGCGCGCCAGCCATTATCTTTTTGTTGAATAAGCGATTGTGCGATCGCGTTATTACCATGCTCCGGCTCATCGAGCCAGGCGGCTTTCTGCGTCTGCCCGACCCACTTGGCCTGCACTCTGGGGGATAGCCACTTCAGCGATTCATCCGGCAGTTCTTCAAAGAAGCGCGAACGCAGGTTGTAACGGGTCTGGCCGTGCAGCATGCGTGTTTGCGCAAAGCTCATGTAGAGCCGCTTGCGAGCGCGAGTGATCGCGACATACATCAATCGGCGTTCTTCTTCGACACCGTCTTCGGCTTGTTCGCTGTTTTCATGGGGGAACAAGCCCTCTTCCAAACCAGTAATGAAGACCGCATCGAATTCCAAGCCTTTGGCCGCGTGCACGGTCATGAGTTGAATCGCATCCTGGCCTGCTTGCGCCTGATTGTCACCGGCTTCCAGGGAGGCATGCGACAAGAAGGCTGACAATGGTGACATTACCGCAGACAGCGGCGCATCGGCGTCAATGATCTCCACACCTTCGCCGATCGCAATCGGTGCCACAGCATCCACCCGCGGCCCCAGCAAGGCAGGCGCATCCATACCAAAACCTTCTTCGGAAACGAACAAGGTCGCCGCACTGACGAGCTGCTCGAGATTTTCAATACGGTCGGCGCCATCTTTGTCGGCCTGATAGTGCTGCATCAGCGTGCACTTATCGAGTGTGATCTGCACCATCTCCGGCAAAGGCAGCCGTTCGGTTTCAAAACGCAGACCCTCAATCAACTTCACGAAACTGCCGAGCACCGTGCCCGCCTTGCCCGCGACATAAGGCACTGCTGCATAAAGGGAGATGCCGTACTGGCGCGCAGCGTCCTGTAATTGCTCAATGCTGCGCGCACCGATGCCGCGCGTGGGGAAATTCACCACGCGCAGAAATGCTGAATCATTATGCGCATTGTCGATCAGTTGCAAATAGGCGATCGCATGTTTGATTTCAGCGCGCTCAAAGAACCGCTGACCGCCATAGACGCGATAAGGCATACCCGCAGAGAAAAGCGCATGCTCGATCACGCGTGACTGCGCGTTCGAGCGGTACAGCATCGCGATTTCACTACGCAGCCAACCCTCGGCAATCAGTGATTTGGTTTCCTCGATCAGCCATTGGGCTTCTTGCAGATCGCTCGATGCTTCCAAGACCCGTACTTGCTCGCCATGGCCGGCGTCTGTACGTAAATTTTTACCCAGACGGCGACGGTTGTGAGAGATCAGCTGATTGGCCGTGTCCAGAATATGGCCGTGCGAGCGGTAGTTTTGTTCCAACTTGATGAGGTTCTGTACATTGAACTCCCGCTCAAAGGCCGACATATTGCCGACGTTCGCACCTCGAAATGCGTAAATGCTTTGATCATCATCACCGACGGCAAATACTGCAGCTTGCTCACCGGCGAGTAACTTCAGCCATTTATATTGCAGATCATTCGTATCCTGAAACTCGTCGACCAGAATATGCTTGAAGCGCGCCTGATAGTGTTCACGCAAAGGCTGGTTGCGTGACAGGAGCTCGTAGCTACGCAGCAGCAGTTCAGCGAAATCCACCACGCCTTCGCGCTGACACTGGTCGTCATAAGCTTCATAGAGCTCGGCGAATTTGCGCTGGTAATCATCGCTTGCCTCGACATCTTTCGCACGCAGCCCCTGATCTTTCGCGCTGTTGATGAAGTACATCAGGTGCTTTGCTGGATATTTTTCATCGTCGATGTTAAGTCGCTTGAGCAGACGCTTGATGGCCGACATCTGGTCCTGCGAATCCAGAATCTGAAATGTCTGAGGCAAGGCAGCATCACGATGATGGGCGCGCAACAGGCGATTACACAGGCCATGGAAAGTGCCAATCCACAAGCCGCGCGTATTGATGGGTAAGATCGCCGACAACCGCGCCAGCATTTCCTTGGCAGCTTTATTGGTGAAGGTCACGGCCAGCAGGCCGGTGGGCGACACCTGGCCTGTTTGAATCAGCCAGGCAATGCGGGTAGTAAGCACGCGGGTCTTGCCTGAGCCTGCACCGGCAAGAATCAAGGCAGGCTGGGCGGGTAGCGTGACGGCGGCGAGTTGTTCGGGATTGAGGTTTTGCAGGAGATTTTGCATCTCCGGATTATACGGTGCCACGCGGTGCGACACGGCGCGAACGGGTCGCGCCGTTAACCACTGTGCTGCTTACTGATTGAGCGGAGAGCCTTCTTTGAGTCGCTCAGGCATTTCGCCATAAACGATGTAGGGCCCTTCCGTAACTCTTATGAGCCCATTCTCCTCGGACCACGACGCCTCCTCTTCGGTCTCTTCTGGCAAGGACACGACCTCCAGTTCAGAGCCTACGCTGGTCTCTATTTGAATGGGGGCAGCAGCTTGTTTGCGCGCAGGATCAAGGGAAGTGAGAACAGCCTCCGTTGCGCCGATTACCGCACCGCTTTGTTGCCTGAGCTTGGAGGGCGAAGGCAGGTCAGCCTCTGAGATGTCAGCGTAGGCGTCCGAACGTTTGAACATTCTGAAAATCGCAGCAGACCTTTCAGGGCTGACAGGTAAGTGTCCCGGGTTGCGGTTATCGATGGGCTTGGCATGCTTTTCAATAGTCCTGGCGAGATCGGTCATCGCCTTCTCCCAGCTGAAAGTGAGTAACAGGTTGGCTGATTTGAATTTTTGGGGTCTCTCCACATGATCTAGCCAGGCCTCCGCAAACCGCAATAACAGATCTTGATGAGGGCTCTTGCGAATCAAGCTGACCAGCGTCTGTTTGTTATCTTTCTGGTTAAGGAAAGTATTGAGCAAAGTATCAACGCTTTTAATAATGGCGCGCCCCTCAGCCAGAGATATAGGAGAATTTCTACCGAACAGCGCCTGACGCAGTATGGTTTGATCTGCCGGACTTTTTTTCAGGAATTGCGCGTAATAATCGGCAGATTTCTTGGGTATCGGACTGAACTTTTCCTTTAACTCCGTTTTCTTCATCAGGCGATCGCGACCACGAACCCGATCATTCAGTGGCTTCAGATGTGACTTCAGCTCACCTGCTGTGAAGTCTTCGCGATTCACATTCTTCATACTCAGTCGGGTCAGTTGCATAATGCTGATCTTGTCTGTATTGAAAAGCCATGTCTCCTTGAGGAGCACCTTACCTGACTGATTCAGGAGATCAGCCAATGACTGACGATGATGACGGATACTGACCTGGTGGGTTGAAGCATACAGCAGCCTCTCTCGCTTAGGCATATAGACATAGTAATTACCCTGTCCGTCCGATCCGGCGCGAACGATAGCCTGATCATTTTTGTGACGAACCACATCATAGACCTCGCATACAGTTTTCTTGCTGATGCCCGGCTGAAGAGCAACCGCATCTCTTTTGTTTCTGGCGGCATGACCAACGGCTGCTTGCATAGTGATACTCCTTTATATAGTGAATGTTTAGTTCAATTCGGAATAAATTTAGGCTCTTAAAAAAACTCGCTCACTTATTTCGGGTGTCATATCAGCGCCCGCAATGGCGTGAATTTCTTCCATTAAATGACTGGCATGTTGATGAAAATGCAGGATGCAGCGCTGCAGGCTGTCAATAGTCCAGTCAGCCAACGACACTTCACCAATTAACATCAACTCACCACTTGGCCCCGTCAACGCAACACGAAGTGAGTGATCTTCTGCATACAGTAGATTCACGCAAAGCATCGTCGCGTAAATCGCCGATTGATGCGCCTCCTCCGGCTGCCCTAGTAATGCGGACAAAAAAAGGCGTGATGTCTCCAGATTAAAGGTCATCGCGATTGACAGACCATCGCTGGTTTGCAAAGTCCAGCTATCACTGGCTTCTTGAATTAGCGAATCGACCCAAGATGAACTTGGACCCAAGGAGTGCATCAACTCTTGCAAATGGATAAGCGCGATAGACAAAATCAGCCTCGTTCATTCAAATGTCGAAGATCGAACAGATTGTTCGAAGATAGATTACGGATCTTCAAGTGCAATCGTTCGGCCCTCATGAGCTACCCAAGAGAGCGCAGCTTGAGTCGCAAGAGTTGAATGTTGGTTCCAAGAACGCTGGCAGAATTCTCGAACGAGGGAGCGAAAATTGAAGAAAATCTTTTGACGCCTGTGAGCGACCATCATTAGCCATGTGATGGCTTGCTGCTAACTGAGCAGCGAGATTTGGCTTTGAATTGTGAGAGGGAGGCGTTAGTGGAAAGCGTTCAGTAGCCTGATGCTTGTAGATAAATCAAAGACACTGGATCCCGGCCTGCGTCGGGAGCGAGTGGGGAATTCGGGTCGCATGCGACCCGCCCACGCAGCGGTCATCACATACAGGTGATGACCTTAGTGGTTGAGGTGACTGCCAAATGGCTACCGTAATCCCGGCGAAAGCCGGGATCCAGTGGCATTCGTCGCTCAGCTACTGCCTTTCTTTCATTCGCCAGCAGCTGGTTCCGAAAACAAACATACCAATCTTATCTAGCGAAGAGCCTGACAAAATCAGACACTGCGGACGCAGGATGCTCGTTCTGATAAACGCTACTAATAGCAGCCACCATGTCAGCACCCTCAGCCACCAGAGGCGCCGCATTCTCAGGCGTCATACCGCCAATCACGCAAACAGGCAAAGTAATTAAAGCTTTCGCACGCGAGACAATATCAACCGGCGTGGATACCTCATATTTTTTTACTCGCGATGGATAAAAGCCACCAAAGGCCACATAACTGGCACCCGCAATCGCGGCCTCTTGTGCTCGTTGCAAATCGCCGTAGCAGGACGCGCCCAGAATTTTATTCGGCCCGATCATGGATCGGACTGCGGCCACCGTGGCATCGGTACCACCCACGTGCACACCATCGGCATCAAGCTCCTCGCACAAAGCGAGATGATCATTGATGATGAAAGGCACCTTGTACTGACGGCAGAGCGCTTGCAGCGCCGTCGCTTGTGTCAAGCGCAGAGCATCGGTTGCGGTTTTATGGCGGTACTGAAGCAAACCAACACCGACTTGTAATGCTGACTCAGTCACGCGCAGCAACTGATCGGTATCATCCCAATCGGGCGTAACAAGATACAAACCTTTCATGAAACCTCCGGTAACTGCATGACGGTTCGCGCAGGAATGCGCTGTCCGTCTGCGATGGAATAAGCCTTAGCCAGGGATGCTTGCACCCAGTGCTGCGCTGTCGACAAAGCCTGTTGCATGTCCAAGCCTGTGGCGAGACAAGCGGCAATCGCCGAGGCCAGCGTACAGCCTGAGCCATGGAAACCACCGCTCAGGCGTGGCCAACGCCACGCTTGATCATGCGATGCGCTGAACCAGGTATTGATAATCTCATCGCCCTCGCCATGACCACCTTTGATCAGTACGTGCGGCGTCGTACGCAATAAGTATGCTGCCTGTGCAGTCAGCGATGTTTCGCCATCACAAAGCCGCAGGGCCTCAGGCAAATTCGGCGTAATCAACGTGGCCAGTGACTGCAGTGGACGCATCATCGACACCGCATCTTCGCGCGAGAGGGCATCACCATGACCACTGGCCAGCACCGGATCCAGCACCATGGGCAAATCAGGGCTTTGTTGTCTGAGGCGCTTGATTGTCTCGGTGATCACGGTGACATTGTCCTGACTACCGGTGATGCCGATTTTGATCGCAGCGATCTGAAATTTCTCGCACAGCACACGGACTTGTTCGCGCAAGATACTGGCGTCAACCGCATGGACCGCCGTCACGTGATCATTATCCTGCACGGTCAGCGTGGTGACGACTGTCAGTGCATGCGCGCCCATCGCGGCAATTGCTTCGATATCCGCTTGCACGCCGGCGCCGCCGCTGGGATCGAGCCCGGCAAACACCAGCACGCAAGGACGCTTCATGCAACCCGGCCCGCCATCGGTGACGAAGGCGATGCAGCGAAACGGCGCGGAATGCGCCCGGCAAGAAATGCTTCACGACCCGCTTCGATGGCCAGCTTCATTGCGCGCGCCATGCGTATCGGGTCTTTGGCACCCGCAATCGCGGTATTCATCAACACGCCATCACAGCCGAGCTCCATCGCAATCGCGGCGTCGGAGGCCGTGCCTACGCCTGCATCCACCAGCACCGGCACCTTGGACTGCTCGATGATCAATGACAGATTCCAGGGATTCAGAATGCCCATGCCCGAACCAATCAATGAAGCCAGCGGCATGATCGCGCAGCAGCCGATGTCTTCGAGCATCTTGGCTTGTATCGGATCATCACTGCAATACACCATCACATCGAAGCCATCTTTCACCAAGGCCTCGGCGGCCTTCAGAGTTTCTGGCATGTTGGGGAACAGGGTTTTTTCATCGCCGAGCACTTCGAGCTTGACGAGCTTGTGGCCATTCAGCAGTTCACGCGCGAGCTGCAATGTATAGACCGCGTCTTTCGCGTTGTAGCACCCGGCGGTGTTAGGCAGGATGGTGTACTTGGATGGGGGTACAGCATCCAGAAGATTGGGGGCATTCGGATCCTGACCGATGTTCACGCGGCGTATGGCAACCGTGATGATGTCGGCACCGCTGGCTTCGGTCGCCAAACGGGTTTCATCGAGATCTTTGTATTTGCCACTGCCGACCAGCAGGCGGGAGTGATAGGTTTTGCCTGCGATGGTGAGGCCTAGGTCTTGGTTCATGTCAGTCATTTTCATTCAGAGTCCTTGGTGCGCCGTCAACGTTACTGGATCCCGGCCTGCGCCGGGAGCGAGTGGGGGATTCGGATCGCATGCGATCCGCCCACGTAGCAGTCATCACATGCAGGTGATGACAGTGTTGGGGCTGGCGGCTCTCAAATTGTCATCCCAGCTTTTGCAGAAAACAGGTAGCCTTTCAACCGTTATCCTGAATTTTGCAGAGACAACGATATACAAGTCAGATGATTTTTCAAACGTCATCCCGGCTTTTGCAGAGACAACGATATTCAAGTCAGATGGCTTTTCAACCGTCATCCCGGCGAAAGCCGGGATCCAGCGTCTTTCAACGTACTTCGGCATGCAGCAGATCAGCCACCACCAATCGCACGCACGATATCTACCTTGTCACCCACCGCAAACCGATGCTCACGCCATTTCGCACGCGGCACCACCTCACGATTAACAGCAACAGCGAGCGCCTGGCTCGTCAGCGACAACGCATCGATGAGATCTTGCACGTTGTCACTGTCGGCGATCGTGCGCGCTTCGCCATTGAGTTCGATAGAAATCGTCGAGCTCATGATTACTGCTTGCGATACAACTCGGCACCGGTCTTCACAAACTCCACAGCCTTGACTTCCATACCTTGCTTCAATGCCGCGATCTCGGTGATACCTTCCTTGGCGGCATAGTCGCGCACTTCCTGCGTGATTTTCATGGAGCAGAAATGCGGGCCGCACATCGAGCAGAAGTGGGCAACCTTTGCAGAATCCTTGGGCAGGGTTTCATCATGAAATTCTTTGGCCTTGTCCGGATCAAGACCTAAATTAAACTGGTCTTCCCAGCGGAATTCAAAACGCGCTTTCGACAAGGCGTTATCGCGAATCTGCGCACCCGGATGTCCCTTGGCCAAGTCCGCTGCATGCGCTGCGATCTTGTAGGTGATGATGCCGTCCTTCACATCCACCTTATTGGGCAAACCCAGATGCTCTTTCGGTGTGACGTAGCAAAGCATCGCCGTGCCATACCAACCAATTTGTGCAGCGCCGATGCCCGAGGTAATGTGATCGTAGCCCGGAGCGATATCGGTCGTAAGTGGTCCGAGTGTGTAGAACGGCGCCTCATGACACTGCTCCAGCTGCAGATCCATGTTTTCTTTGATCATCTGCATAGGCACATGGCCGGGGCCTTCGATCATCACCTGCACATCATGCTTCCACGCGATTTGCGTGAGCTCGCCCAGCGTTTTCAGTTCACCCAGCTGCGCCTCGTCATTGGCGTCGTAAATGGAGCCGGGACGCAAGCCATCGCCCAGTGAGAACGCCACATCGTAGGCTTTCATGATCTCGCAGATGTCTTCGAAATGCTCATAGAGGAAAGACTCTTTGTGATGCGCCAGGCACCATTTGGCCATGATGGAACCACCGCGCGACACAATGCCGGTCATGCGTTTAGCTGTGAGGGGCACATAGCGCAACAACACACCGGCATGAATCGTGAAGTAGTCCACGCCCTGCTCGGCCTGCTCGATCAGCGTGTCACGGAAAATTTCCCAGGTCAGGTCTTCGGCCTTGCCATTCACTTTTTCCAGCGCCTGATAGATGGGCACGGTACCAATCGGCACCGGTGAATTACGAATGATCCACTCACGTGTTTCATGAATATGCTTGCCGGTGGAGAGATCCATCACCGTATCACCGCCCCAGCGGATGGACCAGGTCATTTTCTCGACTTCTTCGCCGATGGACGAGGTCACCGCCGAGTTGCCGATATTGGCATTGATCTTCACGAGGAAATTGCGACCGATGATCATCGGCTCGCTCTCGGGGTGATTGATGTTATTGGGGATGATCGCGCGACCACGCGCGATTTCACTACGCACGAACTCGGGGGTGATTTCGGCAGGAATCGCGGCGCCATACGACTGACCCGGATGCTGACGGCCCATGAGCTCAGCCAGCTTTGCGCCATTCGGACCTGAAGTCTTCAGGCTCTCGATGTATTCCTGACGACGCAGATTTTCACGAATGGCGATGTATTCCATCTCGGGCGTGATGATGCCCTGACGCGCGTAGTGCATCTGGGTGACGTTCTTGCCCGCGATCGCGCGGCGTGGTTTGCGGTGCAGGTTGAAACGCAGCTCGGCGAGCTTGGGGTCGTTCAAACGCTCGGTGCCGTACTGCGACGTCGGACCGGGCAGCTCTTCGGTATCGTTGCGCTCGGCAATCCAGGCCGCGCGCAATGCAGGCAAACCGGAACGGATGTCGATCTTCACCATCGGGTCGGTATAGGGACCGGAGGTGTCGTACACATAGACGGGTGGGTTTTTCTCCGCACCAAACGACGCCGGCGTATCACTCTGGCTGATTTCGCGCATGGGCACATGAATATCAGGGCGTGAGCCTTGCACGTAAATCTTGCGCGAGTTCGGCAGCGGCTGGATCGCGGCTTCGTCCACCGTGGCGGTGGCGGCGAGGAACTGCGGATTGGCGTTCATGTGCTTCCTTTGCTTGTCAATTTGCGAAGGAAACGGTCAGGGAAGCAGGATGCTCGTCTGTCGCTTTCCTACGCTGGCATTATCCAGATCAGGTTCGAGGGTATGTCTCACC
>JAIXXZ010000004.1 GCA_027490465.1 Oxalobacteraceae bacterium
ACAACACGGTGCGCTCTCATGAGTCCCTTGGAAAGAAGACGCCGCTGGCGTATCTGCCGAGGGTGGTCAATGCGGAAATCTCTACTTTTAAATTGTCTACTTGACGGGGAAGTCTACGAGTCGACATCGACTTGGGTTTACGGATAAATCCAAGCATCACTAATGACCGATACTCCCAGAGCATAGGTAACAATCAAGGTAATGTTATCGGCTTTCGCTGGTGTGTGCAGTTAACTCACTGTGATCCAGTCTTTTTGTCGCGCACCCCGGCGCCGCACGCTAATTGCCTTTGCAATCCAATTAATTGGGTACTGCAGCACATTACGGAGCCACCAACCAAACTGATTGCCCGAATAAAATTTGCGAAAAAGACAATCTACTGAACCGCTGCAAGAACAAAACAGAGAATAGTGATAAAACACTAGGTTTTCGCATCGCATTATCGTTCCAACGGGAAGAACCATATGTTTTTCATAAACTATCGTGCCATGGCGCTGGCAGCGTCTCTATTAATGATGGCGCCCGTACTTGCAGAACAATCGAGCACCCCACCAACGCCCCAAAAAATTGAATGCGGCAAAATCAAGTCTTCCGATAAGGCATTAATCGAACCCCCAGTCTGGAATGGATGGGGTAACGGGTATGAGCAGGCTCGGTTTCAAGCAGAATCCATCGGAAAGCTATCAGCAAACAACTTGGGGAAACTCAAGCTGCTATGGGCATATGGCTTCGCGAATTCAAATAAAGTCGATGCTCAGCCCACGGTCATCGGAAACCGTATTTTTTCGAGCGGTGGCTCCAATGCGATCCATGCCATTGATTTGTCGACTGGATGCAAAATTTGGAGCACCAGCGTTTCTGGTCGTGTGAGAACGACAATCGTAGCCAGTGAAATTGAGGGTAAGCTTTATTTGTTCTTGGGTGATCAAAGCGGGACCGCTTACGCACTTGAAGCCGAGAGCGGTAAAAGGGTTTGGTCCAAGCGTTTAGATAGTCACCCCTACGCTCAAATTACGGGGTCTCCGGTCGTTTTTAATTCGGTCGTCTATTTCCCCACGTCCTCCGGTTTGGAGGAAGGCGCCTCTGCAGATTCATCCTATCTTTGTTGCACCTTTCGTGGCAGCCTCTCTGCGCTCAAGGCCACTGATGGCTCAGTGATTTGGAAGACTTACACTATCCAGGAGCCTGCAACGAAAAACAATATGGGCCGCATGGGCCCATCTGGGGCAGGAATTTGGTCGAGCCCGACTATTGATCCCGCTGCCGGGAAAATCTATGTGGCGACCGGCAATAACTTCAGCCTACCTGCGACAGGAACATCTGATGCAATTATTGCGATGTCGCTTGAAAATGGATCGATTCTTTGGACAAAGCAGATTACACCGAAAGATGCCACCAACAATTCCTGCTACGAATCTAATCGAACCAACTGCCCCATTGCCGGAGCCCCCGATCACGATTTTGCGTCATCCGTTATGTTGGTTACTGCTGATCAAAATCGTAAGATTTTGATCGCCGGTCAAAAATCAGGCGTTGTCACAGCGCTAGATCCAGAGAAAAATGGAGATATCCTTTGGCAAAAAAAAATCGGCAATGGAAGTCCTCTTGGCGGTATTCAGTACGGAATGGCGAGTGATGGTAAAAAAATCTTCGCTGCGATTTCTTTTATTCAAACTATCAGAAGTTCTTCCTCGACCAATGGAGCACAGCAAGGCGTAGACGGCTGGTACGTCCTAGGATCCCGCGGAGGTGGTCTTCATGCTTTGGATATATTGTCTGGCGATATCAAGTGGTCTACACCCCACCCGGGCTGCAAACAAGTTCCGGGGTGCAGCCAAGCGCAATCTGCTGCCGTCACTGCAACCGACGGATTTGTGCTTTCGGGTGGCTTGGATGGAGTACTGAGGGCATATTCTTCAGATGACGGAAAAATTATCTGGGAAGTCGATACAAAAATAATGGTCAAGGGAAACAATGGTGTAACCGCGAGAGGCGGGTCTTTGGATGGGCCAGGGCCAGTGATTGTTCCTAAAATGATCTTGGTGAATTCCGGATATCAAATGTTCGGCGGCATCCCAGGAAATGCGCTTTTCGCATTTCGCCTATCTGAGTAAACGAATTCCGCATATCGTTGAATAGCATCGGAGGAAAAATGAAATTCTATTACGTATTTTTTCTGAATTTTTGTTTGTTACTTGCTCCCGGTTTTTGCCACGCCGAAAGCGTTGATGTGCAAAAGCAATCTGCCGACATATTGAGTGACGGAACTCGAATCAGCGCCGATGTTTACAGACCAAAAGTAGCTGACCAGGCTCGACGGTTTCCTGCAATCATCATGTCGCATGGCTGGGGCGGAGTTGCTTCTCATCTAGCAGAAACCGCTTCGGATATAGCGCGCGCCGGATTTGTAGTAGTGGTAATTGACTACCGAGGCTGGGGTAAAAGCGATGCCAGACTAATTCAGGTGAGAGATAAGGATGGGAAATTCTCAAAAACTCGCGAGCTACGCGAAGTGGTTGATCCACTCGATCAGGCCGAAGATATTTTCAGCACCATCAATTGGGTAGCGTCAGATACACAAGTCGACTCCTCCAAGATTGGACTCTGGGGCACGAGTTTCTCTGGTGGTTTGGCAGTGTACGTTGCTGCGCGTGACAAACGCGTGAAAGCACTCGTGAGTCAGGTGGCGAGTATGGGATGGGGCTCAAACTACACTAGCTTTGCGAACGATTGGTATTCTAAAGGCGGACAACGGGCGCGTGGACGCCTCGACTACCCCCCTCCCAGCTTGAAAGAAATCGGAGAGCTAAGAGGCGGCATGATCTGGGAAAAACTTGTGAGATTCCGACCAATCGAAGATGCGGACGCAATCAAAAACGCAGCCGCATTGTTCATCGTCGCGCAGAATGAGGAATTGTTGAACAATAAAGATCACAGCCTCGCCGCTTACAACAAAATCACTTCTCCGAAAGAGTATATAGAACTGCCCAACATTAAGCACTATGACATTTATACGGGAAGCGCCAGGAAAACTGCTACGAAGACTGCGATTGCTTGGTATGACAAGCACCTAAAAGGCGTGAGTACCGATAGCCAATGATTTTGATTTTTTCGAAAAAGATTTTTCTTTGTAGCGGGAGGGAATTCGGACTTTTAAAATCTGCTCGCGTAACGATACTGGCTTGCAAGCCAGTGCTCACCCCGCAAGAACTGTCGAGGCCGCAAGCGGCCTCGTTAGATAGGGTCTACAAAACGGCTTCAACTTAGTTGGTTTTGTATTCCAAGAATATTGCCTCAAACGTTCCTTTTGTACCCTCAACAACATGTTCCGCTGGCCCATATGATATGGTCTGACCATCTTTAAAACTTACTGGCATTTTTGCACCGTCAGCAGTTATTAGCGTTATTGTTCCTCCAGAGATCACGTAGGCGAACCCGCCCGGGGTTCTGTGCATCGGACATTTTTGCCCTGATTTAATTTTGAAGTGAATTAATCTCGTAAGCTCATTCTCGGTGAGCAAAACCGCGTTTTTCGGGCAAACATCGATTGAGCCTCCCAAAGCACTGGTCTCTTGGGCATATGAACTACCCAAGAGCGCAAACCAGAGTATTGGAATCATTATAAGAATTCGACTTTTCATTTGGAGGCCTCGATTAGAAAAAGAATAACTTGTTATTAATCATTTGTTCGGAGCAGAGGGCGCCGAATAAATGCTCACGCCGCGCCTACCCAACAGATCGGCCCAAGCTGCATAGCTGGGATGCGAACTTGACGTTTAATTCTACAAACAGCTGACTTCTGGTCCAATCTAACCATTGCTGAGTCACTAACTGACTGCCCGGACAAATGTTACACCAATAATATGCATCGGGATTAGTAAGGTAATGTTTTCGCGTTTATAAGCTCAATACCCTATTTGCCTATACTTGGAGTTCAAAATCGAAATTTTCCAAGAATTGATCGTAAAGGCCTTCGTTTTGAAATGCATAGATTTGCCAAAGCTGTGCGTTTTTAGCTCATCGGGACCGAGCGACACTG
The DNA here is from genome assembly GCA_027490465.1 of Oxalobacteraceae bacterium. Taxonomy (GTDB): domain Bacteria; phylum Pseudomonadota; class Gammaproteobacteria; order Burkholderiales; family Burkholderiaceae_D; genus Pernthalerella. Next base: position 4,040 of record JAIXXZ010000004.1, read on the forward strand.
GCAAGACTCATTTAGCGGTTGCACCGAGCGACGCGGCTACCCAAGCAGGGGGCAAGGCAGACTTCATCGCCGAAGCGGGCTTACTGATATTTCCATCGAGTGCGCCTCGTCAATTCCTGCCGGCCCCAGATCATTGAGGAGGTGGTCTATCTGCTGTCTCCCGAATTGCACCTTTGTTCCAGATATCGGGCTACAAAATTAAGCTTCTCATCCATCTTCGTACTTTCGCTCCACGGCATAGTCGGTCCCTCCTATGCCTAGAAAATGTAAAGTATGTGTCCGGAATAACTTGTAAACTATGTATCGGTAGGCACAATGCCAACGGCGCAAGCGGCCTATCAAAATCATGACTGGGAGTTGTGCAGCGCGCCACCCACCAACAAAGCAAAGACGCTGTACCCCGACTTCCGCCGGGATGACCGGCGTTAGGAAGATGGCGGAGAAATGTCTACCGTCATCCCGGCGCATGCCGAGATCCAGTGCCGTTCATTGTGCAGCATCTGACTTTCACTCAGCGTGCCACTCAAATCACCTTCCGAAAAAACACCTGCCATTCAAGTCGGACCCCGAATGACCAGTCCCCAGTCCTGTTTGAGTCCTTTTTTTATCGCCATCTGCTTAGACGCGTCGGTTATGCGGTTCGTGATTTCAGGAGAAGGTCGCTATCGATATAAAAGCCCGCATTGCGTCTAGTTTCAAATGCAGTTCAATACCGAAACATTTGTACCACCCACTGGGTACGGCAAGCCCCTCGAATGTCGTACCAGGCTGGCGTTCTAGCAGGGAGAAGCTTGAAAGAACGGAAATTTTTATAGCTAAATGAACGGAAACCAGCCTTTGATTGCGCCTTGCCCCGAGCCGCACTGCTTAGCTGATCAGCTATGAGACACGGAATTATTCAATGTCTCCCGAGGGAACAGTAAACAGTAAATTCACGCCGGCCCATACTGCATCTCACCATTACCAAACGACCAGTTCTCCTTGTTCACCTCAATAAGGCTGATGAACACATCCTGCTTGCGCATCCCAAGCTCTGTAACGAGATCGTCAGCGATACGGTGATAGAACTTTTTCTTTAGCTCAGTGGTACGCCCTTGATTCAAGGTGATTTGTATGAACACAATGCGGTCAGAATATTCGATACCCAGATAGCTGGTGGGTATATTGATTTCATCCGCCTGATGCTGGCTGATGATTTGGAATTTGTCGTCGGCGGGTACCGATATCTCGCTGAGCATGGCGCGATAAACAATCTCCCCGATAGCACGACCAAATCCGGGCGCGTGGCCGGGACCGATATCTATTCTGACGAGTGGCATGAGTCTCCTTTTTTGGATGGTCTGCAGTTGAAAAGCAGTGAGGATACCCGATGCACGCGCCCCGCTATGATTTTCAAAGGTCAGCGCGACTAGGCCTATAATGGATTTTTACTCAGGACTGCAAGGGGAGCACGTCATGACCCAAACCCGCCAGATACTCGTCGCCACGCTCTGCGCCTTCGCCCTGTCGGCGTCAGCGCAAGCGGCTGACAAAGACCAAAAATCCGAGCCCGCGCGACCCGCTGAAGCGGCACAGGCGCCAAGATCAAGCTCGATGGCCGACATACCTGCCGTTAAAGAAGAAGCAAAACGGCTGGCGGCGCTGATGGAGCGGCTGCAGAAGGAAACCGATCCTGCGGAGCGCAGGAAAATCATGGCTGAGACCAGCTGCGCTCAGTGAGATGCGCGAGCGCTGAGCGCATACGCATGACATGGCGAAAAAAAAAGCCTCACGTCATTTTTTCTACCACATCACTTGTCGCACACCTTCCTGAAGCCCCCTTTGCCTCCGGGGTTCTTGGATACTGACTGCCATTCTCCGGGTGTGTCCACCGTACCCATCTTCTCGCCGGTGGCCATCTTGCCTTTGAAAACCACATAGCCCAGCATACGGGCAGATTCTTCCTTGCAGTCGTATTCTTTGTGGATCTTCATGGACAGCATGCCTTGTGGAGAGGGCGTGCGGTAGGTTTGGATTTCCCACACCTTGCGAAAGCGCCCGCCGCCGCCCATGGTGTCCGTATCGATGTACACCTCTGTGCCACGAATATTTTCAAAGACCTTCACCAGTTCAGCCTCAACCAGCGGCGTGGTGCAGAGCAGGGGTAACGCGAGCAGCAAAGCTTGCCTCATTGAGTGTTCTCCATAGATGGCTTGATTGAATCAGGGCGCGCCGGCAAGTATCCAGCGCGCGAGCAGAGCAGCATCGGCCTGATTGAGTGCCGCGTTCGAGGGATGGGGCATGGTACCCCAGCGCCCTTCGCTTCCCTCGACAATGCGTTTGGCAACCTCGGCGCTGACTTTTTTGCCCTTGTAACGCGCGGCGATTTCTTTCAGAGAGGGACCAACGATGCGCGAGGATGCATCGTGGCAGCTGGTGCAACCATAGGCAGAAAATGCCGACTGTGCCGCAGTAAGCTCGGCGGGTTTCATTTGTGCCTGCACCAGGCTCGCGGACACCGACACCATCATTCCCATTGCCATATTGAGCATTATCTTCATCTTTTCCATCCTTTCTATCCAGCGGTTGAGATAGACCTCATCTTCACGCCGGACTCGTCAGGATTCCTGTAAGCAGATCAAGTTTTGCTCGAATTCATCATGATTCTCCAAAACCCGGGAGTGGACCAGTCACCGATTAGGGTTACCGATCTGCAGCGCACAGAGACTCGGAGAAAAATGGACCCTACATTGATTCAACAGGATCGGTGACCACGGACGACGGGCCCGCCAGCACAATCAACGACAGCACTGCCAACGAATATTCGTCCGCAGTGTCCAACACGACAGCCGCCAAGCCCAAATCAGATTCGTGGCTTGCGCGCTATGTCGTTGGCAGGTGGCGCAGCTTTAAGCTCCGCCGGTGCTTCAACCGGCGGCGCCTGCACAACGGGCTCGGGGGCCGCTGCTGCAGGTGGGCTTGCGGGAACGAAAGTCTGCGGTTGCTGACCCACCTTGCTGATCGAGCCCTGTAGAGAACCGCCCTTCTTGACCTCCAGGTCCGTGTAGGTAATGGAGCCCGCAATCAGGCCAGAGGATTCGATGACCAGCGTTTTATTGGCAATCGTGGTGTCGGTCACAGAACCGGCCACTTTCACATGATTGGCGGTCGTGCGACCATTCATGGAACCATTGGTCTGGATGTGGACCGTATCGGCAGTGAGCTCGCCTTCGAGCTTGCCATCGATGGTGGCCAGACCTGGCACGCGCATCGAACCTTTCATGAAAACACCTTCACCTACGAGCAGGGAACCCGGCGTATTTGTGTCGGCCATATTGTTTTCGTGTCTCTCTTGGATTTGATGGAAACTGCTACGTTCGCAGTTTTGCTTACGACAACGGCATGATACAAGTTTTTCTGTCGGCAACCTACCCTGTTATTTTGAAAACATTCCGCTCATGAACCCGCCTCGACTCATTCTTTTCGCTGGCCACGCTGGCACCGGCAAGACCACGCTCGCCAAACAGGCTCTACCCGTGCTTGCTGCACGCTCCGGACGGGACTTCTTCTTTCTGGACAAGGACACCGCTTACGGTGCGTTCAGCTCTCACATCATGGGGCTGCTCACCGGCGATCCGGCCGACCGCGACAGCCCGATCTATCTGCAGCACCTGCGTGACCGAGAATATGGCGGGCTGCTGGACATCACCCGTGAAAACCTCGCACTGGACCTTCAGGTCATGCTGGTCGGGCCTTTTACACGCGAAATCATGGCCGGCAAATTTTTCAGACCACAAGAGCTCGGCTTGCCGGCGAATACGGTCTGTCGCATCGCGTGGATCGATTTACCAAGCGACGAGGCGCGCCGCCGCATCGAGCGGCGAGCCGATGCACGTGATGCCTGGAAGCTCGCCCACTGGGACAGCTACTTGCAACGCCGGGTGGAGCCGCCCGAGCATCCGGGCATACTGAGATTTGATAACTCAGCGTTTGATGCGGCAGCGTTTAATAAATTGATTAAACACCTGTTGGACTAAGAGGCTCTAACAAAATGAGCGTCACAAAGCGCCATGGTCGTTGGCGAGGCGGGGCCGCTGCATAGAGTGCGCTTGTAAGACAAGGAGGTGCATGCCCTCAGCGGCCTGCCGAAAAAGACTCTCGAGCGGGAAGATCAATCCAGCGCCTGATACACCAGCGTCTTGATCATCCGACGATATTGCTGTCGCACCGCGCCCGGGGTCTGGGCCATCATGATGCCAATCAGCTGTTCTTTGGGATCCACCCAGAAGAACGTCCCACCCAGACCACCCCATGCAAAATCACCTTCAGAGCCATGCACGCCAGCGATGCCAGGACCCTGGCGCACCATGAAGCCCAGACCGAAGGTGTAGCCCTGCACACCCATCAAGACTTCACCTGGCTGCACTGGTGTCGCGACTTTGGGGCCGAGATGATCCGAGGTCATCAGTGCCACTGTTGTACGAGAGAGATAACGCTTGCCATCCAGCGTGCCACCATTGAGCAGCATCTGGCAGAAGCGCAGGTAATCATCAGCCGTCGTTGAAATACCTGCGCCACCCGAATCATTGCCGGTAGCGCGTGTGACATCCAGCATCACCATCATGGGCCCGCCCGTGGTGGGATCGATTTTCAAAGGCTCGGCAAGGCGCGCGACTTTGGATGCAGGAACCACAAAGCTGGTGTCTTTCATGCCCAGTGGCTTGATCAGCTTTTCATCCAGCAGCTCGCTGAGTGGCTTGTTGCTCACCGCTTCAAGCACGCGGCCCAGCAGATCTGTAGAAAGACTGTATTCCCACGTGCTGCCCGGTTGCGAGAGCAGCGGTGCTTTGGAAAAAGCGTCGATCTGCTGCTGCGGTGTCAGCGTAATCCATTTGGATGGCACCTCGGTCGAGAACAGCCCTGCTTCCTGATACGCAGCTTTTACCGCTGGATGGCGGGTGAACTCCGCATAAGTCAGCCCTGAAGTGTGGCGCAGCAAATCATGCACTGTGATCGGCCGTACCGCAGGTACACGAGGGCTATTAGCTTCAGCGGGATTGGTCATCACCTCCATCTTCGCCATAGCTGGAAAAAATTTGGATACCGGATCATTCAACTGCAAGCGACCTTCTTCCACCAGCATCATCGCGAGTACCGACACAAGCGGCTTCGTCATTGAGTACGCACGGAAAATCGCATCGCGCTTGAGCGGCTTGCCTGCGTCTTTGTCCTGAAACCCGACGATGTCCGAATGCACAATCGCGCCTTTACGCGCAACGAGAATCACGGCGCCGGGCATGCGATCGGCGTTGATTTCTGATTGAACCACATCGCGGATGCGCGCCAGACGGGTCGGCGAGAAGCCTTGTGATTGGGGTGAGGCGCTCGGCAGATCAGCAGCCACTGCGGGCAAACTGAGTGCCAGTACGAGTGTGCCGATGATGCGGGTCCTGTGGAATGACTGCATGAATTTTACCCTCCTGTTGGTTTTATTTTTTGATGCCAGCCAGCCTCATTCGCTTGGCCAGACATTACGAAGATTTAACGCCACTGGATCCCGGCTTGCGCCGGGATGACGGTGGGAATTTTAGGGCCGTCCAACTAACTACTGTCATCACCTGCATGTGATGACCGCTGCGTGGGCGGATCGCATGCGATCCGAATTCCCCACTCGCTCCCGGCGCAAGCCGGGATCCAGCGGCTTTCGTAATCCAACCGATAACCTCAAAGGTAAGCGACGAAAAATTACCTTGTACGAGAACGCCCTTTCAAGCATTCGCCCTCGACAACGAGTCACCGCCCCTTCAACCACCCACGCTGCAATCGAAGCGCCGCAACAGGCTTCTCCTTCAACCTCAAACCAAACTGCGGCGCAGACTCTGCACGCAACACAACATCAAACGTCAACAACTCATCCCGCCGAAATGCATGCAAACAAACTGTGTCGCCTGCACGATAGCGCTGCAACAATGTATCAAGATTAGACGCGTTGACCCGTAAGCCATCCATCGCCACCAGCGTATCACCCGCCGACAACCCCGCTGCATGCGCTGCACCGCCCTCGTACACATTCGCCAACTGACAATCACCACCCGATTTTTTCGTGCGCACATCCAACGATGGCTTGCCGCTCTTGGCTTTGTCGGCCATCTCCACCGCAAACGCTGCCAGCATATCCTGCAGAGGCAAATCGCGGGTGCCGCGAACCGCAATATCAAACAGCGGCTTGAGCTGCAAGCCAGTGACTTCATCAAACAAAGCCTCGACTTCCGATTCGGTTACACCACGACCGCCGCCTTCAGTATAGAACTGACGCCCATACCGTCGCCACAATACGCGCATCACATCATCCAGTGATTTGCGGCCGCGCGTGTCACGTCGTATCGTCAGATCAAACAACAGCGCAACCAGCGAGCCCTTGGTGTAGTAGCTGACGATGGCGTTGGGTGCATTCTCGTCCTGACGATAATACTTGGTCCATGCATCAAAACTCGACTCGGCAACGCTTTGCTTCAAGCGACCACTACCACGCAGCACACCATTAATCGTCTTGGCTAACAAACCCAAATAAGCCGGCGCATCGATCAAGCCAGTGCGCAGTAGCATGAGGTCGTCGTAGTAACTGGTAAAGCCTTCGAACAGCCATAACAAGGGCGTGTAATTTTCCTGCCGCAGATCATAGGGCGCAAATACGGCGGGCTTGATACGCTTCACATTCCAGGTGTGGAAGTACTCATGACTGCACAAGCCCAGAAACGTACGATAGCCATCCGTCATCACAGACTGACCCAGTACCGGCAAATCCGCGCGCACGCAAATCAGTGCGGTTGATGCGCGATGCTCGAGCCCGCCATAGCCATCACCCACCGCGAGTGTGAGGAAGACATAGCGATCCATCGGCGCTTTTTTTGTGTTCGGCTCGAAGAGTGCGATCTGTGATTCACAGATTTTTGTCAGATCAGCTGCCAGCCTGGCCTTGTCAAGATTCGGTACACGACCTGTCACCGCCATTTCATGTGGCACGCCATGGGCCTCGAAACGAATCAGTTCAAAGTCACCCATCTCGACCGGATGATCAATAAGCTCGTCGTAATCCTGCGCGACATAGGTACCGAAACGATGACGACGGGCTTTGAGTTCAGGCAGCGACGTCGCTACGCGCCATTGCGCATAGGCGTCACCCTCAGGCGGCTGGATATCCACAACGTGTCGCAGACTTTCCTGCCCATGCACTTGCAGGAACACACTCGTGCCATTAAAAAATCCATGCGTCTGATCCAGATGCGCAGCGCGCACCGATAAATCCCATGCATAGACTTGGTAGGTCAGTACCAACGGGCCATCACAACGCGCCGCGCGCCAGCTGTGTTTGTCGAGCTTGGTAAGGCGCACTTTGCGACCAACAGACTCGGCGCGCAGCTGAACGACATTGCGCGCGAATTCCCGCACCATGTAGCTACCCGGAATCCAGGCGGGCAACGACACAATCTGTCCATCGGCCGCCGGCGATGCAATCGTGAGTGTCACCTCAAACAGATGCAGCGCCGGATCCACCGGCACGATGTGGTAATGAACCGCTTGACGACGCGATGCCATCTCAGGCCTTGACGTTCACTACGAGTCTGCCGCGCACTTCACCGGCAAGAATTTTTGGGGCCCAGGCCAATGCCTCAGCAAGCGAAATCTCCTGGGTGATTTTTGCGAGCATATCGTCCTTGATTTCGCTGGCCAGATTCGACCAGGCAGCGATACGACGGGCCTGTGGTGCCATCACGCTATCGACACCGATCAGCTTCACGCCACGCAGAATGAACGGCGCGACCGAGCCAGGAAAATCCATGCCCTGCGCCAGACCGCAAGCGGTAACGGCGCCGCCGTAACGCGTTTGCGCCACCGCATTAGCTAATGTGTGCGAGCCCACCGAATCCACCACACCCGCCCAGCGTTCTTTTTGCAAAGGCTTGCCGGCAGCTGACAAGGCCGCGCGATCCATGACTTCAGCCGCACCCAGCGAGGTCAGATAGTCTGCCTCCGCCAATTTGCCCGTCGATGCCACCACCTTGTACCCACGCGCCGCCAGAATGGCCACAGCGACACTGCCCACACCACCGGAAGCACCGGTGACCAGCACTTCACCATCACCAGGCTTCACACCCTGCTCAGCAAGTGCCATCACGCAGAGCATTGCGGTATAGCCAGCGGTGCCAATCGCCATCGCGGTACGCGACGACATACCTTGCGGCATGGGGATCAACCAGTCGCCTTTAAGCTTTGCGCGACCTGACAGACAACCCATGTGATTCTCGCCCACACCCCAGCCGTTCAAGACGAACGCATCACCGGCTTTCCAGGACGCGTGCGATGAAGCGATGACCGTACCCGCGCCATCAATACCCGGCACCATCGGCCATTTACGTACCACCGGTGATTTGCCAGTGATAGCGAGACCGTCTTTGTAGTTAATGGTGGAGTAGTCGACAGCGACGGTGACGTCACCGTCTTCGGGTAGTTGGGCATCGTCGAGCTGAGTGATTTCTGCCTTGGTGCTGCCGTCTTCGTTTTTATTGAGCAGAATTGCGTTGAACATTGTGTCTCCTTTGTTTAAAACATTATTTGGATGTGCGAACTGGGGTTTTGCAGAATTTAGGGGCTGAGGAGCTTTGTAGTTTTATTTTCAAAGTCAGCTGATACACGACGAAAGCCACTGGATCCCCCTTGCAGGGCGCGTAATGGCGGGTACGCCATTACCGTTCCGCGGGCAGACCGCATGCGGTCTGAAATCCCTGCTACACCCTGCGCCGGGATGACGTGCGAAGAGTGGTTGGCCTAAAAATCGTCATCACTTGCATGTGATGACCGCTGCGTGGGTGGATCGCATGCGATCCGAATTCCCCACTCGCTCCCGGCGAAAGCCGGGATCCAGCGTCGTTCGTTGAATACCTAAAAAACTTAACCGTTAAATAAAACAGTTCACTACTTAATCGAAGCCAATTTAGCCTCAAGCTTTTTAGCCTCAATTGCACCAGGCACCCGCGTCCCATCAGCAAAAAACACCGTCGGCGTCCCGGACACACCCAGCTTGCGACCAATCTCAATCACCTTGTCATTCGCTGCCGCAGAGCACGAGCCTGGTGCCGCAGCAGGTGCCTTGGCATTCAGCATCCAGTCATCCCACGCCTTTGCGCGATCGGCAGAACACCAAATATTTTTCACTTTGGTTTTCGAGTCTTCACCCAGAATCGGATACATGAAGGTGTAGATCGTAATGTCATTCATCTCGGTCAGCGTTTTTCGGAAACGCTTGCAATAGCCGCAGTTGGGATCTTCAAACACCGCAATCATGCGCTTGCCATTGCCTTTGACCGTCTTCGCAGCCAGATCGAGTGGCAGATCTGCGAATTTGATTTTGTTCACTTCCTCCAACCGCGCCTCGGTCAGATCTTTGGAGGTTTCGGCTTCAACGACACGACCAATAAAAATATATTTGCCTTCTGCGTCGGTGTAAACGATCTCATTACCTATCTTGACTTCGTACAGGCCACTATAGGGTGTCTTGGTGACAGCCTCAACAGGTGTACCCGCGCCGAGGTGCTTTTGCAGCGTCTTTTTGATATTGGCCTCTACCGAATCGGCGCAAGCAGTCAAGCTCAAAGTCACGCTCAACAAGGCTCCGGTCAGCGAGGCCAGTAATTGAATATTCTTCATGATCAGGAATCCGTGTGTAGAGAAAGGGATGGCCCCAGCGCATGCGTGATCAACCGGCGCTTGAGGAAGGGGAGTTTATTAACCAGCCCCATGCCGGCATTACGCAGCAATTTGACTGGCGCGAGTTCGGAGGCGAAAAGTCGCTGCAAACCGTCGGTCGCCATGTGCATCAGCAGCACCTCTTCTTTGCGTGCGCGAGCGTAGCGACCCAAGGTCCGAGCATCGCCGCAATCCGCAGGCTGATCGCGCTCCGCAATCGCGTCCAGCAGCGACTGAATATCCGCAAAACCCAGATTCATACCCTGACCCGCGAGTGGATGCACGACATGGGCCGCATCACCGACCAAGGCCACGCGGTCTGCAATCAGCGAATGAGACCGAATCAGGCGCAAGGGGAAAGATTTGGGCGAGCTGGGTGGCAGCATGCGCAGCTGGCCGAGTGTTTGACCGGGCAAGGACATCAAGCGCTGTGCCAACTGCTCGGCAGACTCTGCCAGTAACGTGTGAGCCAACGCATCGGGTGCAGACCAGACTAGCGACACCCGATGACCCGGCAGGGGCAGCAGTGCCACGATGCCATCCGCCCCAAGAAACCACTGACTGGCGATGCCGTGATGCGCGTGTTCGGATTCAAAATTCGCGACGACGGCCTGCTGGTAATACGAACGGTAGTCCATGCCGATATCAGCCTGCGTACGCACCCACGAATGCGCACCATCGGCACCAACTACGAGCCTTGACGAGATGATGTCGCAATTATCGAGGGTGATCTGCGCTGCATCAGCAGTGCGCTCCAGAGCCGTGGCAGCACCGTGAACGATCTTCAGCCCCGACGCGAAACGCAAGGCCGCATCGAGCGCCTGATTGAGATTGCTGTCTTCAACAATCCAGGCCAGGGCACCCACTCGCGCGCCATAGGCATCGAAACTCAGCGCGCCCGACTGGTCAGGCGCATCACCCCGCACCGCCATGCGATCTACGGGCGCGATACGCGCTGCCTGCATCGCATCCCAGACCTTCAGAGAGGACAGCAGCGAGCGAGCGACATGGTTGAGTGCGTAAACGCGGTGATCCCAGTGATCTGTATCTGATAACGGTTTGGCAGACGGCGCGACAGCGGACGACAATGAAGGCGCAACCAGCACCACCTCGAGCCCCGCCTGCGCCAGCGCCAGAGCGCTGGCCTTGCCGATCGCGCCGTTGCCGATCACGCAGATGTCGCAGGAGGTTTTCATGAAAGAGGTCGGCCGTTGAGCGAAATGGGCATTATATAGCGGCGAGAGGACTTCGCTTTTCAGGGACGGAATGTTTTGCTATACTCCCGCCTCTTGGCCTGGTAGCTCAGTCGGTAGAGCAGAGGATTGAAAATCCTTGTGTCGGTGGTTCGATTCCGCCCCGGGCCACCAAGATGTACAAAAACCACCTTTGGGTGGTTTTTTTATTTGTCCCTTGTTGGTTTGCTTCGCAATTCGTATACTTGTACCACTTATTGAACAAGTGCGGCCGAGGGCTTTATGCGAGTGATCAACTTCTCTGATGCAAGAAACCAGCTCAAGCAAGTCATCGATCAGGTCGTCGATGATGCTGACTTTACTGTGATCGCCAGACGCGATGCACAAGATGCAGTGGTGATGTCTCTGGACACGTTCAACAGCTTGATGGAAACGCTCCATCTGATGAGAAGTCCCGCCAACGCGAAACACCTAGAAAAATCTATCACCCAATACCGAAAAGGGCAGACCAAAACCAAGGGTCTAGTCGATGCGGAGTAAGCTGGTCTGGACCAACGCAGCATGGGAAGACTATGTTTACTGGCAAAGCCAGGATAAAAAAACGCTCAAGCGCATAAATCTGCTTGTCAAAGAGGTGATGCGCGATCCCGAAATCGGCATTGGCAAACCCGAGCCTTTACGAGAAAACTTGTCAGGATTTTGGTCCAGGCGTATCGATGACACACATCGCTTAGTCTATGCGATTGAAAAAGACCAGATTGTCGTCATCGCTTGCCGATATCACTACGAATAAAGTCAAACATCGGATCTGACATCCTCGACCCGGTTCGATTCCGCCCCGGGCCACCAAGTAAGCAAAGCCCTCGTTAGCGATAACGGAGGCTTTTTGCATTTGGAGCAGGCTATTCGCACATTGAAAAACATCGGTTGAACTTCCCCGAGACCATAATTACAATGTACATATGAATTCGCTCCGATTCGAATGGGATGCCCGCAAGGCTTCGACCAATCTTAAGAAGCATGGAATTTCATTTGAAGAGGCGAAATCTGCCTTTTACGATGAGTATGCGAAGCTGATTGACGACCCCGACCACTCGGCCGATGAAGAGAGATTCATATTATTGGGCCTCAGTTTTTCCTTACGACTGGTCGTGGTGTGTCACTGCTACCGGCGTGCAGACGATGTTGTTCGCATTATCTCTGCAAGAAAAGCCACGACCCACGAGACGAAATCTTATAAACAAAGGTGATTGCCATGCGCGATGAGTATGATTTTTCAAAGGCTCGCAAGAATCCGTATTCAACGCGGTTGAAAAAATCCATCACCATCCGGCTCGATGAGGATTCGGTTGGTTATTTCAAAGCCATTTCTGAAGAAATTGGAATTCCTTATCAAACTCTGATAAACCTATATTTGCGTGACTGCGCCACATCTAATAGAAAATTAAATCTCAATTGGAAGTGATTTAGAGCCGAATCAGGCATCCTCAGCCCGGTTCGATTCTGCCCCGGGCCACCAGGTAAGCAAAGCCCTCGTTAGCGATAACGAGGGCTTTTCGCTTTTGGAGTGCCTCGTTACGTTGGCGTTACTGCTCACAGCATTTGTAACGCACCACCTTCACCGACGGCGCATGCGTGAGTTTTTTCATCTCGCCATCCGTTTGGGTGCCAACATCGACACGGTACCGGCCAAGTTTTCTGTGCTACCTTAATTCCTCAAATTACTGGAGGTTCGATGGCCGCCGATCTCACCGCGCATGCCGACGCGCTGCAAGCTATTCTCACCGACAAGGGCCTGCTGCAAACGGGCGACCTGGAAGACTTCCGCCACAAGGTCATCGAAGAATGGCTTCCCCGTAATGGTGCCCGCCTGTGCGCCCGCGCCTGGGTGGATCCGGCTTTCAAAGCCGAGCTGCTCAAGGATGGACGTGCGGCAGCTGCCAGCATGGGCTTCCCGATGCCAGAGCACCACCGCAGCCTGGTAGTGCTGGAGAATACTGCCGAGGTACAGAACGTCATCTGCTGCACCCTGTGTTCGTGCACTGCCTTCACCATCATCGGCATGGCCCCGGGGTGGTACAAGGACCTTGAGTACCGCGCCCGAGTGGTGCGCGAGGCCCGCAGCGTGCTTCGCGACATGGGTCTTGCATTGGCTGAATCTATCCGCATTCGGGTGTGGGACACCACCACCGACACCCGCTACATGGTGCTGCCTTATCGGCCGCCGCACACGGAAGGTTGGAGCCTGGAAGCCCTGGAAGGCTTAATTACCAAGGAAGCGATGATCGGTGTGGCGCGGCTCGAGCCGCCTTACGCGGGGGGTTGAGCATGGACGGATTCCACGATCTTGGGGGTCGTCAGGGATTTGGTCCCGTGGCGCGCGACGGCAACACTGAGCCATTTCATAGCGAGGCCGACATCCGCATCGCTGCCATGTGGGTACGGCTCATCCGTCACGGCATCTACAACATGGACGAATACCGGCATGCCGTCGAACGGATGGAGCCCCGCCACTATGTTGGTGCGTCCTACTACGAGCGCACTTTCACTGCCGTGGTCAGCCTGTGCGTGGAGCGCGGCGTGTTCAGCGCCGACGAACTGTCAACTGCGGCCGGCTTTGCGGTGCAGCTCTCACGCCCTAGCCGCGAAGGTCGAATCGGTGACATACATCTGCCGGAGATCGGCGTCGGTGACCGCGTGCGCGTCAAGGACGAGTTTGTACCCGGGCACATCCGCATGCCAGGCTACATCCGCGGCAAGGAAGGTGTGGTGGTGAAAATATCGCCTGCTTATCCTTACCCCGATGCACACGGCCACGGCCTTGAGTCCGCCTGGCAACGCAGCTTCGACGTGCGCTTCTCTTCACACGACTTGTGGCCGGATGGGGCACAAGAGGCCGAGGTGCAGGTGGGCGTATTCCATGGTTATCTCGACAAGGTGATTTGAGCATTATTCGGGCGACATCGTTAACACCCTGGGACCAAAGGGTAGCGGCAACACCAAAACTCACGCTCAATCAAAAATCTCGCTGAGCCACGATTTTTGATAGTAGTGCTTCTTGTGGTGCCCGTATGACTGCTCGTATTGTCTCGGTGGATAAGATGAATCCTGATGGCGCTCGGATCGTTGCTGAGGCGCTTGAGAGGGTAGTTGCGCTGATGGCTGTGTCGCCGCGCGCTCGAGCAATTTGTCCAGCTCCCCACGATCCAGCCAAACACCGCGGCACTGGGGACAATAATCAATCTCCACCCCCTGACGCTCACTCATCACTAGCATGACATTCACACAAGTGGGACATTTCATAGCGAATCCTCCGTAGGTTGTCTGCTTCAACACAGCGCGTTCAAAGTCACGCTGCGCGCATCAGATTCGGATCATGCAGAGACCCAAGCTTTCAAGAAAGCAGATAATTTCTTAGGAAAACTTCGCTAATTTCTGTTTTTTCATCTGTACAGGTGATGCGCATGGGTTTTTGACTCACTCGATCACCCAGATTTCCCGGCAAGCGCCCTGCTTGCCTGCCAATACCATGGCTTATTCACCACAACATCTGCATGGTTTCATCACTACCAATTTAAAATTGATTTGGCATTGCACTACAAAATTTTTGTTTATTTGAATTTGCATATTCGTGACAACTTGTGCGGCATTGCATGCATCTAAACTCGTGTGATTCACGACTTGCCATCAAACAAAGCGTTCAACTCCGACCAGAGAGATATCGATGGGATTACATTCTTTCACCAAGATTTTTGTATTGTCTACGAGCCTAGCGAGCCTGACTGTTACGAACGCAGCAGATAGCGCCCAAAACGCCAGTGCCGCAAGCACCCACGCCAGCAAAGCCGTCTCTCTGGGGATAGCGGCATCGGGTCAAGCAACATTGGGCATCATGGCAGTGCCCATGCTATCGGCAGGCGTGGTCAGCGGCGGAGTGGGTGGCGCGAGTACGGCAGCAGGGAAAAGCTCTGCCGCTGCGACAGGTTCGTCTAGCAACGGGCCATTACCTATTACAGATGAGACGATCACCATCACATCACCGACCGACGCGCTTAAGCAGCGCAATTCAAATGTGCCGCGCTAATACGGGCTAGCGAAAATCTACACTTCAAAACATCCGATGAAAAAATTCATTCACCAGCTTTTCCTTGGCCTATTGCTGTTTCACGTAGGCTGCATGAGCCATGCCACCAGCTTCAGTGGTAGCAGCGCACAAGCAAGTACGCATTTTCCTGCTAAACAGATTATGGTATTTGCAAAAAAAGTGGAGCGCACATTAGCGAGCGAGGGTGCTCATGTGGCGATAGTGGCGAGAATGGGGCGCCCATTGTCTGAAATGCCGGAGGGCATGCACTTTACGCATGTGGCATTTGCGGTGTACTCGAATATCACGCTGGCCAATGGCAGCATAGTGCCTGGCTATGCGATCTACAACCTCTACCAAAAAGACGATCGCCCGAACGTCAGTACGCTCGTTCAGGATTTTCCGGTGGATTTCTTTGCCAGTGTCGCGCAGCTCGAAGCGGGCATCCTGATACCCTCACCTGAATTACAGCAACGACTACTGCAGGTCATTGCGTCGCCTGCGTATGCATCCTTGCACGATCCCCGGTATTCATTGATTGCGAACCCTTACACCTTGGGTCGGCAGAATTGCACGGAATTCGTGCTTGATGTGATCAATGCGGCGATCTACCAAACGAGTGATATCAAGGTCATCAAGGTAAACACCAAGGCCTATTTCAAAGCACAAACCGTCAACGTCAACCCGCTCAAGCTGATGCTGGGGTCGATGTTTTCTGCTGAGGTGAGTACCTCAGATCAGCGAGGCAAGCCAGTTACGGCTACTTTTGAAAAGATCGCTGACTATTTGCAGACCTATGATCAAGGAAGCAAGGTGTTGACGATTGCGCCTTGATGAATTCGGCGCCAAATCGTTAATTCAAAAACACGCGAGATAGTCGTTCGACAGGCTGATTCCTGTCGGCAAAGTAACAATCCTGGATTCCGGCTTTCGCCGGGATGACCTTTACAAAACAGTTTGCCTCAAAATCGTCATCACTTGCATGGGATGACCGCTGCGTGGGCGGATCGCACCCGATCAGAATTCCCCACTCGCTCCCGACGCAGGCCGGGATCTCAGGTCGTTCGTTAGTCAGCCGGCAACTATCGTTCATTGTGCATTAGCCGAATGTAACAATGAAAAATGCAAAGCTACTTATTTACACGTCCCCGCCAAACAAATCCCGGCTGTAAACCTTGCCAGCCACATCACTAAGCATATCCGTCTTGCGGTTTGCAATGATCACATCGGATTGTTGCTTGAACATTTCGAGATCGTTTACCACACGAGAGTGATAAAACTCCGGCTCGCTCAAGACCGGCTCATAAACGATTACCTCAATACCCTTGGCCTTGATGCGTTTCATGATGCCCTGAATACTCGACGCCCGGAAATTATCCGAGCCCGCTTTCATGATGAGTCGATAGACGCCAACGGTTTTAGGATTCTTGCGAATGATTTCATCAGCAATGAAATCCTTACGGACTGAATTCGCTTCGACGATGGCGCGAATCAAGTTTTGAGGGACATCTCGATAGTTCGCCAACAACTGCTTGGTGTCTTTCGGCAGGCAATAGCCACCATACCCAAAACTCGGGTTGTTATATTGCGCACCTATCCGCGGATCAAGGCAAACGCCATCAATTATCTGCCGCGCATCCAGGCCGTGGGTCGCTGCATAGGTATCCAGCTCATTGAAATAGGCGACGCGCATCGCCAGATAGGTATTGGCAAATAGCTTAATCGCCTCAGCCTCGATACTGTCGGTGAAGAGTGTGGGTATGTCCTGCCGCATGGCGCCCTGTTTGAGTAGCGCAGCAAAAACTTTGGCACGTTCAGACTGCTCGCCGACGACGATACGGGACGGGTGGAGATTGTCATGCAGAGCCTTACCTTCGCGCAGGAACTCCGGCGAGAAAATCAGATTTGGCGTACACATTGCTTCACGCGTCTTGGCGGTGTAGCCAACCGGTACGGTCGACTTGATCACCATCACGGCCTGAGGATTGATGGCCATAACATCGCGAATCACCGTCTCGATCGATTTCGTATTGAAATAGTTGGTTTCGGGGTCGTAGTCGGTCGGCGTGGCGATGATGACGAAGTCAGCACCAGCGTAGGCATCGTGCTTGTCCAGGGTCGCACGAAAATTCAGCGGCTTGTGCTTGAGAAAGTCGGCGATATCTGCATCTTCAATAGGTGATTCCCGACGCTCCAGCATAGCGACCTTGTCGGCGACGATGTCGAGTGCCACTACCTCATTGTGCTGTGCGAGTAAAACGGCATTGGACAGGCCGACGTAGCCTGTGCCGGCGATGGCTATTTTTGTCATTAAATAAATTTTAGTACCAGTCTAGACCCCAAGTTTACAGCTTTGGGGGGATTACATGGGTTGGTCGTCAACGCTTCTTTGACCTTGCCCCCGGAAAGTGGATCCCATAACGAGATGCATAATCTTGTTCATGGGAGGTGTTATGGGAAAGACAAACCGGGCGCGGTATAAGCTGGAATTTAAGTTGGAAGCTGTC
>JAIXXZ010000107.1 GCA_027490465.1 Oxalobacteraceae bacterium
CCGAGCATCTCTCCCGACACGAAACAAAATGAATCTGTGGCTGACACCACATGCGCGCGAAGATCTGGATTACTGGCGCCAGTCTCAGCCAGCCATAGCTGGGCGCGTGGAAAAACTCCTTGATCGGCTGGCGGCCGGCGAGAAACTGCCAGACTTGGCTCATACCCAGCTAGAATTCGGACTTGTTTCGCTGATATCGTTCAAAATCGCACCCGAGCACCGGCTGGTACTCGAAACACTGGGTGACGATCTGATCGTGCATCAGTGCCGTTTTCATTATTGAATACCTTTCACACTCATGACTGAACACACAGACGCTCAAGCGGTTGCCGACTACCTCGCAGAGCATCCGGAATTTTTCGAAGACAACCCCGAACTTACAGCTAGCCTGAAGCTGAGCTCGGCACTCGGTGGTCGCACGATATCGCTGCAGGATCGCCAGGTCGAAGTGCTGCGAGAAAAAATCCGTCAGCTGGAATTAAAGCTCTCCAATCTGATGCGTATCGCCAAAGACAATGACGCCATCATCGCCAACTTCCATCAATGGACCTTGCAGCTCTGGCGCTCGCAAGACGCCAATGATCTTGGCGAAGCGGTTGCAGAAACACTGAAAGAGGCCTTCGATCTGCCCGAGGCCACCCTGCGTCTGTGGGAGCACTGCACCGATGCAGGCGATGCGCGCGCCTTTGCCGATCAACTCAAGGCACCGTATTGCGGCGCGGCGAGCGGCAAACCGGGCCTTGCCTGGCTGTCCAATGCCACTGCGATGCAATCCGCAGCGCTGATTCCATTGCGCAAACCGGACAGCGAGCAAAGCATTGGTTTACTGGTGCTGGCATCATCGGATGCGCAACGCTTCAGCAGCGACATGGCCACCGACGTGCTGTCGCGCATCGGAGAAACTGCAAGCGCGGTGCTGGAAGGACTGGTTGGCTGATTCCGTGAGCACCGCGGACGATACAGAACAGATAGCAGGCTACCTGCGGTATTTGCAGACCCAGCGCAAGCTCTCTGATCACACGCTGGACAGTTATCGTCGCGATCTCCATCAATTGCAAATCCTCTCGGCGGAAAAATCGAGTACCGCATTGCCGGCACTGACCCAGATCGATATCCGCCGTTTTGCGTCTCAGATGCATGCGCGTGGTCTGACTGGCAGCTCGATTGCGCGCAAACTCTCCGCATGGCGCGGTTTTTATCAGTGGTTGGCACAACACCAGACCCTGCGCGTCAATCCAACCGATGGTGTGAAAGCACCGAAGCGTGCGAAGACTCTGCCCAAGGCGCTGGGTGTGGACGATGCAGTGCGACTGGTATCGGCAAAAATAGAACACGGCGATGCTGAAGAGGATACGACCCTTCGTGTATGCAATCAGGCCATGTTCGAATTACTGTACTCGAGTGGGCTGCGCGTGTCTGAACTCACCTCGCTGGACAAACAGTACGTGAAAACACCCACGCATGTGTCGGCCGGCTGGATGGACTTTGACGCCGCCGAAGTCACGGTGACCGGTAAAGGCAACAAACGCCGCAGTGTGCCCGTCGGCGCCGCCGCTATCGCCGCGCTACGGCAATGGCTGGTCGTGCGCGATACGATCGCCAAGCCAACGACACCCGTCGATCCTCATGCACTATTCATCACGTCGCGTGGTCGGCGCATCACACCTCGCGCTGTGCAGACACGCATCAAGGCGCTGGCGCAGTCGCTGGGCATACCGGCCGATGTACATCCGCATGTGCTGCGACATTCGTTTGCATCGCATGTACTGCAATCCTCAGGCGACCTGCGTGCAGTGCAGGAAATGCTGGGGCATTCGTCGATTGCGTCGACACAGGTATACACTTCACTGGATTTTCAGCGACTGGCGCAGGTCTATGATGCTGCCCATCCTCGTGCCAAAAAACAGAAATAAACACGTATTTTCACAGCCCTGTTTTCAGGGCACGGCAAACACCTCAGGAAAAACGCAGATCATGTCTCTTATCCCCGCTACGATACTTACCGGCTTTTTGGGTGCCGGCAAAACAACGCTGCTCAATCGCATTCTGCACGAGCCACACGGTTACAAAATCGCCGTCATTGAAAATGAATTCGGTGAAGAAAACATCGACAATGAAATTCTCGTCCGTGACAGCAATGAACAAATCGTGGAGATGAGCAATGGCTGCGTATGCTGCACTGTGCGCGGCGATCTGATTGCCGCTTTGGGCGAACTGGCACGCAAGCGCAGAGAGGGCGCATTGCAATTCGATCGCGTGGTAATCGAGACCACGGGTCTGGCCAACCCTGGCCCGGTGGCGCAGACTTTTTTCATGGATGAAGAAGTCGCGACCGACTATCTGCTTGATGGGGTGATCACGGTGGTCGATGCCAGCCATGCGATGCATCAGCTCGATACCTACGAAGAAGCGCAGCGACAGGCGGGCTTTGCCGATCGCATGCTGCTCTCGAAAACAGATATGGTCACGCCCGATCAAATCATGGCGCTGGAAACGCGCCTGAAACGCATGAATCCGCGCGCGCCTTTGTTACACGCAGATTTTGGCAAGGTAGCAATCTCGGAAATTCTTGATATTCGTGGCTTCAATCTCAATGAGCGCCTCGATATTGATCCGGATTTTCTGAAAGCGGAATCGCATGATCACGATCATGAACATCACTGCGATGATCACTGCGACCATCATGACCATGATCATGCGCATCATCACGGCGGCAGTCACACCGATGATATTGCCGCATTTGTGTTTCGTAGCAATCGCGCGTTTGATCCGGGTCGACTGGAAGAATTTCTTGGCAGTCTGATCAAAGTCTACGGTCCGCGCATGCTGCGCTACAAAGGGGTGCTGTGGATGGAAGGCGCCTCCCGCAAGGTGATCTTTCAGGGTGTGCATCAGACCATGGGCAGCGATCTGGGTGGGCAGTGGGCAGAGACCGAGACGCGAGGCAGCAAAATCGTTTTTATCGGACAAAACTTGCCGAAAGGGATTTTTATCGAAGGTTTGGAGCAATGTCTGGTATAAAGTTGGTAAGGTTTCGCCCCAGCTGATGCAGTGATCAATACTAAATCGCTTAAAAATCATGCAAAGCTTGTCCCGCAGCCGGGCAATGCGATTAAAATAGCCGCCGGTTTCAGCCGGGTAGAGCCTGAGGACCCATCTCGATAGGTAACTAATGAGACAGGTTCCAGGACTTGATGGAGACAACCCGGAACCACGGCCCAAAGTCACTGCGCAGCCACAATTTCGCTGCAACGACGATGGGTAAAATTCACAGATTCGCAGCAACGAGAGCAACTGACGTGGCAACCAACACAAAAACCTCAAAGACCGCCGGTATCGACGGCGCTCATCTCACCGAAGAGCAAATTCTCGCCATGGGCGAGAAGGACTACATGAATCCTGCACAGCTCGCTTTTTTCAAAGCGCGCCTTCAGCAGCTCGAAAAAGATTTACTGAAAAACGCAGGCGAGACCACCGAGCATTTGCGCGAAACTGTGCTGGTGCCGGATCCGGCAGATCGCGCCACCATTGAAGAAGAGCACGCGCTGGAGCTTCGCACCCGGGATCGCGAGCGCAAGCTGCTCAAGAAAATTCAGCAATCGCTAGTGTCGATTGATTCCGGTGACTATGGCTGGTGCGAAGAAACCGGCGAGCCCATCGGGATCCCCCGACTGTTAGCGCGCCCGACTGCCACACTTTCTCTCGAAGCCCAACAGCGGCGCGAGCTCAAGCAAAAGCTCTACGGCGACTGATTCGTCGACTGCGCGATTCGCCCGGCTGATCCAGCCGGGCCGCCCTTCTCAGCACCGATATTCAGCCAGTTCCTCAGTATTCGCTGCTGCGCAGCAATGCTGGTGATGACAATCGCTTCCGGTTTGCAGTAGTATCCGGTCATCATCTAATTGTGATTTTGTCATTCATACCGTCAGACGCATGACATCAACCGCGCTAAACCGCCGAAAAATGCATCGCCCTGCTGCGTTTCTGAGCATGGTCCTGATGCTGAGCCTGCTGCTGACGCAGTGGCTAGGCTATGCACACGCGATTGCCCACGCGGAGGGCCGGAATGAAGCGGTTCGTATCGAGATTGCGAAAGCTGGCGTCGCCGATCATCAGAAAGCGGCCAGCGCCTGTGCCGCCTTTGACGCCGCCACCCTGGGTGCGGGCCTGCACTCGCCTGCCATCACGCTCTTTGCCGTACCCGCTGCCTCATTCGCTCCTCTGGCACTGACACCCGTCGGCCATGCGCCGGCCTTTTTTGCCCACTTCTCCTCCCGCGCACCCCCACTGACAGCCTGACCCCGGATCAGGACCACCGCCAGCGACAGTTCGCTTCGGCGGTGCGTGCTTCGTTTATCAGTGGAGAATGTCATGAACTTACGCAAGAATTTTCTCGCGCACGCGGTCGCGTGTGCCATTGCAGGTATAGCTGTCACAGCGCACAGTCAGGAACCAACCAAAAGCCTCGCACCCGTGATCGTCACCGCCGATCCCTTTGGTACAAATGAAAACGCGATGATTCTGGCGCCCGCCAAGGTACTCTCGGGGGACGAATTGCGCAACAAACTCGGCAGCTCGCTCGGCGACACCTTGAGCCGAGAGCTGGGGGTGAACGCTTCGGGCTTCAGCACGGGTGCATCAAGGCCGATTATTCGCGGACTGGAAGGCCCGCGAGTGAAGATACTGCAAAACGGCATGAGCACCGGTGATCTGTCGGCCATCTCCAATGACCACGCGGTCGGCAGCGGCATGATGAGTGCGCGTCAGATCGAAATTTTGCGCGGGCCTGCGGCACTTCTGTACGGATCAGGCGCCATCGGTGGCTTGGTCAACATCGTCAATGACCGCATACCCACTACGCTGGAACCGCGCGCGACCGGTGAATCCGAATTGCGCTACAGCTCAGTCGATCACGGCACCGGCCTGAGTTTTTCGGCCGATCGATCGGCAGGCAACATCGGTTTGCATGTTGATGGCAATGTGATGAATGCGGGTGACTATCGCATTCCCGGAAGCAGTGCAGTTGAACAGGGTGCTGCGAACAACGATACCGGCAAGCTCGGCTTTTCCCGCAACCGTGAAAACAATATCGCCGTTGGAGGCTCGCTGATACAGGACTGGGGACATATCGGCGCATCGCTCTCTCAGTTGGGTAAAGTCTATGGCATTCATGGACGCGACGAGCTCTCCAAAATCGATCTCTCACAAACCCGCTTTGATGTAGACAGCTTCATCAAGTCGCCATTCGAAGGCTTCGATGGTTTGCGCGTGAAACTGGGGCAGACGGATTATAGTCACACCGAGCTGACGGACGGAACTGATCCGCATGTTCGCTTCAGCAACAAAGCTTTCGAATCGCGCTGGGAATTGAGCCACCTGCCGATCGCAGGATGGCGAGGAAAATTCGGATTGCAAACTGAGCATTCGACCGTCCAGGCACTGAATCTCGAAGGGGGAAATCCCACCGTACCCCGCACACGCTCGCAATCGACGGCGGGTTTTATTGTGGAAGAGCGCGACTTTGGTGACCTGAGAATCAATGTCGGCGGACGAATTGAATCTGTGTCCCGCAGTCCACTCGCAGATACCAAACGATCATTTAACCTGGGCTCGTACTCAGCCGGGGCGCTATGGGCTTTCATGCCAGGCTATGGCATAGGCGCAACTGCGTCAGTCGCACAACGTGCTCCCACGGCAGAAGAGTTGTATTCAGGTGGTGCGCATCACCCGACCGAAACCTACGATATTGGTGATCGCACCCTGAAAAAAGAGACCTCGAAAAATATTGACCTGTCCTTGCAGAAAACGACTGAGGCACTCCGCTGGAAGGCTAATATCTTTCAGAATAAAGTGAAAAACTTTGTTTATGGTTCTCTGTCGGCTCCATCAAGCGATCCCAACGGCGAGATGGAATTCGACCGCACGTTCAGCCAAGCTGATGCCACACTGCGCGGCGTCGAAGCCGAGCTGAGCTACAACTATTACGATCCGGGCTGGTTTGGTCGTGTATTCGCCGACACCTCGCGCGGAACACTGGATAACCTGGGTAACCTGCCATTACAACCAGCAACGCGTACCGGCCTGAGTTTTGGTTATCAGGATTCGCAATGGCGCTCATCGCTCTCCGTGCTACATGCCAGTGCCCACAACCGGATTGCCAGCAGCAGCATTTCGGAAGAGACGACCACACCAGCATACACACGCGTCGATGCCAGCGTTAACTACGTGCAGCGCTACGGCACCACCGATGTCACCTGGTTCCTGCTAGCCCGCAATCTGCTCAATGAAGAAATTCGTCTGTCGACTTCACTGCTGAAAGACTACATACCGCAGCCGGGCAGAAATCTCATGGTCGGTCTGCGCACCCGTTTTTAAGTTACGTCTCTTTCAAACCATAAAGTCCCAAAAGACGCAGCATCCGTGGCCACACCTCGTGGTGTCCGATGCTGCGTCAAAAAAATCCTACACTTCACGTCGCACTGTTTGACAAAAGCGACACGCATCGTTGTAATTACGACGGGCACATTGATCCGTATTTGAACTGCACCACCAATGGCCCAATTCGCGCGGCCCGGCGGTTCACATTGCCTCCGCTTCTTTCCATCGACCTGATGCGAACGTGAAAATCTTCGGCTTATTCGGCAAAACTGCAACACGCCATGTGCGAAATGCTTCGGCACAGGCATTACAACCGGATAGGCAGGCACTCAATACCTCGAAAAAAATCGATGCGATCGAGGATGAAATGTCTGCCGAATTCAGCACCAGCCTGCCCTCACAAAGCACCGATTCCTCTTCATCGGTACAAACTACCGATCTTCGGCAAACCATTGAAGAAGCCGCGATTCTTTTTGGTAGCGGTCAGACCGCTGCGGCACGTGAGCTGCTCTCAGCAGCGATAGCTCGGCCGGCGTCAAAGTCTGATGAAAAGCTCGCTTGGCGCATGCTATTGGAACTGCATGAATTCGAAGGAGATCAAGCAGCCTTCGAGCGGCTCGCATTGGCCTACGCAGAGCGCTTCGAAACATCACCACCGCCCTGGCAATGCGCTGAAACGATGTCTGCCAATACCTCCGCCGACAAACTACCCGTACTGAGCTTCCGCGGCAAACTCTCGACCAGCAGTGAGCCCATGCTGGACCACTTGTATCAGATGGGCTGCCGGCATCGACGCTTCCGTCTGGAATTTTTCAATGTGACTGAGGTTGATCTCGCAGGTTGCGGCGCCTTGCTGCGTACTTTGACGTCGTGGGAGGCACAGGACTGCGAAATCACTCTCAGGAACGCCGATGCACTGATAGATAAAATTCGCGCTCTGATTCAGCCGGGACGGCGCGATGATGACGATACGGGCTGGCGTCTGTTGATGGCACTGCTCTGGCTGATGCAGGCAACAACAGACTATGAATCGACCTGTATTGATTACAGCATCACCTATGAAGTATCACCGCCCTCCCCAAAATCAAGTTCGGCACCCCTGCATGACGCAAAGTCTGGTCGGTCGGATCAGGCGTTCATCATGCCTGCTGCGATCGAGATGCCGATCGACGTCCTGCTGGCCGAGATCGACGCTGATGCAAAATTCCATGAACACATGGTGCTGGATTGTGCGGGCTTGCGCCGCGTGGATTTCAATGCCGCAGCGCCCCTGCTCGCGGGCTTGAACCGACTGGCCAGCATCAAACCGGTAGAATTGCGGCATACCAGCTTTCTCGTCGCTGTATTGCTGCAGCTCGTGGGCGGGAATGGCAAACTGAAAATCATCCACCGCAAAACCTGAAGCGCAGACATCCCTCACGCGGTCCGCGGCATCACGCATTTGTTTGAATTGGATGATGAACACCCTTGAGGCCTGTCTGGACAGGTACTTATTTTTTGAGAGATTCGAGATGGAACAATTTCACGGCACGACTATTCTTTCGGTCCGGCACGGCAAGACGGTGGCGCTGGGCGGCGATGGTCAGGTCACGCTGGGCAATGTGGTCATGAAAGGCTCCGCGCGCAAAGTGCGCAAGCTGTTTCACGGCAAAGTACTGGCAGGCTTTGCCGGCGGTACGGCGGATGCATTTACCCTGATCGAGCGCTTCGAATCCAAACTCGAAACGCATCAGGGCAATCTGATGCGCGCCTCGGTTGAACTGGCCAAGGACTGGCGCACCGATCGCATGCTGCGACGGCTTGAAGCCATGCTGCTAGTCGCAGATCGGGAATCGACGCTGATCATCACCGGGAATGGTGATGTGCTTGAGCCTGAAGATGGCATAGGCGCGATAGGCTCGGGCGGCAGCTATGCGCAATCCGCTGCCAAGGCCTTGCAGGAAAACACTGAATTGTCGCCAACAGAGATTGTCAAAAAATCGCTGACCATCGCGGGTCAGCTCTGCATTTACACCAATCTTTCGCTGACCATCGAAAGTCTCGACTGAAAAAGAGCAACGACAGATGAATCTCACCCCTGAACAAATCGTTACTGAACTCGACAAACACGTCGTCGGACAATCCCGCGCCAAACGCGCTGTGGCGATTGCACTGCGTAACCGCTGGCGTCGGCAGCAAGTACCGGAACCTTTACGGCATGAAATCACGCCAAAAAATATTCTGATGATCGGACCCACCGGTGTGGGTAAAACCGAAATCGCACGGCGACTGGCGCGACTGGCGGATGCGCCGTTTATCAAGATCGAAGCTACCAAATTCACCGAAGTCGGCTATGTCGGTCGCGATGTCGACACCATCATTCGCGACTTGACCGAAATCGGCATCAAGCAAACCCGCGAGCAGGCGATGCGAGAAGTCCGTGCGCAGGCCGAGGATGCGGCAGAAGACCGCATACTCGATGTACTCCTGCCACCCGCGCGTGATTTTGGTTTTTCCAGCACTGATACTGCCGAAGACAAAGCCAGCAACACAACGCGCCAGACCTTCCGCAAGCGTCTGCGCGAAGGCGCGCTGGACGATCGCGAGATCGAGATCGACGTCGCCGAGCCACGCGCACAAATGGAAATCATGGCGCCGCCCGGCATGGAAGAAATGACTGAGCAAATCAAATCCATGTTTTCCGGTTTGGGTGCAGGTCGCAAAAAATCACGCAAGCTGAAAATTTCCGAAGCGATGAAACTGATCGTGGAAGAAGAAGCGGGGCGGCTGGTCAATGAAGATGAGTTGCGCCAAAAAGCGATTACCAACATAGAGCAAAACGGCATTGTCTTTCTGGATGAGATTGACAAAATCGCTTCCCGCGCCAGTTCGCAAGGCGCCGATGTATCACGCGCAGGTGTGCAGCGCGATTTGCTGCCACTGGTCGAGGGCACGACGGTCAACACCAAATACGGTATGGTGAAAACGGATCACATTCTGTTCATTGCCTCCGGCGCCTTCCATCTCGCCAAGCCATCGGATCTGATACCAGAGCTGCAAGGGCGCTTCCCGATTCGGGTTGAGCTGGAGTCACTGGCGATTGCGGATTTTGAACGCATACTGACCTCCACCGATGCTTGCCTCACACGTCAGTATCAGGCGCTGCTGAGCACTGAAAACGTCCAGGTAGAATTTACCGACGAGGGCATACGTCGCCTTGCCGAGATTGCTTATTCGGTCAATGAAAAAACAGAAAATATCGGTGCGCGTCGTTTGTATACGGTGATGGAAAAACTGCTGGAAGATGTGTCATTCAGCGCGGGTCAGCAGGGCAGCGCCACCGTGCGCGTGGATGCTGGCTATGTGGATGACAAGCTCGCGGCGCTGGCTGTGGATGAAGATCTGTCGCGCTACGTTCTCTGATTACTGCGATCGTGGCCGCGAATCTCAAAGTCCCCAAACCGCGTAATCCTGTCGCTGTCGCCGCCCGCCAGCGTCTCGCCGGATCTCATCGCAAAAGCAGTACCGCACATCGCCAGCAACGCAAGCGCGAACTGGTCCGGCTGCTAATGCGCAAGGATGATGAATGACACTGCATTGCCTGCATCAACTGAGGCCTCATTGACTTGATGGTGTTCTTGCAGGCTCTGGCGCAGCCGGTGCTGTACCACCCTGCAGTTGGCTTGCCGTACGCGCAGGCGTCGGGGATGTCCTGCCGCTGCTCTGCGAATTGCTACTGCCCGATGCACCGGCACTGGTACCAGTATTCATTGCCCCAGACAGATTTGCAGGTGGTGCAATCGGGGCAGGCGGCATGCTGGCTTGTGGCGCGAGCACATTACTCTCTTGCGCGGCAAAGGCTGGCAGGCTCAATTCGCGCTCCACACCTTTTTCGGACACCACCACGGTTTTATTCAAAATCTCTTTCACGATTACGCCTGGGATAATCTCGCTGTTCACCGTGAGTGCACGCGGACGCTTGCCCTCTACGGCAACGATAGCCACGCTATCAGACAAACTGCCCGAGTGCACCACGCCACGCAATTGCACATTCGCGATGCTGCTGCCAGCTGAGCGCCCGCCGAACAGACTATCGGCCGCGCTGATCGGTGGCATCGTGCGTTCGCTTTTGGGTGGTGCCGATATTGCGCGCGGTGCAGGTGCGCTCCACTGAACAAGCCAATACGCCAGCGTTGCCGACAAAGCCAGAAATAATAGAAAAGAAAAAACGACAGGCAAGCGTTTCATGACAAAGTGCGCTTCCACAAGGTAATCACTCAGCGCACCAGCTGATTGATTTCGATAATGGGCATCAGCACTGCCAGTACGATCAGCAGCACGACCACCCCCATGGCCAGAATCAGCGCCGGCTCCAGAAGCCCGGCAATCGTGAGCGCGCGGCGCTCCAGATCCTGCTCCTGCATTTGCGCTGCGCGATTGAGCATCGCAGGCAGCTCACCCGTCACCTCACCTGCGCGAATCATGTGAATGAGCATAGGCGGAAAATGCGGATGGTCTGATAATGCGCGCGCAAGACCGACGCCCTCGCGCACGCTGGCCGTTGCTGCTTCTACCTGCGCGCGCAAGGCCACATTGGACAAGGTATCTCGACTTGTTTGAAGTGCACGCAGTATCGGCACACCCGAGCTGATCGTGATGGCCAGTGTGCTGGCAAAGCGCGAAGTATTGAGACTGCGCTCAAAGCGTCCATAAATCGGCGCGCTCAGTTTCCAGGTATGCCAGCGCAGCTTCAATACAGGATCGCGCAGCGCCCAGCGCGCACCCATACCCGCGCCCACCAGAATCAAGGCAAGCAGCCAGCCCCAGTGACGCACAAAATTTGACAGTGCCAGCATGGCGAGCGTGAGAAACGGTAATTGCTGACGCGTGTTGGCAAAGACGGAAACAATCTGCGGTACGACATAGGTCAGCAAAAAAATGACGATCGCAAACGCCACTGCAGTGACGATGGCCGGATAAGTAAAAGCCAGACGCACTTTCTGCACCAAGGCATTGCGTCGTTCGACAAAATCAGCCAGACGTGACAACACAGCGGACAATTGCCCGATATGCTCTCCAGAGGCGACCAGTGCGCGATAAATCTCGGCAAAATCCCGCGGATGCTGCGCCATCGCATCCGACAAAGATGCACCGCCCATCACTTCGGCACGTATCGCCGCAATCAGATCACGCATATAAGGTCGCTCTGCCTGTTCAAGCAAGGCAGTAAATGCCTGCTCCAGCGGCAATCGTGCCTCCAGCAGTGATGCCAGCTGACGCGTGAACAGCGCCAGTTCCACCGTCGACAAGCGGTCTCCGAAAAAGCGCTGATAGCCGTGGGCCGATACCGCCGCCTGACCAACGATGACATCCATGCCCATGGGCACCAGTCCGCGTGCGCGCAAATCACTGCGCGCGGAACGCGGATTGTCGGCGTTGATTACCCCCTTGCTCACCGTGCCCGCAAGATCAATAGCCTCGTAGCGATACGCTGGCATCGTCAGTCCGCACTCATTCTTTTGTTACACGCAACAACTCAGCTTCGGTGGTGGTGCCATCCTGCAGCCAGCGCTCGCCATCTTCACGCATGCTTTGCATGCCGTTGCGCTGTGCACTGGCACGAATATCTGCCTCCGATGCACGGTTGTGAATCTGTTCACGAATCGCATCGGTCGTGAGCAATAATTCATAAATGCCCACACGACCGTGATAGCCAGTACTACCGCATTTGTCGCAACCGACGTCATGCCAGTGCTGACCATCGAACTGTCGGCAATGCGAACACAGCTTGCGAACGAGTCGTTGCGCGGCGACACCCAGCAGCGAAGACGACAGCAGAAACGGTTCTATGCCCATGTCGAGCAAGCGCGTCACTGCAGCGGCCGCATCATTGGTGTGCAAGGTCGCCAGCACCAGATGCCCGGTGAGCGATGCCTGCACCGCGATCTGCGCGGTTTCCAGGTCGCGTATCTCGCCAATCATGATCACATCGGGATCCTGACGAAGAATTGCGCGCAATGCTTTCGCAAAGCTCATATCGATGCGTGCATTGACCTGCGTTTGTCCGACGCCCGGCAATTCATATTCGATAGGATCTTCCACCGTCAGTATGTTGGTAGTGACCGCATTCAGACGCGTGAGTGCTGCATACAGCGTCGTGGTCTTGCCTGAACCGGTAGGCCCCGTCACCAGCACAATGCCATGCGGCTGGCTGATCAGATGATCGAACTGTGCCTGCGTACTCTCGCTCATGCCTAGCTGTTGCAGATCCAGACGGCCGCCCTCCTTGTCCAGCAATCGCAAGACTGCGCGCTCTCCGTGCCCGGTGGGCAAGGTGGAGACACGCACATCCACCGGCTTACCGCCGACGCGCAGCGTGATGCGGCCGTCTTGTGGCAAACGCTTTTCTGCAATGTCGAGTTGCGACATGATCTTCACGCGCGAGATCAGCGCAGCGTGAATCGCTTTTTTAGGTCGCACGATATCGCGCAGTCGCCCATCGATACGAAAGCGAACAATCGAAATTTGCTCGAAGGGCTCGATGTGAATATCGGACGCGCCTTCGCGCAAGGCTTGTGTCAGCAACGCATTGATCATGCGTATCACGGGTGCGTCATCGGCAGATTCCAGCAAGTCTTCGATCGCCGGCATTTCCTGCATCAATCGGGCAAGATCCAGATCCGATTCGACTTCATCGACCACCTGCGCAGCGTCGCCACCCGATCCGGCATAAGCACGTGCGATCGCAGTTTCCAGTTGCTCGCGCGACAAGGCATTCAAACGCAAGCGGCCAAAGCGTCGGCCGACTTCAGCCACTGCAGCCGGCGCGGTGGCGTCTGATAGCCAGATATCCACCCCATCATCCGCTGCTTGCGCAAGCAAGCCGAAATCACGCGCAAAACTGAAGGGCAACAAGCGCGGGTCATGCATCACTGTCATGTTTTTCTCGTCTTTTCTTTCAAGGTGGCGCTGATGAAATAAAATCAGTCACTTTTGTGGCCAACTGATTGCCGCCAAGCCCGTGATCTTGCCGGACCCCGCGTCGCACAGCTGCGCTGGCTTGCCATAAAACCGGGGCTTATTCAGTGTCTCCCTAACGCAAATCAATCACTGGCGGTTCGACAGGAAAATTCTCGGAAGGTGCCTTTGGTGGCGAATTGGCAGGCGGGAGTGCAGTCGGATCATCAGGCCGACGCAGCATGGCGCCACCCACGGGTTTGCCATCCTTGAGCGGTGGCAGTGCGGGCGTCTCTATGCGTGGCAGCAGCGCATTCGGCTCGGGTTGTATTTCGGATTGTGTGCCGCGAATATAGTCATAACGATCACTGGCCACGGCGACCGTATGTGCATCTGTTCGAACCACTGTCGGGCGAAGAAACACCATGAGATTGGTTTTGCCGCGACGACGTGACTGATAACGAAACAGATAACCAATAACAGGTATGCTGCCAAGGCCGGGAACTTTTTCGACACTATCGTTGACGGTATCTTCAATCAATCCACCCAGCACAATGATTTGTCCGTCATCGACCAGCACATTGGTATCAATCGAGCGCTTGCTGGTAATCAGCCCCGAGGTGGTCGATTGCTGAATATTCGAGGTTTCCTGATAAATCGCCATCTTTACCGTACCGCCCTCGGAAATCTGCGGCCGCACGCGCAGCGACAAGCCGATATCGCGACGCTCAATGGTTTGAAACGGATTCACGCCGGCAGTACCGCCCGAAGCCGGAGTCGTGAACTGACCCGTGATGAAAGGTACGTTCTGTCCGACGATGATGCGAGCCTCTTCATTGTCCAGCGTGATCAAATTGGGCATGGACAAAATATTGGCTTTGACATCACGCTCCAGCGCGCGCGCGAGCAATCCCAAACCGAGGGCGCCGTTATGTTGTCTGAACAAACCCGTGGTCAGTCCATTTCCCGGTGGTAGTGCCGTCTTGTTGGGTCCGAGTATGGAGGCGGCCTGGTTCACCAGATTATTGCCTTCGGTAGAAAATCCGGTGAGCACGCCCACGCGATAGCTGCTGTTGCTGTCACCCGAGAGCGCGGCCCATTGCACACCCAGTTCTGCTGCCTTGTCGGCGCTGACTTCGACAATCAATGACTCCACATACACTTGCGCACGTCGCGCATCGAGCTGATCAATGATGTTGCGCAGATTACGGTACACGCGCTCGTTGGCGGTGATGATCAGGGTGTTGGTCGTGGGATCCGCCTGAATGAATCCTCCCGCACCGCCTGTGGGCAATGGCCCCTGTTGCGTACCCGGTGATGCGGGTGGCACCTGCAAACCCGCCGTCTGTTGCCCGGTAGCGGCTTGCGCCGGCGCAGACGTTTGCATTTGGGTCACCGGCATCATG
Source organism: Oxalobacteraceae bacterium (assembly GCA_027490465.1). GTDB lineage: Bacteria > Pseudomonadota > Gammaproteobacteria > Burkholderiales > Burkholderiaceae_D > Pernthalerella. Next base: position 14,721 of record JAIXXZ010000107.1, read on the forward strand.
CCTGGTGCGGTGCTACCCGATTCACCGGCGACCACGGCACGCAGCACTTGTGCCAGACGCGTGGCTTCGGCATTACGCAAATACACCACATGCACATTGCCGGGCGAGGCAGTGGGCTGATCAAGTTTGGCAATCAGGGTGCGTGCCAGATGCGCACGTGCGGCGGTCGGTGCGCGAATGATGATGGAATTGGTACGCGCATCGGCGAGCAGCATGACGCGCCCCGGATCAACGGTGCCGGGTGCCGTGCCCGAATCCAGCATGCGATTGACCGTGGTGGTCAAATCAATCGCAAGCGCATGTTCAAGCCGAATGACTTCCAGCTCACCAATGGCAGGCGTATCGAGCGAGGCAATGATGCGCGACAGTCGCTTCAGATTGTCTGCATAGTCGGTGATGATCAACGTGTTATTGGTGGGGTCGGAACTGATGGTGTTGTTGGCAGATATCAGTGGCCGAAGTATCGTCACCAGCCCGGCGGCTGATTCATGATTCAGTCGAAAAATCTGCGTTGCAATCTGATCGCCGCGTATTTTGCTGGTCAGTACAGGTACAGCCTGAAGCTTTGCATCGGCCTCGGGCACGACTTTCACATAGTCCGCCGTGCGTACCATGGCATAACCCTGCAGGCGCAGAACGGAGCTCAGCATTTCAAAGGCCTGTGTTTTGGTCACCGGCTTTTCGGAGACGAGATTGATCGTGCCTTTGACGCGTGGATCGATGATGAAAGTATTGCCTGTGTAATGGCCGATAGCGCGCACGACGGATTCGATATCGGCGCCAACGAAGTTCAACGTCGCCTGATTCGTGGACGGGTCCTGCGCTTTGGCAGATGACGATACAAGATAAATGCAGAAGATGAAAAAAGCCCATGACAACCATACACGCTGGCGATGCAAGCGCGGTGTCATAGTGCAGGATGTTGTCGTGGTCATTTGAATTCGAGCGCGATGGTGTTACGGTTCCCTTGCTGACGTCGCTGCCCGAGCAGATTGAGCAGCATCGCCAGTCTCTGTTCCTGTCCTTCCTGTGCCCATGCCTCGCCTGAAAACTGCAGCCGACCATGGGCCAGCACGCCACTGCCCTGAAGCTGCAAGGGGCCGGACAAGGTTTTCAGTCTGAGTTGTGCGCGTGCGCCGCGCCAGTCAACTTGCAGCTGATAAGCACCCAATGGCTTGACCGGCGATAAAGCCGATGCAATCTCTGTCATGTCCAGCTGCATGGGGCCATCCATCGTGATGCCATCCGGTGTACTCGACAGGGTGAGCGTCTCCCATGACAGACGCATGCGACCTGATGGTTTGAGGGTATTGAGTGGTGCGCCCAGTGCTGACAAGCGCTCCGCAGGTAAGGTCAATGCCGACGGCGTCAATGTCCATTGATGCCAGTTGCCCTCCAGATGGACAGACTGTGTCAGCACATCCGGGTTGTCGATGCGCATATCAACACGACCCAGCAATAGCATCGGTGACAATCGCCAGTAAAACCGTCCCGGCAGCAAGGGCGTGAGTGGTACCAGTGCCAGCGTGGATGGATCACCTGCATTGATCACACCCAGAAACGCCGAGCCTTGCCACAAGCTGCCGGTGGCATCGCCTAATGAAAACCGACCACCCGTCTGCCGCTCCACGACAGGTCTCAGCCATGCAGCCGGTAGTGTTGCCGTGATCAGGATGATCGCGATCAGCATGGCAGCGGCAATCCAGATGACCACTGCCCTCATGAAGGTCGCTGCAGGGAGAGCTTTGCATCGACTCTGTCGATGCGATCACGCGCGCTCATGGTGGCTTCCGTAATCACCAGTTGCTGTTCACGCTGAGCCTTTTGCAAGAAGTCAGTCAAGGTAGAAAACGGCACATCCGAAAAACTCAGCATGAATCTGCCGTCAGACAAAGTTATTTGCTCCGCCTTTAAGCCCGAGTCCATCAGTGAGCGCTCAAGCGCTTCGCGTGACAAGGACTGCGTCACAGGCGCAGCGGACGGCAGGGCCGCTACCTCTTGTGCCAGCGCGCGCAGTTGCACGGACTGCGTGCGCAGCTCGGGTAATTGCTGCTGCATTTTTTTGCGCGTCTTGATGGCAGGATCAATTACCCAGAACCAGCAAAGGAGCACGACCAGCGATGTACTGCCCAGCATCAGCAGACGATGCTCGCGCAGCGTCAGTCCCTGCCAGGCAGCCGCTATGCGCTGACGCAGGCTCAGGGTCATACGCGAGGCAGTAGTCATTGCACGCTGCGTAACTGCCAGACGCTAGCCCCGCCCTCGACATTCATTGCACGCGCCTGTAACGCGTGTGTGGCGAGCACAGGCTGCGCCGCCTCGATGGATAGCTTGACCGCTGACTTGAAGCGTATCTCGAGCATCTGATCACGATATGTGATGGCCGCTATGGCCTGCGCACCCGCACCCGTTTGCGTTTGCAAGCTTGTCCAGGCATCACCGAATGCAGCGGCGAGTGCCAGAAAATCAGACGGTGCAATTTCACCTGCACGCTGGCGTGACGCAGCGATCTTGCGCTGCATTTGCGCCAGCGGATCAAGCGCCGGCGTCTCATTGGGAAAACTGCGCCGATAGATATCCGTCATTGTCTTCTTCAAACTGGCGGCCTCGTTCTGCAAGCGCCAGCTGTCAATCTGCAATGCAGCGATATTCACCACCACCAGCAACAAGGCCAGGCGAAGAGGCCAGCGCCAGCGCTGCCATTCAATACCTGCAGATTCGGGCTCACTGACACCCGACATCAAATCCGGTTCGGCGTCACTGGCGGCATCGATCAGGTTGGCCCAGTTCAGCTCATGCAGCTCATGCAGCCCCCCCAGCTTTACCGAATGACGGCCCGAGTCCAGTGCTGATTGATATTCACTGACCATATCAGGCGGCAGAAATAAATCAACGACCTGCTCACCGGCCATCGTAGAAAGTAGTTGCAGCACCTGATCGGTCAGCGTCACATCATCGGCATTTGTCAGCGGCAAGCCTATGCCTTCATCTGCGCCATAACGAATGACGAGTTCGCTTGCATCGTCATGCACCATCAATGCGGCGGCAAGATGATCGGCTTGCAAGGGCAGACACAATTGCACAGGCAGGGCACGTATGCGTTGCACGCCGGATTCACGCAGCTGCCGGGTCCATGCCAATAGCCAGTCACGCTGCACGACAGCGACTGCGCGTTTACCTGCCCTATCTTTGCCCGCCGCCATCACGCACTCTGCTGCATCACCAATCAGTCGGTCTTCTACCAGTGCAGGCAGCACCAAATGCAAACGGTGCGCAGGCAAGGGCGGCACCTCTACGCGGAGCAGCGTGACATCACTGGCGGCTATCAGCAGTACCACGGTGTACGCATCACCCAGCGCAAACCCTGGCTGCGAGAGCGATGTCACACCCGTTTGCAGCAGCTTGCCCCGAAGAGTGATCGCATAAGGCAGTGCAATATCAGCGATATTCCGAGTCTTATCAATTGCAGTACGCGGCGGCAAACGCAAGTAGGTGATGGTGTTTCCTTTGTTGCGCATGCCTCAGACCTCGCGCACCCAGAGCAGGCGCGTCATTGGGCCTTGTCGTTCAATCAGTGCCTGTACCTGCATCATCGCTTCACGCATGCTCACGCGTCCGTTCACCAAAAAAAACCGGGTCGCCACCGACAGCTGATCCGGATTACTTTCCACACCCGGTATGCGCGTGTTGAAATCATTCAGATCAACAAAAGCGGCAGTGCGTCGACGCGCAATCAGCGCACTCGCGTCACTGAGCGACAAGGCAGGCAATCGCGCGACCAGGGCAGGCGCGCTGGCCGTGTTTACATTCAAAGGCGTGGCACGCGGCAGGAAAACAACCTCATCGCGAATTGCCGCGATGACTGCGGGTGTAAAACCAGCCACGGCCAGCAAGTCATCCACCTGCAAAAAACTGATGGGGCGCGCGGCGTCGGTACCGGTCTCAGAGTGACGCTGACTGGCAGCAATCTGCTCGGCGGCGACGCGCGCCAGCGAAGGATTCTGTTGAAGTACTGACAAGAGTCGCTCGAAGGCAGCGACTTCGGTGCGCAGCACCTGACCACTGGCAGCCAGTCGGGTGAGATTGAAGCGCGCTTGCGCGTCTTGTATTGAACCCGAAAGTACAGCGCTGGGGGCCGTATCGCGTGAGGCGGCATCGACATATTGATCCAGCCGCGTCTCCGACAAGGGCACAGCCCAGGGCTCGGAGAGATCATCAATTGCGGAATACTTGCCATCCTCACGCAAGATTAGCCGCGCCCAATCGAGGGCGCCGCGCAAGATCCATTGCTTTTGCAGTTGCATGCGCTGATTTTCAATCGAACGCACCTGGACCTGCTGCTGCCAGAAGAGGCTGGCCACGATAGTGATGGCCAGCGTCGTCAATAGCAAAGCCGTGATGACTGCAACGCCGCGCTGCCTGGCATGCGAGCGGGACACGGATTTGACGCGATGCGATGTTTTGGCAGAGCAGCTTGATCTCATACCGCACCCAGCATGAATATTTTCGTCAGGCTCGCTTCACGTCCCGGCAGTCGCAATGCAACTTCCAACCCGGTCCAGACCATCTGCGTCGAGGTGGTACCCGCCTGAGGATTCATCAATGCAGCGCGCGATGTGGGCATGCTGCTGTCCACACTACCCATACTGCGCCAGCCGCGGCCGTCATCCGCCCACACGCGCGATTGCATGGACCGCACACCAGATTGCAGCCGTACCCCCGATGATGCTGATGACTGTGCGAGTTGCTGGTATTGATTCAGTCGTACGAGATCCCGCGTTGGCGGTGATTCTTCTCGTGTCAGCGAGCCATCGCGCAAACGATACGTCACCAGCTGCAGCGCACCCGGCTGTGCCTCTTGCTGTGTGCGACGAATGAGTGTGATGCGCGTCTGATCAATTTCCAGCGCTTGCCGACCGTCGATCTCGGCAGAGTTCACGACATTCATGCAATCGGTCTGCATTTGCGCAAAGGCCAGTTGCAGACCCCGCGTTTGTGCCAGCTCCTCATTGAGGCTGATGCGCGCACGGGTGATGCTGTCCAGACCTCGCCAGCCGAGCACAGCCACAAACGCCATCATGGTCATCGCGACCAGCAATTCGACCAACGTCAGTCCGCGCTGCGACGCACGAGAAGCAAACGAATCAGATGGCATTAGGAACGATCTGAGACAACATGATGATGCGGCGTGATGTCTGACGCTGATCCACCACGGCGACCTCAACCCGACGAAAAGCCGGATTAGGCGTGGGATAAATCTGCTCTTCGCAGCGCAAAGGCAATTCGGCCTGCGCACAAGAAAAATCTCGCCGTCCCAGCGGCGGCCACTCATGCGCGAGCCTGATTTGCGTCAGACGATTTTCTGCCGACCAGGTCGCCATCATCGCAGCACGCAAGTCACTGCTGTTCTGAGTGAGACTGGCGACTGCGCGCAAACTGGCTGCCAGCGCAGTACCAATGATGACCAGTGCCACCAGTACTTCAAGCAAAGTGAAACCCTGACTGAGTCCTTGACGATTTCTATAGCGCTGCGACATGAGGTGGATCACTCCAAATTACTTTCACTGCACCTGAAAATTGCCGATGCCATCGGCCTGAATGCTTGCGCTGTTTGCCCCCAAGGTGAGTCGCAGCGCAAATGGCTTGTCCACCGGCTCGCGACCGAACACGATACGCAGCGGCAACCGGTCTGAGCTTGGCGGCGTCAGCGTAACGACCAAGGGTGCGCGACGAAATGCGCGTTCACGCAGGAGTGCATCATGGGTCAGAACTTGCCAGCTGTCGTTCTGCCGGATCAAGAAACGGTAGCGCTGTTCATCAATTTCGAAAGCGATGGCGCGATTACGCACAATCGCTTCATCGCGTGCGGCTTGTAGCAGCAAAGCAATCCGTTGTGCATCATCCTGAAGCAACTGGCTGTTACCTGGCATGGCATTGAGCGCAACAACACCCAGCAGAATGCTGGCAATCACCAGCACCACCAGCAACTCCAGCAGGGTGAAGCCTTGATGCTGACGCGCGTCAGTCCGCCCAGGAACCGATATCAGCATCATTACCGGTTCCGCCGGGCTGGCCGTCTGCACCATAAGAAAAAACATCCACGTCACTGCGCGTACCCGGCGAAGCGTATTGATACGGATTTCCCCAAGGGTCTTTGTTGAGCCTGTCGATATAGCCACCACTTTTCCAGTTCACTGGCTGAGGACCATTGCTCGGACGGGCAATCAAGGCCTGCAAACCCTGCTCGGTTGTTGGATAACGCTGGTTATCGAGCCGATAGAGTTTGAGCGCCTGCATCAGCGTGGCGATATCCTGTTTTGCCGCGAGAATGCGCGCGTCATCCGTGCGACCCATGAGTCGTGGCACAAGCAGTGCCGCCAGCACACCCATGATCACCACGACGACCATAATTTCGATCAGCGTAAAGCCAGAATACCGGCTAGTAGCGGGCGAGGAATTGCTTGCATGTCGCATAAGCAGGTTCTGGTGTGAATAACCCAACTTTGACAAGCAAGAAGCAATAAAGTGCCCGGAGAGGACACGATAGAAGAGAATTTTTGTATCAGGCGGCTGACAAGAGACAAACTATCTCGCCGTTAGATCGATGGCAAGGCGGCAGTACCGCAGGCAGTACCAACGCACAAAAAGATACTGCCAAGGCCACAAGCGACCTAAGGAGATAGATTCTCAAGCGCTTTCGATGCGCGCTTCGCGAGCAAGCAACTGCTGCAAAGCATTTATGGGTGTTTCGGATTCGAACAAAACGCGCGCAACTGCGTCGACAATCGGTGTAACTATCTGATGTTGTCGAGCGAGTTGCTGCACAGCGCGCACGCAGCGTACACCCTCGGCCACATGTCCTAATTCGTTGACGATGGTATCCAGCGATTTACCAGCAGCGAGGCCCAAACCAACCTGCCGGTTACGCGACAAATCACCCGTACAGGTCAGTATCAGATCGCCCACACCGGTGAGCCCCATGAAAGTTTCACTGCGACCACCCAATGCAATGCCGAGACGCGTGATTTCAGCCAGTCCGCGCGTGATCAAGGCAGCGCGCGCATTCATGCCCAGGCCGAGCCCATCAGCGATACCGGTTGCAATCGCGAGTACGTTCTTGATTGCACCACCGACTTCTACGCCCACCAGATCATCACTGGAATACACTCGTATCGTATGGCCATGAATCGCAGAGACTGCAAGCTGACACAAGGCGGGATCAGCCGAAGCTATTGTCAAGGCACAGGGCAGACCACGCGCCACTTCTTGAGCAAATGAAGGGCCCGATAACGCACCACAGGGCAGTGCCTCGCCCATCAGTTCACGAACGATTTGATGTGGCAGTAATGCACTGCCTTCTTCGAATCCTTTGCACAACCAGATCAGATTGGGCAACGAATACGGAAGAAATGAGGTCAGCAATGGCCGCAATCCTGCGACCGAGGTTGCTGCAATCACCAGACCATCACGGGCATGCGCGATTGCAGAGGGCAAATCCGAGCTTAGCTCGAGCGAAGGTGGCAGTGTAACGCCGGGAAGATAACGGACATTTTCTCTTCTGGCACTCATGTCTGCGATGGTCTGCGCATCACGCCCGAAGAGTAGTAGCTGATGGCGATCCGCCAGCGCCATCGATAGTGCCGTGCCCCACGCGCCGGCACCGAAAACTGAAATATTCATGGGAGTTTGATGGGTGAGGACCAGGGGAGCCCTAGTCGCCCCAAACTTCGGACGCTTTGACAAAGCCGGTTTCACCATCAGGGTGGCGAACCTTGATCCAGCCCGATCGGATGGGTTCGGCGAGATCGAGCACTACCCATTTTTCGGCAGTGAAAACTACCGGCGCCGATTCACTTTCTGAAGCGCGAATCGTGGCCTCGTCAACCTCAACGACCAAGGTGCGCCTGGGATGCAGCACATCCGAAGACATCCAGCTGAGTTCGCCGGTCGAATCGCGCACGCGCACCCAATCGCCGCTCGTGAACAATACTTCAACTGGCGTGTTGGCCGGCGCAATACAAAGCTTGCGTCCTTTTTTTGTAGGGGCGTCGTACATGATCGCGTAGCGCGGCGCAACCGAACGGAAATCAGCTGCGTGCGATGTCGTCAAACCTAAGGCACACAAGGATCCGATAGCAAGCGACAGAGTTCGCAGCAAGCGCATGAGAGCTTATTGCACCTGAGTGGGCGCTGGCTGAGCAATCGCCTGCTTGCGCTGATGATAAAACGCTTCGAAATTAATTTCGGACAAATGAAACGGCGGGAAGCCGGCACGCGTGATCACATCCGAAATATTCGAGCGCAGATAGGGATACAGGATATTAGGACAAGCAATGCCCAACAACAGCTCGAGCTGGTCTTCAGGAATCAGGCGCATTTCGAAAATACCGGCCTGCTTGCCCTCGATAAGGAAAGCCACTTTGTCATGAATTTTCGCCGTGATGGTGACGGTAATCGTCGACTCGAAAAAACCATCAGCGATCTGTTCGGAACTGACATCCAGCGCAATTTCCATGGCCGGGCTGTCCTGTTCAAGAAAAATACCGGGAGAATTCGGCTGCTCCAGCGACATGTCTTTTAGGTAGACGCGCTGAATATTGAACTGCGGTTGTTGCTCGGTGGCTTGCGAATTCTGATCGGACATGAAGCGCTTTCATTAAAAAGTAAAAAATAGCAGGCGAATGTGCGCTTGCCTCAGGCACCCCGCAGCAGGGGTTCGAGCTTGCCCTCACGGTCGAGGGCGGAAAGATCATCAAAACCACCGACATGCATGTCGCCGATGTAAATCTGCGGCACGGTTCGGCGACCCGTCATTTCCATCATCTGCAGACGCTGATCGGGCTGCAGGTCGACGCGGATTTTTTCAATCTCGTCAATCCCCTTGGCCTTGAGCAGCCGCTCGGCCATATTGCAGTAAGGGCAGACGCCCGTAGTGTACATACGAACTTTCGCGCCCATCTTCGTGGCCTCCTCAGCTAGCTACCGGCAGACCTTGCGACTGCCAGGCCGCAAAACCGCCTTCAAGTACGTAAACATCGGAAAAACCGGCACGCCGCAATTGCGATGCGCCCCGGCCAGCGCGAGCGTCCGTCTGACAAATCACCAGCACCGCTGTGGATTTGTCGAGATCACCCATGCGCCCAGCGAGCTCATCGAGGGGAATGTTCCTGGACGCACGCAAGTGCCCGGACTTGAATTCGTCAGCGGAGCGCACGTCCAGTATCAGGGTCTTGCCTTTGTTGAGCAGCTGCGTCGCCTGCAAGGTCGACAAGGTATTTTTGCTGCGACTGAGTGTGGGCCACGCCAGTGCGCCTCCGGAAACCAGGGCGATCAGAATCAGCCAGATATTGTCAATCAAGAATTTCACGACAGTCCATTCGTTTGGAGCAAGCGTGCCATTATAAAATAGAAGGCTCGGAGCGTCTCGACGCTTCCTCATTGCCCATACCGAATAATTCAAGCTCTATGTACAAAATTGTCCTGATGCGCCATGGCCAGTCCGAATGGAACCGCGATAACCGATTTACCGGCTGGGCTGACGTCGATCTGACCGAAAAAGGTATTGCCGAAGCGCGCGATGCGGGTCGACTGCTGAAGGAAGCCGGCTTCACTTTCGATATTACCTACACCTCAGTGCTCAAGCGCGCAATTCGTACGTTATGGTGCGCGCTTGACGAAATGGACTTGATGTGGCTTCCCACGGTTCATAGCTGGCGACTGAACGAGCGTCATTATGGCGCGCTGCAGGGCCTGAACAAGACAGAGACGGCGGCACGCTACGGGGAAGACCAGGTGCTGATCTGGCGCCGCAGTTATGACATTCCTCCAATGGCACTGGAAGCCACTGACCCGCGTGCATCCTTTTCGGATCCGCGTTACGCCAGGCTCAAGCGCGAGGAGATCCCTCTGACAGAATGCCTCAAGGACACGGTAGCACGCGTGCTGCCCTTGTGGAATGAATCAATCGCGCCCGCAATTCGGAGTGGCAAGCGCATCCTGATCTCGGCACATGGCAATAGCTTGCGCGGACTGGTGAAGTATCTGGACAACATCAACGATCAGGATATCGTCAAGCTGAACATTCCAAACGGCCAGCCCCTGGTCTATGAACTTGATGCTGAACTGAAGCCGCTACGCAGTTATTACCTCGGCGATTCTGCAGCTATCCATGCAGCGACGCAGGCAGCGGCCATTCAGGGCCAGTCCAGCTAGGGCTCTGATGATCGCGCGCATCGCTCTCGTCAGCTGCTATTTTTTGGCCACGCTGGCGGCATACGGACCGGCACTCGCCGAAACGTCCAACCGGGTCAGCGACCGACAGCGCCAGAAACAGGCTGCAGAGCAGGAGCGCGCAGAGCTGCGCAAAAAACTCTCCGATCTCAAGCAAGACATCGTCAAGACCGAAAAAGCGCGCGGCGATGCGGCCGACTCGCTGGCTGACTCGGAAGCGGCAATATCCAATGCCAACCGCGCGTTACGCGAGCTGGCGAGCGAGCTGGAACGCACCCGACAACACCTTCACGCCTTGACCGTCAGTCAGGAAACGCTGGAGAAGGCCGTCCGGGAACAGCGCGAGCGACTGGAGAAAATGCTGCGCGAGCAATACATGTCCGGCCAGGATGATCGTTTGCGACTGATGCTCTCCGGCGACAATCCCAATCGCATGGCGCGCGAGCTGCGCTATCTCGGTTATGTGTCTGAAGAGCAGATGAAGGCGATTACAGCACTGCAGAAAAATCTCGCGGCGATCGAAGCCAACAAGGCAGAAGCCGAAAAGGCGCGTGAATCGCTGGATGAGATCGCCCAGGAACAGCGCGAACAAAAAGCGGTGCTGGAAAAACAAAAAAACAAGCGCAAGGCACTGGTAACCCAACTCTCGGGCAAACTGGAAAATCAGCGCAAGCAGGCGGGACGGCTGGAGCGCGATGAGGAACGGCTCGCTTCTCTGGTCGATCGCCTCGCAACCTTGATTGCGCAGCAGCGCAAGGCAGAAGAAGAGGAAGCCAGGCGACGTGCGCGCGCGCGCTCAGAAGCCAAAGAGCAAGCCGACCGCAAGAAGGCTGCCGAGAAAAAACAAAGCAAAAGCGGCGACACCCCACGAGGTACGGAAAAGGTGCGTGAATCCGAGCCCAGCGTAGCCCAGACCGCACCCAGCAAACCCGCGCCAGAACAGCCGACCCCACCACCGCCACCCGATGGCGCAGAATTTGCGAGCCTGCGCGGCAAGTTGAGAATGCCGGTCAAGGGCGAGTTACTGGCGACTTTCGGTGCGAAGCGGCCCGAAGGTCCGAGCTGGAAAGGCTTGTTCATCAAAGCGGCCGAGGGAACGGAAATCCGGGCCAGTGCTGCGGGAGAGGTGATCTTTTCCGACTGGATGCGTGGCTTTGGCAACCTGATCATCATTGATCACGGCGCTCAGTACATGACCATTTACGGTAACAACCAGTCACTGCTGAAGCGCCCGGGTGACCGGATCAAGGCTGGTGAAGTGATAGCGACTGCAGGTAACAGCGGCGGCAATGAGCAATCAGGTTTATACTTTGAAATGCGGCACCAAGGGCGGGCGTTAGACCCACTGACATGGATGAACAGGTGAGACATGAGTAGCAGACTGAAGAATGCAGGACTGATAGGGCTGGGACTGATAGCCGGCATCGCAGGCTCCATGCAATTTGATGCACTAGCCCAGAAAAACGCGGGCTCGGCACTGCCACTCGAAGAGCTGCGTCAGCTCAGCGACGTGTTCGGGCTGATCAAATCGGATTACGTCGAACCGGTCGAAGACAAAAAGCTGCTGACCGAAGCCATTTCCGGCATGGTGGCATCGCTCGATCCCCATTCCGCCTACCTCGACAAGAAAGCCTTCAAGGAACTGCGCGAGGGTACGCAGGGCAAGTTCGTCGGCCTCGGCATTGAAGTCGGCATGGAAGATGGCTATGTCAAAGTCATTTCGCCTATCGAGGATTCTCCCGCCTACAAGGCTGGCCTGAAAGCAGGCGATCTGATCACGCGCCTCGACAGCACCCCGGTCAAGGGTATGACGCTCGATGAAGCCGTCAAGCGCATGCGTGGCGAGCCCAATACCAAGATCACGCTCACGGTCGCCCGCAAAGAAGAAGAAAAGCCATTGATCATCACAATCGTGCGCCAGGAAATCAAGGTGCAGAGCGTGAAGGCCAAGATGGTTGAGCCTGGCTACGCATGGATACGCATCGCGCAATTCCAGGAACCCACTGTTGAAGATCTGGCTAAAAAAATCAACTCGCTCTACCAGCAAGACCCCAGCATCAAGGGACTGGTGCTGGACCTGCGCAATGACCCGGGTGGCGTACTGCCTGGCGCCATAGGCGTGTCGGCAGCTTTCCTTCCCAAGGATGTGCCCATCGTGTCAACCAATGGTCAGCTGCCGGATTCCAAGGCAACCTATCTGGCGCGCCGCGAGTACTACGGCAACCGCAGTGGCGGCGATCCGTTGTCGCGCCTGCCCGAGCAGATCAAAAAAGTGAAAATGGTGGTGTTGGTGAATTCCGGTTCCGCATCGGCATCGGAAATCGTGGCCGGCGCATTGCAGGACTACAAGCGCGCCACCATCATGGGTACACAGACTTTTGGCAAAGGTTCGGTGCAAACCATACGCCAGCTCTCGGCGGATACGGCCGTCAAGCTGACGACCGCACGCTACTACACACCCAATGGTCGTTCGATTCAAGCCAAGGGTATCGTGCCTGACCTGCTGGTAGACGAGTACGCGGATGGCGACGGCATGAATGGCATGCGGCTTCGCGAGGCCGATCTGCAAAAGCATTTGTCCAATGACAAGGACAAAGACACTGGCAATGGCGCCAACATCGTCGACGAACTTGAAGAAGCAAAGCGACTTGCCGCGCTGGAGAAGAAGCGTAAACCACTGGAATTCGGCAGCAAGGAAGATTTCCAGCTCGGGCAGGCACTGGCCTACCTGAAGGGGCAGCCGGTACAGACATCCAAGTCGGCCAAGATCGAGAACAAGAAAGAGGGCAACATCAACAACCCGGATGGCAGCGGCGAGAAAAAATAAACGCCATCTGAATCAAACCCGGCCGCAGTGATGCGGCCGTTTTTTTGTCTGAATCTGTCCATGCACTAAGCGCTTGACCCCAATGAACGACCAACAACTGCTGCGCTATTCTCGTCACATCCTGCTCGATGACATCGGTATTGAAGGTCAGGAGAAGCTACTGGCAGCACATGCGCTCGTGATTGGTGCTGGCGGACTCGGATCGCCCGTTGCCCTGTACCTCGCATCAGCCGGGGTTGGGCGGATAACGCTGGTCGATCATGACACCGTGGACCTGACCAACCTGCAGCGGCAGATTTTGCACACGACGGCGCGCATCGGCCAGTCCAAGGCAGTCTCGGGCAAAGAGACGCTGGCACAGATCAACCCCGATGTCGAGGTGCGCACCGTGTGCGACCGGGCCGATGCGGCGTCACTGGCCAACCTGATCTCGGATGCATCCGTGGTGCTGGACTGCACCGACAATTTCAAGACACGACATGCGATCAATCAAGCGTGCGTCAGTGCACGCGTGCCGCTGGTGTCAGGGGCCGCCATTCGTATGGATGGTCAGGTCGCTGTGTTCGATCCGCGCAGCGGCAAAACACCGTGCTATGCCTGTCTTTTTCCGCCCGATCAGCAATTTGAAGAAGTGCAGTGCTCGACCATGGGGGTGTTCGCACCACTGGTGGGCATCATCGGCACTGTACAGGCAGCTGAAGCATTGAAGCTGATCATGGGGATAGGTGAATCGCTCGCCAATCGATTGCTGATGCTGGACGCACGGAACATGGAGTGGACCAGCATACGCACCACGCGCAGCAGCGATTGTCCGGTGTGCGCCGACGCGCAGCACTAAAACGCGTTTCGTCAGAGGGCTGGAGGGCGTGCAGTCAGCTGGCCTCGCTATACCCTTCGCTGGGATGGGGTTCAGAGGACGCTAAAAATGCACCTGCTCAGGGTGCAAGCATACCCAACTGTTGTGCAGCACCCTCGGTGGGCTTCGACTGAAACCCGCCCTTCGCATAGCGGTGCCAGCGACCCATGACGAAAGCCATCACCATTGCGGCGCGCGCACTCGCTTCATTCTCGGGAAGATCACCCTGCGTGGCCGCTATTTTCAATGCCTGCCGCAAGGCCATTTCGATGCGATCGACAAACTGGTTCATGCGAAGCTGCAGGCGCTCGTCCTCGTTGACCAGCGCATCACCAATCATCACGCGGGTCATGCCGGGATTCTGTTCGGCGAACTCGAGCAGCATGCCCGCAATACTGCGCACTTGGCGAATGCCATTTTCTTCGGTGTCACCGATCTTGTTGATCAAGCCGAAAACCGAGGTCTCGATGAATTCGATCAGGCCTTCGAACATCTGGGCCTTGCTGGCGAAATGACGGTACAGCGCTGCCTCGGAAACGTCGAGCCGCGCTGCCAGCGCAGCTGTGGTGATACGGTCGCCTCTGGGCTGCTCCAGCATGGCAGCCAGCGCCTGGAGTATCTGCAGCTTGCGCTCACCCGGTTTGGTATTGGCCATAGTCGTTATCAGTCAGGCAATCGGTCACGGCGTGATACCGCGCTCTACATCAGCCGTTGCAGCCTTTTGGGCAGCTGGCTCAGGGATTTTACTTTGACATCCACATACCCCGGGCGACGCGCAACGGATCTGAGGTAGCCAGTAAACCACACTGTACGCATCCTGAGGGATTTTGCCGATTTGAGATTGGAGAGCGTGTCTTCCACCAGCACGCAGTCACGCGCTCGCAGGCCGCGCCTTGCCAGTAGTTGTTGCAACATGAGCCGGGAGGGCTTGGGTCGTAAATTCCGGTGTACGACCATGGATTCAATCGGAATATGCTCGGCGAAGTGACGATGCAAGCCGATGTGGCGAACCACCTCGCGCGCATAAGCCGTTGGCGCGTTCGTCAGCAAGATCTTGGTGCCGGGAAGACGATGCAACAAACGCGCAAGACCTCGCTCGGCGCGAATCATCGTGGACAGATCATCGAATCGATGGGCATCGCGAAGGAATTCGTCAGCCCGCACCGCATGATGACGCATCATGCCGAGCAGCGTCGCACCATAGCGCTGCCAGTAGGCCATGCGCACCGCGTCGACGGCTTCGGGATGCGCGGGCTTCTGTTCGCCCACGAGTACCCGCGCAATCGCGGCGTTCATATTGTCATTGATGGCCGGGAAAATCGCATGCGACGCGTCATGCAGCGTGTTATCCAGATCGAACAGCCAGGTCAGGCGTCGCCGCGCACGCATGCGTGCTTCGCTCAGTGCGAACGTATCATCGTGCCGAAGGCTTGTTCCGTCAGCACCTCGAGCAGCAGCGAATGCTCGATGCGTCCGTCGATGATGTGTACGGTGTTCACGCCCGATTTGGCGGCATCCAGCGCCGAGGAAATTTTGGGCAGCATGCCGCCGGAGATGGTGCCATCTTCGAACATGTCGTCAATCTCGCGCGCGGAAAGATTGGTGAGCAGCTCACCGTTCTTGTCCATCACACCGGGAATATTCGTCATCATGATGAGCTTTTCCGCACGAAGGATCTCGGCGATCTTGCCGGCGACCAGATCGGCGTTGATGTTGTACGCCTGACCGTCAGCCCCAAAACCAATCGGAGAAATAATGGGGATGAAGGCATCGTCCTGCAGCGCCTTGACGACCGCCGGGTTAATGGCCTCGATCTCGCCAACAAAACCGATATCCAGATATTCGCCGGGATGCTCCTTGTCCGGCATCTGCATTTTGCGTGCGCGTATCAAGCCGCCATCCTTGCCAGTGAGGCCCACCGCCTGCCCGCCGTAGTGGTTGATCAGCATGACGATGTCCTGCTGCACTTCACCGCCCAGCACCCATTCGACGACCTCCATCGTCTCTTCGTCGGTGATGCGCATACCCTGCACGAAGCTGCCCTGCTTTCCGATTTTTTTCAGCGCATTATCGATCTGCGGTCCGCCGCCATGAACGACCACCGGATTCATCCCCACCAGCTTGAGCAAAATGACATCGCGTGCGAATCCGTGCTTGAGGCGCTCCTCCGTCATCGCATTGCCACCATACTTGACGACGATGGTCTTGCCGTGGAACTTGCGGATATACGGCAGAGCCTCGGCCAATATTTCGGCCTTGATTTCAGGGGCAATCAAAGAGGTGGGCATGGGGCAGAAGATTCCGATGAGGGTGTCAGGCCGGGGCGCCGGCGATCAGGCGTAGCGGCCAGCGCAGGTAAAAAACTGGCGAGATTTTACAGGCAAAATCATCGATGTTCGCGCGCATCTGATTGTCTTTTTCAGCCGGGAACGATAGCCTCTGACACAACAGGGAGAAAAATCGATGAGTGCATGCGTACAGTGTGGCCAGACATTCAACTGCGGCATGGTGGATAGCCCCGCGAGCGACCCATGCTGGTGCATGGCTTTGCCGCCACTGCCGCCCGCGCTGCTTGAAACAGCAGGTGATACGACGCGCTGTTTTTGCCCCACCTGTTTGCAGGGCTTGCTGGATCGCCACCTGAGCGATTGATTCAGACAGCGAGACAACAAGCGCTCAATTCTTCACAATCCCCTTTGCATCAGCATGCGCATTACAGGGCCGAATGGCGGTACCGTCGAAGTTATTTTGCAGTGCCTGCACACTGGCTTTCATGCCACGATCCAGCCCACGCAATTCATAGGCAAAGCGGGAAGAATTGATCGGATGCTCTTCGATGCGCGCATCGGTGATGCCTGCACTTTTGAGTGCTTTCAGCCGGGCTTCAGCCAGGTCCAAGCTTGTGAACAAGCCCAAGGACAAACCCCAGCGTCGCTCACCCGCATCGCGGATGATTGCGATGTCTTTGAAACCGAGATTCCGCAACTGGGCAGCGCGACGATTCGCGCCCGCCTCACCTTGCTGGGGTGACAGCAGCACGATACTGGAAGGCGGCGCTTCGACCATGTGCTTTTTGGGCAGCTCGCGCAAGGACAACAGCGCAAGCCCGGATTCGAATTTCAAGGCCGTTTGTGTGGTGAAGTTACCTACCTCAATGCATTCGCCCTCGGTGGCGCGCCGAACCAGCGGCCGGGCTGAAAGCAATGTCAAGCGCTCGGCTGCAATCTCGGCGATGGGCGGACTGGCGGGCTTTTCGGCTGGCGCTCGGACCTCTTGCATCAGCATATAAGCCAGCGCTGCATTCGCGATCAGCAATACCCCGAAAAAAAGACGCATCATGCGTGAGTCTCCATCAATGCAGCGACCTGCAGTCCGGCCAATACCAGATTGGGTACCAGCTCATGCGGCAGGGTCAGATGAGGCGAAATGAATGACGCCGCCCCGCCAGAGATCAGGCATAAGGGCGACTGCCCGGGATGCTGTGCATACGCGCGCGCTATCGCCCCCACCTGCGCACTGATGCACCCGCTGATGATGGCCTGCCGTGTGTTGTCTGCCAGCGTTTGTTCGAGATGCACTTCGCTCACTGGGGGCAATTGCGCGGTATTAAGCGCCAGCGAACGCGCCATCGTACCCAGGCCGGGAAGAATCATGCCGCCAGTAAAATGCCCGTCGCCAGTGAGCGCATCGACGGTCGTCGCCGTGCCTGCATTCACCACCAGCAGATCACGGTCGGGATGGTGATGGCGCGCACCAATGAGCGCCGCAAATCGGTCGCAACCCAGCTGAGCCGGTTCGCGGTAGCCGTTACGCACACCCCCACAGGCAGGCAGCGATGCGAACCAGTGCAACGCATTTTCCGCCAGGCCAAGGCCTGCGAGAATCTGTGTCAACCGATTTGCCAGCACATCACCCGCAACATTGGATATCCAGACGGCGTCGATATCCTGGGATTTCAATTCGCTCGCCAGTCCTGCGAGCGCCTCATGCGTGAGACTGCCCTGGGCTTCCCACGCGGGTAAAGGATGATCGGACGCCGTCAGCGCCCACTTGACCCGGGTGTTGCCCGCATCAATCAGCAAGCGCATGGGATGCTCCGGGTGCGAGTTGCTTGCGCAGCGACACATCACCCGCCAGAACGGCAATGCGTCCAACATGCGTATCGAGCAAAAGACAACCCATTTCATCGATGCCGCGCGCAATACCTCGCTGCAGCAATCTGCCACGATCGATCAGGTCGACCGCCTCTCCCGCATAGGCGTGCAAGGCTTGCCAGCGAGGCACGAAGGGCGTGAGGCCCTGCGCATCGAACAGCGGCAGACCCTCGGCCAGCCCGTCAGCCAGTGACGCAAGCAGCGCATTGCGATTGAGGCCACTGGGGGCCAGCGATGCGGTTTCCGTACCCGCTGCCACATCACGCTCTGCGTTGGGATGCACATTGATGCCGATGCCGATGATGGCCCATGTGCCCGGTCGAGCGCTCACGGTCTCGATCAGAATACCCCCCAGCTTGCGGCCATCGAGCATGACATCATTGGGCCACTTCAGGCTCGCCTCCCAACCCGATGCCCGCAAGGTTTCGGCAATCAGAACACCCACGACAAGCGAGAGCCCGGAGACTTGTGCCAGCTCACCACCAAAGCGCCAGGCGAGAGAAAAACTCAGATTGTCGCCATGCGCATCCACCCAGCTGCGGCCCGCGCGACCACGGCCGGCAGTTTGATATTCGGCCACCCTGAGCACAGGCTGCGCGAGTCCCGGCAGCCGTTCACGCAGGTCGGCATTCGTCGAACCGGTCGAGGTGACGACCTCAAACTGCATCGTCTGCGCCGCAGTACGGCACAGACCGGCAAATTGGTCGGCATTCAAGGGAGTACTCATGGGGCGCATTGTATCGGCTCAAACCCTGCTGCGGGTGACGGCTCCTCGAAAGTCCAATACACTGCCAGCCATGTCGGATCCACAGGTGCACAGTCACAGCGAAACGCCACTTTCGCAATTCGCTTACAGAAAAGCGTCAGCATCGGTGCGGATTGCGCTGATCGTTTATGCACTGCTGGTCATCTATTCGAGCGGATTTCCGTTTTCCGGGTGGCGTGACAACGGCCTGTTGCCCTGGAGCTATCTGGTCGATCCCATGCCGCACTATTGGACCTGGTTCGACCTGGTTGTCAATGTGATCGGCTACGTGCCCCTTGGCGGTCTGAGCGTACTTGCCTTGTACCCGCGAGTGCGCGGTGTTTGGGCGGTGCTGATCACCAGCGCTCTGGGTATTCTGCTGGCCGTTACGCTGGAGGCGCTGCAGAGCTACCTGCCTTCGCGCGTACCCAGCAACCTGGATTTGATGACCAATTCGCTCGGGGTCATCGTCGGGGCACTGTCCGGAACGCTGTTGTACTCACCGGTACTTGAAAAAAGCTGGCTACGCTCGCTCAGGCGCGCATGGTTTTCGGAGCAGGCAAGCCGTGGTCTGATCGTGGCTGCCCTCTGGCCAGTCGCCCAAATTTATCCGCAACCTTATCTGTTCGGGCACGGGCAGATATTGCCCACGCTGTCGGGCTGGTTGTCTTCATGGTTTGGCATACCGGTGGATCTGAGCCAACTGCTGTGGCAGGAAATGCATGCCAACGTTGATCAGTATCGTTTGCTGGAAGTGATCATTACCGCCTTTGGCATGACCGGTGCCGTGTTGATGCTGCTGTGCCAGACGCGCCGGGCCGCACCTAAAGTAGCGCTGGCGCTGATGCTGATGTTCGCGGCTATGGCAACCAAAGCGCTGGCGCACGCAGTGCTCTTTGCGCCGGATGACGCATTCAGCTGGCTTACCCCCGCCGCAGTCAGCGGGCTGATGGTTGGCATGGTCATGCTGGCCGGCCTGTCTTTTGCGCCGCCGGCCGCACAGCGACGGGCCGCCACGCTGTCCCTGCTGATCGCCCTGGTACTCATCAATCTGGCACCATCCAATCCCTATTTCCTGTCAACCTTGCAAGACTGGACTCAGGGCAAATTCCTTAATTTCAATGGCGCGGCCCGGTTTTTGTCGCTGTGCTGGCCGGCTTTTGCGCTTTGGTTTCTGACGCACCCTGCCCATCACAACACGGCCAAATCCGGCTGAAATTCAAGCCCGGCACCCGGTGTATGATGCGAGGCTTCAATCTCTGGCCTGCCGATTTCCATGAGCGATACCTCCTACTATCAGCGTCACGTTTTTTTCTGCATCAACGCCCGCGATGATGGTCGCGCCTGTTGCGCCGATCGCGGCGCAAAAGAAGCACAGGAACACGCAAAAAAGCGCATGAAACAGCTCAACCTCAACGGCCAGGGCAAAGTAAGAATCAACAAAGCCGGATGCCTTGATCGCTGTGAAGAGGGACCGGTGATGGTGATCTATCCGCAAGGCACCTGGTATACCTACGTTGACAAGGAAGATATCGACGAGATCATCGATCAACATCTGCTCGGCGGCAAAGTGGTTGATCGACTCAAGATCTGATGCACCATGAATTCTCAGACACAGGCTTTTTCAATTGCCGGTGAAGCAGGCCCGCTTGAGTGCAATCTTGATTTGCCCACCGAAGTCCCGCCGCGCGGTATCGCACTGATAGCTCATCCCCACCCGCTCTATGGTGGCACGATGGATAACAAAGTGGTGCAAACCCTCGCACGCGCTTTCATTGCGCTCGGTTATGTCAGCGTGCGCATGAATTTTCGGGGCGTCGGATCCTCAGGCGGTGTGCACGATGAAGGCATTGGTGAAACAAGGGATATGGCGCTGCTCCATGCCCATATGCGCGCGCAGTATCCCAACTTGCCGGTGGCGATGGCCGGGTTCTCATTCGGCACCTTCGTACTGTCTCGACTTCAGCAGCAGCTTGTCGCGCAAGATGTGCCCGCGGAACGCTTGGTGCTGGTCGGCACTGCCGCTGGCAAATGGGCGTTGCCTGAGGTACCCGCCAATACCCTGCTGATCCACGGTGAGAAGGACGACACCATACCGCTGAGTGATGTGCTGGACTGGGCGCGTCCGCAAGATTTACCGGTGATTGTGATTCCTGATGCCGATCATTTTTTTCATCGCAAACTGCATCACATAAAAAAACTGGTCATCGATGGCTGGGAGCGCCCGGGAAGCGCTAATTGAAAAAAACCGGAAAATTTTGAGGCACGCTCGATCGCACGAATTACTTGGTTTCACTTGCTCCCGCGTCGCACAGTGACGCGGGCTCAGCATAGTACGTGGGTTTATTCAGCGCCTCCCTAATCCTCATCACACCCTCTATAATCCCCACCTGTCTTTTACCGGATGATTGTGTTCAGTTTATGAAAGATCTGCTGTCTGCCTTACTGGGTTTTTTGCTATTGACCAGCGCACATGCGCAAACGATTACGCCACCCACCGTGGCTGCACGCGCCTGGTTGCTGCTGGATGCGAGCAGCCAGCAAGTGCTGGCCTCGCATGAGGCGGATGTGCGCATCGAGCCAGCATCGCTGACCAAGATCATGACGGCCTATCTGACTTTTTCTGCGATCCGGGACAAGCGACTCGACCTGAATCAGACAATCAACGTCTCTACGAATGCATGGAAGGTTGATAGCGGCAGCTCGAAGATGTTCATCGAGCCCGATACGGCGGTGCGCGTAACGGATCTGCTGCACGGATTGATTGTGCAGTCGGGGAATGACGCTGCTGTCACATTAGCCGAGGCGATAGCAGGTGATCAGGCGGCGTTTATCGTGCTCATGAACCGGCAAGCAGCGCAGATGGGTCTGAAAAACACGCGCTTCGCAAATCCACATGGCTTGCCCGACCCGAACAACTATTCGACAGCGCGCGATCTCTCATTGCTGGCGTGGCGACTGATTACGGATTTTCCCGAGTTCTACAAGATTTATTCGGTAAAGAGCTTCACTTACAACAAAATCAGCCAACCCAATCGCAACCGCCTGCTGTGGCTGGATGAAACCGTCGATGGCATGAAGACTGGTCATACGCAAGCGGCAGGTTATTGTTTGATAGCCTCTGCCGTGAGACCGAATGGCAGCAGTCAGAGACGACTGATTTCCGTCGTGCTGGGCGCAGATTCCGACAACATGCGCGCACAGGAAAGTCAGAAGCTATTGAACTGGGGCTTCATGAATTTTCAGTCCTTCAAAATTTACTCGAAAAATCAGGCCGTGCTGACACCCGTCGTATGGAAGGGTTCGAGAGACGAAGTTAGACTGGGTTTCAATCGCGACATCTATGTGAGCCTGCCTCGTGGCTCGACTGCTAATCTCAAATCAATCGTTCAAAGGACTGATCCGCTGATCGCGCCCATTCCTCAGTATCGTCAAGTGGGCACGCTGAAAGTGCTGGCCGATGGCAAAGTCATTAGCGAGCTACCTTTGCAGGCGCTTGACCAAGTGAATGAAGCCACCATTTTTGGCCGCGCATTT
Source organism: Oxalobacteraceae bacterium (assembly GCA_027490465.1). GTDB lineage: Bacteria > Pseudomonadota > Gammaproteobacteria > Burkholderiales > Burkholderiaceae_D > Pernthalerella. The sequence goes on from JAIXXZ010000107.1 coordinate 37,070, forward strand.
GATTCCTTGCGGCTGATGTTGCCTCGCTAGCGGGTAATGCTCTGAAAATGCATCGCTCTGACGACAGCCTGATTACTTATCCGTGTGACTTCCCCATAAAAATCATGGGTGTCACCCAAGAGGCTTTCGCGCAGACGATGGTTGATGTGGTGCGCCTTCATGATCCTGAATTTGATGCCGGCAAAATGGAAATGCGCCCCTCTTCAAAAGGGACTTATTTGTCGCTGACGGTCACCGTGCGCGCGACCAGCCGCGAACAACTGGATAATCTTTATCGAGCGCTGTCATCGCACCCCATGGTCAAAGTCGTACTCTGACATGCGTGATCTGCAAATCCTGCAACGTGGTGTTGAAGACTATACGCAGACCTTTGACGCCATGCGCGCCTTCACCGATGCGCGCGATGCAACGACAACGGATCAATTGTGGCTGGTCGAACATCCACCAGTATTTACCCTCGGTCTGGGCGCTGACATTGCCCATGTTATCGATGCCCATGATGTTCCGGTTGTTCAGACGGACCGTGGTGGTGAAGTCACTTATCATGGCCCGGGTCAGGCGGTGGTTTATATTCTTTGTGACCTGCGCCGCGAAGGCCAAGCCTGCCTGCCGCGCGATTTCGTCAGGCGCATCGAGCAAGCCGTCATCGAGACACTGGCGGCGTATAATCTTTCGGGTGTTCGCAAACCTGGTGCGCCGGGAATTTATGTGGCCGAGGGCCCGTATGCCGGTGCAAAAATTGCTGCACTTGGTTTGAAAATTCGCGCCAGTGGCTGCACCTACCACGGCGTATCATTAAATGTCGCGATGGATTTACAAGCATTTTCATGGATCAATCCCTGCGGCTATCCGGGACTGCAAACTATCGATATGCGCACGCTCGGTGTTGACCTGGCACTGACGGACGCGCAACACACACTCGCTTTGCAACTGGAAAAACAACTTCGCGCCTGACATGGATTCCGAGAACGCCAACGCACCCGCTTATAATCCCGCCGAAAAACAAAAAGGCGCAGGAAAGACGGCGCGCATTCCGATCAAGATCGTGCCGGCAGAAAAACTGCCCAAACCAGACTGGATACGCGTCAAGGCCGCTTCGCCCACCACCCGGTTCTACGAAATCAAGGATATTCTGCGCGCCAATAATCTAGTGACGGTATGCGAAGAAGCTTCGTGCCCCAACATCGGCGAGTGCTTTGGCAAAGGTACAGCCACCTTCATGATCATGGGCGACAAGTGCACGCGACGCTGCCCGTTTTGCGATGTGGGTCATGGACGCCCTGATCCGCTGGATGTCAACGAACCCGAGAACCTCGCAAAAACAATCGCAGCACTTCGCCTGTCCTATGTGGTGATCACCTCGGTCGATCGTGATGATCTGCGTGATGGCGGCGCTGCTCACTTTGTTTCATGCATACAGCGCGTGCGTGAACTCTCGCCCGACACAAGAATTGAAATTCTGACGCCAGATTTTCGCGGCCGCATGGACAGAGCGCTGGACATTCTCAAGGCCGCACCGCCCGATGTGATGAATCACAATCTCGAAACCGTGCCACGTCTTTACAAAGAAGCGCGCCCTGGCTCTGATTATGCGTACTCGCTGGATTTGCTCAAACGCTTCAAAGCCTTGCATCCGGATGTACCCACGAAATCAGGTCTGATGGTCGGCCTGGGTGAAACCGATGAGGAAATTCTGGCAGTGATGCGCGACCTGCGTGCACACAATGTGGATATGCTCACCATCGGTCAGTATCTGACACCCAGTGGCGATCATTTACCGGTAAGGCGCTATGTGCACCCGGACACCTTCCGCATGTTTGAAGCTGCGGCTGCAGACATGGGCTTCGTGCATGCCGCTGTGGGGGCGATGGTGCGCAGTTCTTATCATGCGGATCAGCAAGCGCATAAGGCTGGGCTGAAGTAAGGCGCTGCTATCGCTGCCGACAAGCCTGCAGGGTCAGACTGCGAGCGCTTTCTCGATCAACTGGTGCATTGCCGGAAATTCCGGAATGCCGACATAGCGCTTGAGGATCTCACCGTTTTTGTTGATGAGAAAGGTAGTCGGCGTCAGCTTCACATCACCAAATGAGCGTGCCACCGCGCCATCGGCATCCAGCGCAACCTTGAAGGGCAGCTCTCGCGTCTCAGCGTAGTTCAAGACATAGTTGGGTGGGTCATAGCTCATCGCCACGGCGACGAATTCAAAGCCACGATCGTGGTATTTCTTGTAGGTCTCCACCATCTCCGGCATTTCCTGAACGCAGGTGCTGCAGCTGGTGGCCCAGAAATTCACCATAACGACTTTGCCGCGCAACGAAGCAGTCGTGATCTGCTCACCCTGCAAAGTCTTGAAGGTTGCTGCAGGCGCCATCTCTTTTTTAAGCAGTGACAACGCGAAGAACAAGACGATGCCCAGTACAGCCAGTATGGCCATAGTCTGAATGATGGTGAGACCACCGGCGCGGCGCGGAAAATGACGAGACATGGGGCTTTCCAAAGTTAAAAATCAATCAGCCGCCATTATAGGGCAGTGCCGCAAGCCACCTGAATGAAAAAGGGGTGGGCGCCTTGCGCCACACCCCTCGGATGATGCAAATTCATGATCAGATACCGCGTTACTTCTCCGGAGCCTCCTTGGCTGCCGGTACATTGGCCTCAGCTTTGGGTTGTGCTTTGGGCTCCGGGTTTGCCGCAGGTGTCGGTGCAGACTTGGGCTCTGCTGCAGCCGGCTTTTCATTGCCATCTGCCTGTTTCGGGATGAATTTCTTTGCCTCATCCTCGTCAATGTATTCAAACATCAAGACGACCTTGCTGATTTTGCCGCCGGCATTGCGAGCCACTTCTCCAGCCAGCTTCGCTTCGCGCTCGGTTACCCGGCCCATCAGATAGACCACGCTGCGGTCAGTCTGTACTTTGAAAGCGCTGACATACAAGTCAGCCGTGTCGATGATCGCTGCCTTCACTCTGCCAGTGATCAGAGCATCGTTGGAACGCACACCGACGCTGGAGACAGGCGCAATAACAAGCTCATTCTCTATCGATTTAATGCCAGAAATTGTTTCAACCTGTTTTTGTACTTCAGCCTTCATTTTTTCATCGGCGACCTCACCTGTCAGCAGCACCATGCGGTTATAGCTGGTGACGGCGACCCGGCCTTTGTCACCGGTGATCTTGCTGGCACGTCCCGCGGCCTTGAGCTCGATGGCGGTATCGTCAGTTTGCGAACCCAGCGTGCGCCTGTCTGTTGCCACGATTGCGCCCGCGACCGTTCCACCGACCATCAGGGGTACACAAGCCTGCAAGCTGAGCAGCAGTGTGGCGCCGAGGCTAAGGGTGAACAAACCGCGGTACACGCGCGCTTGAAAAACTGATCTCATTCCGCATCTCCTCCAAAAAGTGCGACATCAATGCCATCGCAAAGACAATGAATAATTAATAAATGAATTTCCTGAATCCGGGTCATGCGATCATCCGGCACGCACACACGCACATCGGCATCACTCAGCAATCCGGCAATTGCGCCACCACCTTTGCCGGTCAGTGCCACGATTCGCATTTCTCGTTCCTGTGCGGTTTCGATGGCAGCAAGGACGTTCGCTGAATTGCCTGAAGTCGAGATCGCCAACAGCACGTCACCGGCCTGTCCATAAGCCTGCACCTGTTTGGAAAAAATCTCGGCAAAACTGTAGTCATTGCCAATCGCAGTCAATATGGCGGGGTCGGTTGATAGCGCCAGCGCTGGCAGCGGCAGGCGCTCACGCTCGAACCGACCTACCAGGCCGGCAGCAAAATGCTGCGCATGCGCCGCAGAACCGCCATTACCACAAGCCAGAATGCGATTGCCGTTCGAAAGAGCCGAAAACATCAACTCGATGGCTTCTGCAATAGGATGCGCAAGCTCGGCAGCTGACTGGATTTTCAGTTCGGCACTTTCGTTGAAATGCCCAATAATGCGTTGCTTATTCATTGTGACACAGATTATAAGAGTAAGTGAGACCGCAAGCTTGGATAGAAATACGCTGAATAAATCCATGTTTTATGGCGAGCCAGCGCAGCTGCACAATGCAGAGCTCAGCAAAATCAAGGGCTTGGCGCTGTTGACCGTGCTGCAAAAGTTCTCGGGTTTATTGAGCCAGCGCTTCCATAGCTTTCGGGAGTACCCCTCGGTCGCTCAGGAACCCGACAGGCGTATGTTTTTCATCCAGCGTAAATCATCGCCGTCGATAGCGACGAGATCGAAGCGGCAGACAGGCGGCTTTCGAAATCTGAGCAGGTAGAAAGTTGCGCTGCGCCACAAGCGTTGCTGCTTTACGGGACCAACACTGGCGGCAGCGCCACCAAAGCGTCGATCTTTGCGCGAGCGTACTTCGATAAAGACCAGCGTGTGTGCATCTCGCATGATCAGATCAATCTCACCCACGCGACAGCGGAAATTTTTTTCAATCAGCGTCAGTCCCTGCTTTAGAAGAAAAGTCAGTGCTCGCGCTTCGGCATCTCGGCCAAGTGAGACTGAAGTAGGCTGTCGAGAATCAGGCGCAGCAGGCATTGCAATCAGCTTCATGACACACACTTTTGTACAATAGATCAGGTCGGACCCGGCCTACCTTCAAGATTTCATTCATTTTCCAGACCCCATCCTCCATGGACTCATTGGCCAACGCTGCTTTCATTGCAAGAATCACCGCACTCGCCGGAGAACTCGAACAACAAAGTTTTCCGGATGGCGCATTATATGTAGTGGCTACACCCATTGGGAATATGGGCGATATCAGTTTGCGTGCACTAAAAGTGCTGTCGCTCTGTTCTGCAATCGCCTGCGAAGATACGCGCAAGACAGGGCAATTGCTTGCTCGTCTGGATATAGATAAGCCCCTGTTGTCCGCACATCAGCACAATGAAAGGGAAGTGGCGGATAAAATCATCAGCCGCTTGCACGCAGGAGAGCGCATCGCTCTGGTCTCCGATGCCGGTACACCGGCGATTTCCGACCCCGGTGCGCGTATCGTCGATGCGGTAATCACGGCCGGTTTGCGCGTCATACCGATTGCCGGCGTTTCGGCTGCGGTTACTGCATTGTCCGTCTCCGGCCTGATCGCTGATCAATTCCACTTTGTCGGTTTTCTGCCGGCGCGCGACAAGCAACGCGAAGCAGTCCTGCGTTCCCTGCAACCCTCCGAGGCAACGCTGGTATTTTACGAAGCCCCACACCGAATTGCGGATACCATTGCAGCAATGGCCCGCGTTTTCGAACCCAGCCGCCAGGTGGTCATTGGACGCGAGTTGTCCAAGGTTTTCGAACAAGTACACCGTTGCCCTGTTTCGGAGGCTGCGCAGTGGCTGGCCTCCGATCCCAATCACCAGCGCGGTGAATTTGTGGTCTTGATCGAAGCGGCTACCGCGGTGAATAACGATGGGCTTGATGAAGCTGTACGCGTACTCGACATTCTGCTTGAAGCGTGTAGCGTCAGCCAGGCGGCAGCGCTGGCCTCGCGCATTACCGGCGTGAAGAAAAATCAGCTCTACGACATCGCGCTGACCAGAACGCCTCGATCTTCCTGATCTATTTCTGCACGATCGTCGTCTGCAGCTGTGCCGAGGACTTCAAGGCTTGCGCGGCGCGGTCGGCCAGGTCACGCGTGTTGAACGGGCCACTATGCAGGCGGTACAGTCCCTGGCTTTGCACGACCTCCGGGCGAGGCAAATCCTGCGGCCATGTGGATAGCAAACGCTCGCGCAGGGATACCGCATTGGGCAGCTGCGAAAAGGCACCGAACTGCAGGAAAAATCCGCCTGCCTCCGCTCCGACGGAAGATGAGGCCGGGGCATTCACCGGACGAGCAATCGTTTCGTTCTCATCAGCAACAGCAGGCTTGGATACAGGTGCGGCCTCTTGGCGGCGCGAGGCTTGAAGGCGCTTAATGTCGTCCGGCAGCAGTCGCTCGACTTCCAGCTCTGAACTGCCATTCTGCACATAACCGAGCTTCAACGCGGCGGTATAGGATAAATCGATGATGCGTGAAGAATGAAATGGACCACGATCATTAATTCGAACAATGATTTGTTTTCCATTGCGCAGATTGGTGACCCGCGCGTACGAAGGTATTGGCAGCGTTGGATGTGCTGCCGTCATCTTGTACATGTCGTAGATTTCACCTGATGCAGTACGCTGCCCGTGAAATTTTTTCCCGTACCAGCTGCCTATGCCGCGCTGTACAAACGGACGATTGTCAGTGATAGGCACATAGGTTTGATCGAATATCGTATAAGGTCGGCTTGGTCCCTTGGCGTAGGGCTCGATGCGGGGCTCGGCATCGGGCGTATTCAACAAGCCCTCAGGAATGCGTTCATCTGGCCCGTCATCCTGGTAGTAGCCGCCGGGTTTTTTAGCGGGCGCTCTCGACGGCGCTTGCGCAACCGGCGGGCTTGCATTGGTCGTCTTCTCGCTTGATTGTTCTGATGCACTCTTTGCAGCTGGCCGCTTGCGGACGACCGGGGCACCGCGATCCGGATCGCTTGATTCCGACAGGTCGATCGTGGCGCAGCCGCCAAGCAGCATGGTTGCGCAGAGCATGAGTCGCATGCTGCACCCGTACGAGCACGAAAAACGGATCAAGTGCGGATGGCCTTGCACGTTCAAATCAGGTCTGAACCAGTTTACGATGCCGTTGAATACTCATGAGCGTACCCACACCCAGGCTGAGAGTAACGAAAGCGGTGCCACCGTAGCTCACGAAGGGAAGTGGCACACCAACCACTGGCAAGATGCCGCTGACCATGCCCATATTCACAAAGACATAGGTAAATATCGACAAAGTCAGCGCACCCGCCAGCAGACGAGCGAACAGGGTCGGCGCGTTCGCTGCAATGATCAGTCCGCGACCAATCAACATCAGATACAGCACCAGCAGGACGCCATTGCCCAACAATCCGAATTCTTCGGAGAACACTGCAAAAATAAAATCGGTTGTGCGTTCAGGAATGAATTCCAGATGGGACTGTGTGCCATTGAGCCATCCTTTACCAATCAATCCGCCAGAGCCGATCGCAATAGTGGACTGAATAATGTGAAACCCTTTACCCAGCGGATCCGAAGTGGGATCCAGCAGCGTCATGATGCGGTTACGCTGGTAATCATGCATGAGCGTCCACATTAGCGGCAGACTGGCAAGGCCGGCGATGATGAGACCAATAATCAAGCGCCAGGACAAACCTGCGAGGAAGATCACGAAAAATCCTGCCGAGGTCACCAGCAAGGAAGTGCCCAGATCAGGCTGGCGCAGAATCAGCCCGACCGGGATCGCGAGAAGAATGCCGGCAAAAAGAAAGTCGCGCCACCGAATCATGCCTTCGCGTTTCTGAAAGTACCAGGCCAGCATCAGGGGCAATGCCAGCTTCATGATTTCGGAGGGCTGAATGATGAAGCCGATATTGATCCAGCGCCGTGCCCCATTCTTGATCAATCCGAACAGCGCGACGGCGACCAGCAAGGCGACACCTACCAGATAGATAGGCACCGCAAGGCGCATGAGTGTCTGCGGCGGCACCATCGCAGCAACCCACATCACCGCGATGCCCACAGCGATGTTGCGCACGTGTCCCTCGAAACGACCGGGAAAATCCATCCCCGCCGAGAACACGGCCAGACATCCCAGAAAAAGAATGAGACTGAGGATGATGGTCAGCGAACGATCGAAAATGAAAAAGCGACGCCGGACCTGATTGATCACCTGAAAACGGCTGTTATCCACGAATGAGATCAATTGGCTCTCCCGGGCGAGGTCGTGGTAACTGGCGCAGCAGGTGCCGTTGAAGGCTTGGGTGCTTGGGTCACTTCAGCCGGCGCTGCATCTTTGGTCTTTTGCTTTGGCGGAGGCTCATCCGGCCGCTTGCCGGTCAAATAGTAATCCATCGCCATACGCGCAATCGGCGCCGCGGCGGCGGCACCAAAACCCGCATTTTCCACAATCACCGCCAACGCAATCTTGGGCTTGTCTGCGGGTGCAAAAGCGATATAGAGCGAGTGATCGCGCAGTCTTTCTGCGATCTTGCTGGCATCGTATTTCACGTTCTTGCTCATGGCTGCCGCTTGTGCGGTTCCTGTTTTACCACCAGAGCTGTAAGGCGCATTGGCAAAAGATCGCGCCGACGTTCCTTCTTTGGTCACGCCTATCATCGCCTGCTTGATGACCTCGATGTTTTCCGGCTTGAGCTTGATACGGTAGCTCTCTTTGGGAACGGTCAGTTTTCTGGCTTTGGTTGTGCCGTTCTCGACCATTTTGACCAGGTGCGGTTTCATGACCACGCCGTTATTGCTCAGATTGGCAACCGCATGCGCGAGCTGCAGCGGGGTAAAGGAGTTATAGCCCTGCCCAATACCCACGGAAATCGTTTCACCCGCATACCATTTCTGCATCTCGGGCCGTTTGTACGCGGTACGCTTCCAATCCTGCGATGGCAACACGCCGCGACGCTCGTTTTCCAGGTCAATGCCGGTGAGCTGGCCAAAACCGAAAGGCTTCATGAAGTCATGAATCGCATCAATACCCAGATCATTGGCAAGCACGTAGTAGTACGTATTGCAGGACTGAACAATAGACTTGTACATGTCAACGCGACCGTGTCCACCTTCCTTGTCATCGCGGAAGCGATTGTTACCGAACATGAAGTAGCCCGGATCAAAAATCGCGAATTCCGGCGTGCGCTTGCCCAATTCGAGCGAGGCTAGCGCCATGTAAGGTTTGAAGGTAGAGCCCGGCGGATAACTCCCGATCAGCGCGCGGTTGAGCAGCGGCTTGTCGAGCGAGGTATTGAGCTCTTCCCAGCTTTTGGCATCAATACCCTCGACGAACAGATTGGGATCATAGGTCGGCATGGAGACGTAGGCGAGAATATCGCCCGTCTCGGGTTCAATCGCTACCAGCGCGCCACGGCGATCGCCAAAGGCTTTCTCCACAATTTTCTGCAGCTCGATATCAACCGACAGAATCAGATTATTGCCAGGCGTGGGCGCTGTACGCGACAGCGTGCGATTCGCGCGCCCGCCAGCCGACACTTCGATTTCGTCATAACCGGTAATACCGTGCAGATGTTTCTCGTAACTTTTTTCTATGCCCTCTTTGCCGATGTATTCGGTGCCCCGATAATTGGCCGCATCTTCACTGGCCTCGAGGCGCTCAGCTTCTTTCTTGTTCACGCGACCGATGTAACCGATCATGTGCGAAGCCGTTTGGCCCAAAGGGTACTGACGAAACAAACGCGCCTGGATGTCGACTCCGGGGAAGCGGTAGCGCTGGGCCGCAAACCGGGCGACTTCTTCATCGGTCAGGCGAGTGCGAATCGGAAGGCTCTCGAAGGTCTTGGATTCTTCCATCAGCCGCCGAAAGCGCTTGCGATCCTTGGACTGAATATCCACCAACTGCGCAAGCTCGTCGATCACGGTATCGAGATGCCGATCAATCTTGGCAGGCGTAATTTCCAGCGTATACGCAGAATAGTTACGGGCCAAAACAACACCGTTGCGATCAACAATCAGACCTCGATTGGGGACCGCAGGAACGACTGAAATCCGGTTACTTTCCGCACGCTCTGCGTATTCACTGTGCCGCACCGCCTGCAGCCATAAAAAGCGCAGCATCAGCAGGCCAAAGCAGATGAAGACCACCAGACCAGCTACTGACAGACGCAATCTGAATAGCTGCAGCTCGCGTTCAGTGTCTTTAATTTCAGTCATGGGGTCTGGCTGAATTCAACAGGTCGAACAGGAATGGACGAAAGAAACGGGCAAGTCATCAGATCGGTCGCGTTTCATCACGGTCGACGGCACGCCGCTGCGGCGCAAGCAGCAACCAGCAGACTATGGGCCAGACCAAGGTGGCCACAATGCTTTGGGCAAAATACAACCAGCCGGGCAAATTACCAGTGACAGCCAGCTGAATCAGCATCTGCACGACCTGCATCACCACCAGCAGCGGCAGCACATGCAAGGCCTGGACCGAGGGTCGGAACCATAACACTCGGCGATGGATGGTGATTGCAAAATAAGAGAGCAGCGTATAAGCCAGCGCATTTTCGCCCAGTAGCGATGCGCTGTGCACGTCCATCACCAGACCCATCAGGAACGCAATGCCGATGCCCACTTTGCGCGGCTGGTAAATGCTCCAGAACACCAGAGTCAATGCAACGAAATCGGGTACCCAACCCCAACTGCCCCAGGGGAAAAGATTCATGAAGAACGCCGCTATCAAGCTGAATCCAATGAATGCAGGATTGACCGGCAAAAGAATATGGTCGCGATCGATCATGGCGCCGTCTCCGTCGTATCTTTGCGCAGGCGCTTGCCGCGTAGTTCGGGTTGCTGTGAATTCTCTGCAGCAGCTGGGGGGGGCTGGTTGTTTTCCGCAAGCAGAATCAGAACTTGTCGATGCCGGGAGACGCCTGCGCTCGGCTGACACAAGATGCGCGCAAAAGCGTCCGACGTCTGGGTGTCAACGCTGACCACCGTCGCAACTGAGAGGCCGGAGGGATAAACGCCATCAATGCCCGACGTGGAAAGCACATCGCCTTTGCGAATATCGGCGTTGGACGCCATGAAACGCAATTCGAGCACGCCGGACTGACCGCGACCATACGCAACACTGCGCACACCGCTGCGCAATACCTGGACGGGTATTGCGTGGTCTTTGTCAGTCAATAACGTCACTTCGGAGGTGAAAGGAAACACGCGCGTCACCTGACCAATCACGCCCAGATCATCGATGACGGGCTGCCCTGGCCGGATGCCATGCGACTGTCCACGGTCAAGAATGATTTTGCGTGAAAAAGGATCGCGCGCGTCGTAGAGAATCTCGCTCATCAGCGTTTTGATCTGGAGGCGGTCCGAAGCGTCAAGCAACTTGCGCAAATGCGTGTTCTCCGCCAACAGTTGCGCGTTCTGCTGCAATTGCTGTGCATTCAAAACCTGCTGCTCGCGCATGCGTGCATTTTCAGTTTGCAGACGTGCCAGTGATGCGAAGTAGTCGGTCACGGCGAAAAACGCGTCTCGAGGCAGCATGGCGACGATTTGCAGCGGATACAAGGCAGTGCCTATGGCTTGGCGCATCACGCCAAGCGTGCGGAATCGCGAATCGGCCATCAGCAAAGCGACCGCAATCAACGCAAAGAACAGCATCTTCGCGCGTGCCGAAGCACCTTGCTTGAAGAGTGGCGGCGGACTGTATTCCATCAAGGTGAGACTTTGTTACCGTTGAAATGGAAAACCTGCAAGTGCAGCGCAGTTACTGCCACTCGCAAAGACCAAGTCGCGCATCGCGGTGACGACTGTCCGCAAAATGTTGGCGGGCAGCGGTCACACATGCGCATCGAATTATTCGTAGGAGAACAGAGAACCCAGCTTGTCCATGCGCTCGAGCGCCATCCCTGAGCCGCGCACCACGCAGGTCAGCGGATCATCGGCCACGAGCACAGGCAGACCAGTCTCTTCCATCAGCAGACGATCGAGATCACGCAGCAGTGCGCCGCCGCCTGTGAGCATCATGCCCTTCTCGGCGATGTCGGCACCCAGCTCGGGCGGTGTCTGCTCAAGCGCATTTTTTACCGCCGAGACGATGTTATTGAGCGGATCAGTCAGCGCTTCAAGTACCTCGTTACTTGAAATGGTAAATGAGCGCGGGATACCCTCGGAGAGGTTGCGGCCCTTGACTTCCATTTCGCGTACCTCGGTGCCCGGGAAAGCCGAACCGATCTGCTTCTTGATGGTTTCTGCCGTTTGTTCGCCGATCAGCATGCCGTAGTTACGACGAATGTAGTTGACGATGGCCTCATCGAATTTGTCACCACCGACGCGTACCGAACCTTTGTAGACCATGCCACCGAGCGAAATGATGCCGACCTCGGTAGTACCGCCACCAATGTCAACCACCATGGAGCCGGTCGCTTCAGAGACGGGGAGGCCTGCGCCAATGGCAGCGGCCATCGGCTCTTCAATCAGGAACACCTGTGAGGCACCAGCACCGAGCGCCGACTCGCGGATCGCGCGGCGTTCGACCTGCGTCGAACCGCAGGGTACGCAAATGATGATGCGGGGTGAGGGTTTGAACAGCTTGGTGTCATGCACCATGCGAATGAACTGCTTGAGCATTTGCTCAGTGACCGTGAAGTCGGCAATCACGCCGTCCTTCATCGGACGAATGGCTTCGATATTGCCGGGCACCTTGCCCAGCATCTGCTTTGCTTCCTTACCGACGGCCTGAATGTTTTTCTTGGCATTCGGCCCGCCCTGCTGGCGGATCGCCACAACGGATGGCTCATCGAGCACGATACCCAGACCACGGACATAAATCAGGGTGTTGGCGGTGCCAAGGTCAATCGCCAGATCGTTCGAAAAATAACTACGAAGGAATGCAAACATGAAATCTTGTCCTCAAGCGCCAGAACGGGACACGTCCGGGCGAAAAAATTGCGGAAATGAGCCGAGTTTGTGCGCCGCACTATGCGCGGTCGCTGCAGCCATTAACCTGACATTCTACCTTATAATCCTCGCTGAATTGGCTGACAGAAACGCGAAAAATTCGCCGTTCTGCCGCTTTCTCCGGCGAAAACGCATACCTTGCATTGTTTGCCATTTTTAAAATCGTTGACCCTGACGCGCCGCCCGGCGAACCCCCATGTCCTTGTCCCTCACCGATATTGCGCGCCTGTCCAAACTGGCGCAACTCGATCTCGACGACCAGCAATCCGCCGATGCGCTCGACAAACTGAACAGTATTTTCGCGCTGGTCGAGCAAATGAAATCCATTGACACCACGGGCGTCGAACCGCTGTCTCATCCGATTGCCGCCTGGCAGAACGACCTCGCCCTGCGCCTGCGCGATGATGAAGTCAGCGAGAGCAATCAGCGCGATGCCTGTCAAAAGCCAGCTCCCCTGACGCAGGATGGGCTGTATCTGGTCCCGAAGGTCATCGAATAAGACGGCTGTTCAACCCTTTTTAATGCCGCCTCTCCGAACACAGCGCACCATAGACTCATGCCTACTCAGACACTAAAAGCACTGTCCACGCAGCTCAAAAGCCGCTCGATCTCGGCAACCGAACTCGCCAGCGACTATTTATCTCGTATTGCCGCCAGCGATCTGAATGCCTTTATCAGCGTCGATCCCGAGCTGACACTGGCGCAAGCAAAGGCAGCAGACGCGAGTATCGCCAGCGGCACTGCCACCGCACTGACCGGGCTGCCGATTGCACACAAGGATATTTTCGTGACCGAGGGCTGGACCTCGACCGCCGGTTCGAGGATGCTTTCTCAATACAGCAGCCCATTTGATGCCACTGTGGTGAAACAGTTCCGTGCAGCAGGCATGGTTAACCTCGGCAAATTGAATTGTGATGAATTCGCCATGGGTTCATCGAATGAAAATTCCTTTTTCGGCCCCGTCAAGAATCCCTGGGACAAGACCGCCGTACCTGGCGGATCCTCGGGCGGCTCGGCTGCAGCGGTCGCGGGTGGCCTGACACCTGCCGCCACAGGTACTGATACCGGCGGCTCCATCCGTCAACCCGCAGCACTCTGTGGCATCACCGGTATCAAACCGACCTATGGCCGCGTGTCGCGCTACGGGATGATTGCCTTTGCTTCCTCGTTGGATCAGGGTGGCCCGATGGCCTGGACCGCTGAAGATTGCGGCTTGCTGCTCAATGCAATGAGTGGCTTTGATCCGCGAGACTCGACCTCGATCGAGCGCGAATCCGAAGATTTCACGCGCGATTTGGGTCAGAGCCTCAAAGGCCTCAGGATCGGCGTGCCAAAAGAATATTTCGGCGAAGGACTCGCCAGCGATGTCGAGCAGGCGATACGCAATGCGCTGAAAGAGTACGAGAAACTGGGCGCAACACTGGTCGAGATCTCGCTGCCCAAGACGTCGCTCTCCATTCCGGTGTACTACGTGATTGCACCGGCCGAAGCTTCGTCGAACCTGTCACGATTCGACGGTGTGCGCTATGGCCATCGTGCAAAAGAGTATACGGATCTCGGCGACATGTACCGCAAGACACGCTCCGAAGGCTTCGGTGATGAAGTCAAGCGCCGCATTCTCGTCGGTGCCTACGTACTCTCGCATGGCTATTACGATGCTTACTATCTGCAGGCACAAAAGATTCGCCGTCTGATTGCACAGGATTTTCAGCAGGCATTCACGCAGTGCGATGTCATCATGGGGCCGGTCGCGCCCACAGTTGCCTGGGATCTTGGATCCAAAGTCAACGATCCCGTTGCCAACTATCTCGCCGATATTTACACCTTGTCCACCAGTCTTGCTGGTTTGCCGGGTATGTCGATTCCGGTAGGTTTCGGACAAGGTGCCAAAAATGCGCATCGCCCGGTCGGACTGCAATTGATCGGCAATTATTTTTGCGAAGCGAAACTGCTCAATATTGCGCATCAATTTCAACTGGCGACAGACTGGCATCAGCGCCGGCCAGCACAGAACACCTAATTCGTACAGAACACACAGAACACACAGAACACACAGAACACACAGAACACACAGAACACACAGAACACACAGAACACACAGAACACGCAAAACGCTCAGCAGCCAAAGGACACATCATGCAATGGGAAGTGGTGATCGGGCTTGAAACCCACACGCAGCTCACGACAGCCTCCAAGATTTTCAGTGGCGCACCAATCGCCTTCGGTGCAGCGCCCAACACGCAAGCCTGTCCGGTGGACCTGGCCCTGCCCGGCGTGCTGCCAGTATTGAATCGCGGCGCGGTCGAGCGTGCGATTCAGTTCGGTCTTGCGATCGGCGCGACCATTGCGCCGCGATCGGTGTTTGCTCGTAAAAATTATTTTTATCCTGACCTGCCCAAGGGCTATCAAATCAGTCAGTTTGAGATTCCCGTGGTTCAGGGCGGCAGTCTGTCCTTTGTTGTGGAAAAAGACGGCAAAGCGGAAATGAAAACCGTGAACCTGACCCGTGCACATCTGGAGGAAGACGCAGGCAAATCCCTGCACGAGGATTATCACGGCATGACCGGCATTGACCTTAACCGCGCGGGCACGCCCCTGCTGGAAATCGTGACCGAACCCGAGATGCGCAGCGCAGCCGAAGCGGTCGCCTATGCCAAGGCACTGCACTCGCTCGTGATGTGGCTGGGTATCTGCGACGGCAATATGCAGGAAGGCTCATTTCGCTGTGACGCCAACGTGTCGGTGCGTCCGGTCGGACAAAAGGAATTCGGCACACGCTGCGAAATCAAGAATCTGAATTCTTTCCGCTTTCTGGAAGAAGCGATCAATTACGAAGTACGTCGCCAGATCGAGCTGATCGAAGACGGCGGCACCGTTGTTCAGGAAACGCGCTTGTACGACCCGGACAGGAAAGAAACTCGCTCCATGCGCAGCAAGGAAGATGCGATGGATTATCGCTACTTCCCCGATCCCGATCTGCCTCCACTGATGATTGCCCAGGAATGGATAGATCGCGTAAAAGCCTCGTTGCCCGAGCTGCCCGGCGCCATGCGCGAACGCTTTGTGAAAGACTTTGGCTTGCCCGAGTATGACGCGATGGTACTCACGCAATCAAAAGCGATGGCTGCTTATTTTGAAGCGATCGTTACCGTCGCTGGCAAAGAGCAGGCCAAGCCCGCGGCAAACTGGATGATGGGTGATGTGGCCTCGACGCTGAATCGCGAGGGTATCGACATCGGCGAATCGCCGGTCGGTGCAGCGCAGTTAGCGGTGCTATTGAAGCGCATTGCCGATGGCACGATCTCGAACAAGATCGCCAAGGAAGTGTTTGCTGCGATGTGGGAAGCGAAGTCATCTTCAGCGTCGCTGGCTGACGACATCATCGAATCCAAGGGACTGAAGCAAATCTCCGATACCGGCGCGCTGGAAAAGATCGTCGATGAGGTACTGGCTGCCAATGCCAAATCAGTCGAAGAATACAGAGCGGGCAAAGAAAAGGCTTTTAATGCGCTGATTGGCCAGGCGATGAAAGCAACCCAGGGCAAAGCGAATCCGGCGCAGCTTACTGAATTGTTGAAGCAGAAGCTAGGATAGGGCGGCAGAAACTCAAGCCGGAAACATCTGCTGAAAAACGTACGGCACCGGTTTAAGCTCATCGAGCAGCACCTTACCAAAATGATCGAGGAGGCGAAAATCGTATACCGATCAATACTTTTTATCTACAAATCGAAAAAATGAGCTCAGAATTCAAACTTAAGAAGTCGGCCTCCAATACTATTTTTGCATTATGTTCACGACTTGATTTTCTGAAAAATTCGCCGCAAAAAATTGGCATTTTATTGTTTTTCATGGCCCAAGGATTTTTCACCTTAAGTTACGCAGATGAAGTACAAAAACATGTTGTTCGTTATTTCTATACTCCAGAAATTGCCGTTAAATGTTTGCTGTCCGCTAAATTTGTAAAAGAATCCTTGAGTGATATACAGAGCGATCCAAAGAAGCGCGAAGAGGGATACAGATACATTAATAGTGTCATTGATTTTTATGAAAAAATTTTAACATCATTGGATACAAAAACAGAACGTTCTCAAATCAAATGGAAATTCACTGAGGCAGAAATTCTCGGCCAAAAAGGGTTTGATCACCATCACAATGTTATGAAAGATTGTGATCGTTTATACAGCAGGGTTTTAGACAGATCGGGAGGCTCAGCGAGACTGAAAATAGAAAATTTCTCTGTCTCCATTATTTCCATGCGAAAGACCAGTTGGGCTTTATTCAAACCTCTTTTTGAATATAGTGAAAACAAGAAGGGCCAAGGCGACGAATACCCTAGAAACCATTTTTACCAAATGTTTTATGACCCAAAGTCAGTGGATCGAAAAGGCCCTATAAAAAAAGTGTTGGTGTACGAAATAGGGTCAGATAAATATATTTCTAATATGTCCACTTATGATGAGATCGCTGACGTTATGATTTGGGAGATGGTTTGTGAAGAGGAAAAATTCAGATCAGACGGAAAATTGGAGCTTGTAGGGCCTATGCAGGTTCAAAATATCTTTAGAGTAAATTTACCGGTTGGCAGCGAGTGGTCATATATGACGCCAAATAACTTAGGATTTGAGCTTTACAAGATTCTTTGCCAATAAGTCCTGAATGACAAACAGCCTTCAACAGGAGTTACTCAGTATTTTCCCAACCGGCTCTCTCAAGAAAACGAAATGTATGCACAGTCAAGCGACTTTGCTGCCACCTGGGTAAATAAAATCAGCCCGCATAAAAATCGGAGGCTAGAAAACAGATCAATCAGGGCATTACAAGGGCATCATCACCGCACACGGAAAGTTCCTTACTGGCCACAGACCAACCCGCGCGTATCTCTTTTTTGAGAGGGCGTATCACCAATGCGCCATCTTTGACGCTCAGGTCAGCTTCGTGTTCCAAGCCCAGCTGATCAAGAATGGCCGCTGGGATGATCAACCCCTTCAAGTTGCCTATGCGTCGTATCGCGATTTTCATGACCATCCCCAAAAACAACATTGCTATTACTTCACACCCGTGGGTACGATAACTTTTTATCACGCTAACGATCAGGCAACGCCGTATTTCTCGCGGTATGCGGCCACGGCCGGCATGAATTTCCCCAGCTCAGCGCTCGCACCCGGGCCGGACAGATAAGCAAACAAATCATTCAGATTTGCAATCGGTATCACCGGCATGCCGAAACTCTGCTCGACCTCCTGAACCGCAGACAACTGGGATAGCGCGCCTTCGGCGCCACTCTTTTCCATACGATCCAAGGCAATCAGCACCGCGCACGGCGTCGCACCCTGTGCGCGAATCATTTCCACAGACTCGCGCACCGAGGTACCGGCAGAGATCACATCGTCAATGATCACCACGCGGCCTTCGAGCTTCGCGCCGACGATGGTGCCGCCTTCGCCATGATCCTTTGCTTCCTTGCGGTTGTAGGCAAAAGGCAGGTTACGGCCTTTGGAGGCGAGCGCCACTGCGGTTGCCGAAGCCAGAGTAATGCCCTTGTAGGCCGGCCCGAACAGCATGTCAAAACCAACCCCTGAATCCAGCAGGGTCTGCGCATAAAAGTTCGCAAGCTTGCCTAGTCGCTCACCGTCATTGAACAGGCCAGCATTGAAAAAATAGGGCGATAGACGCCCAGCCTTGGTCGTGAATTCGCCGAAGCGCAGCACGCCGGTGTTGACGGAAAATTCGATGAATTGCTGGCGCAGGTTGTTCACTCAATAACCCTGAAAATAGATGGTTGAAGTCGATATTTTAACGCGATGACCATGCCCGTCCTGATCGGTTATCCTTGCCTTCAAATCGCAAGACTCTTCTCAAGAACCCACCATGAAAATCATCTCGGCTAATCTCAACGGCATTCGCTCTGCCGCCAAAAAAAATTTTTTCGAATGGATGCGCGTGGAAGAGGCGGATTTCATCTGTGTGCAAGAACTCAAGGCACAGGAAGCCGACATGACGGAAGACTTCCTCTCGCCCCATGGCTATCACGGGCATTTTCATTACGCCGAGAAGAAAGGTTATTCGGGCACCGGCGTCTATTCACGACACAAGCCCGCATCAGTCACGACAGGTTTCGGTAATGCAGAATTTGATGCCGAGGGCCGTTACACCCAAGTCGACATCGGTAATCTCTCGGTGATTTCGCTCTACTGCCCATCTGGCTCATCGAGTGACGAACGCCAGCAAGCCAAGTTCCGTTTCATGGATGCCTTCATGCCGCATCTGGTGGCGCTGCAACAGTCCGGCCGCGAAGTCGTGATTTGCGGTGACTGGAACATCGCGCACAAGGAAATCGATCTAAAGAATTGGAAGAGCAACCAGAAGAACTCCGGCTTCCTGCCTGAAGAGCGCGCATGGATGACGAGCTTGCTTGATGAAGCCGGCTGGCGCGACGTGTACCGACTACTGCACCCCGACACCACGGGCGAGGCCTACACCTGGTGGAGCAACCGAGGGCAAGCTTGGGCGAACAATGTGGGATGGCGTATCGACTATCACGTCGCCACGCCGGGCATTGCTGCCACGGCCAAGAGTGCGGCTGTGTACAAGGATGAGCGGTTTTCAGATCATGCGCCGCTGATTATTGAGTATTCATCCGAGTGAACGCGCGCCTCGTGAAAGTTTTGTGGTTTTTAAATCACTGCTGTTTTCTCAACAGTTTTTCTTTCGCAATGCCTAGAAATCCATAAGTAAAAAGCAATAACAAGGTTAAAGCAAAGCTACTAACCCACCTTAGCGCAAAAGCTTACACACATAATTTATTATAATTATTAAAATAATCGCTTGCAAAAGTACTGCCTGAGCTTTTCAGCTACGCCCTTTTCTGTCATTCCGCCAATGCTTAAGTTTAGATAAAAATAATCATAATGATCGTAAATACAATCATAGACATAATCGGATACATAATCGCTGGCGTGGTTTATTTTTGCCATTTTGCGACTGTCGTGTATTCAATTGTTTGCGTTCAGCTTGCCCCTGCCTGGCTCCTGATTTACAAACCAAGAAAAGTTGGATCCTATATAGACACAAAAATTCTTGCGGTTTTTCAGACAAAATATCGTTTTAACGTGAGTGATTTTACAGATTCGCCTCCAACTAAGCACCAGCATGGTTTATTTTTGGGCTGGCTTTTTTTGCTATCGAGTGTTCATTTTTATTTTTTTACGTCTTTATGGAATTTTGTTGGCTTTGCTTATTTAAGTGGCGGCCTGGTTGTATTGTTCGTATTTTTTTTATTTAAGTTTCTTCAGGAGTTTCCAGGCCGCAGAGAAATTGCGATCTCTTACTTGAATGAGAACTGGAAAATTGGCATTCTTGTACTCACCGTCTTACTCATTCTTGCAAAGATTCTGACGGACATTTGGACTTATGTTTGGGAGTCCGCTCCCTTTCAGTTCGCTTTTAAAACAGCGAAATACGCGATTATCGGCACTGTGCTGATTTATAGTTTTTTCTTGATTTCGACTTCCCTCAGATTAGAAAGAGAGGATTTTATTAAGTTTTGTGGACAGATTCATCCGGCCTTGGCCACCTTCACCACAAACTTCTACAAAATCATCGACGACAAACCCTGAAGCCTACTAATTGCGGGACGCCATTCAGAAGTGTTAAACAAAAGACTCTCTCAACACGAGGGACTCAGTCGTTGGTAAGAGTGCAGCGGAGAAAACAGTTTTAACACACCTGAAAAGCTTTCCAGTCAACCAAAGAACCAGTAGCACACCACTATCGACGCCAGCACCCCAGCCAAATCGGCAAACAGCGCGCATCCCACCGCATGCCGTACCCGCTGTATGCCCACCGACCCGAAATACACTGCCAGCACATAAAACGTGGTCTCGGTACTGCCCTGCATCGTCGCTGCCAGCAGCGCAGGGAAACTGTCGACACCTTGCGTGTTCATGGTTTCGATCAGCATGGCGCGGGCGGCGCTGCCTGAAAACGGTTTGACCAGCGCAGTGGGCAGGGCATCAACGAAGCGCGCATCCCAGCCAGCCCAGAGCACCCCCTCACGAATCAAGTTCAGCAGAATATCGAGCGCGCCTGACGCGCGCAGCACACCCACGGCACATAACATCGCCACCAGATAAGGCAGCAGATTTTTCGCGACCTCGAAACCTTCGCGCGCACCAGTGACAAAGGCTTCATAGACGGCCACCTTGCGCAGCATGCCTGCCAGCAGAAATACAAGAATGAGGCCGAACAGCACCGCATTGCCGAGCGCCGATGAAAGACTGGCCAAGGCAACTGATGAGAGCGTCGACAACAGTGCAATGAAACTTCCGAGCACCAGCGCCGTACCGAGCAGCCATCCAAGCACCACCGGATCGCGCCAGCGCAAACGCTGCATGAAGGCCACCGCAAAAAATCCGGCCAGTGTGGAGGCGGACGTCGCCAAAAGAATCGGCAGGAAAACCAGCGTCGGATCGGGCGCACCCTGCTGCGCGCGATACATGAAAATTGATACCGGCAACAGCGTCAGCGATGATGCATTCAGGACCAGAAAAAGGATTTGCGCATTGCTGGCGCGCTCGGGCTCGGGATTGAGCGACTGCAGCTCGCGCATCGCTTTCAAGCCTATGGGTGTGGCGGCATTATCAAGACCCAGCGCATTTGCGGTGAAGTTCATCGTGATCAAACCGAGCGCCGGATGACCTGCGGGCACTTCGGGCATCAGCCGCGCAAACAGCGGTGACAAAAAACGAGCGAGGCGTTCAACGAGTCCGGCTTTTTCTGCAATCTGCAAAAAACCCAGCCAGAGCGTGAGCGTGCCGAACAATAGAATCATCACTTCGACAGACAGCTTTGCCATCGCAAACAAGCTCTCGACCATTGCGGCAAATACCGCCGGGTCGCCCACGACCAGCCAGCGCCAGAGTGCGCTGGCGGCAGCGAGAAAAAAGAAGCTTAGCCAGAGAACATTGAGCATCGTGGCCTCGCGATCATCCGGCTTAGCCGGTCACGCCCTTCGTTTCCTTGGCTTCCTCTGCTTCCTTGATATCGTCCGGCGCAGCAGGCGTATTCCAGGGGGCGATCTTGGGCAATAGCAGCATGCCGGGCAAAGCCAATGCAAAGCAGATCAGGAAAAATTCGAACCAGCCGGTATGAGCAACAATAAAACCAGTGAGTGCATTGAAGAAGGTGCGCGGCACCGCTGCGAGACTGGTGAACAACGCAAACTGCGTGGCGGTGTAACGTGAATCAGTGGCAGTCGCAATGTAGGCAGTAAAAGCTGCTGTACCCAAACCAACCGCAAAAGCTTCCAAGCCAATCACGAAGCCAAGCAGCAATGTGCTCGGCACCTCACCGGGCGCGCCGGCACCGACTTGGGCAAGCAAGGCAAAACCGAGAATCGCAACTGCCTGCAGCACGCCGAAAATCCAGAGGCCGCGATTGACACCGGTTTTCTCCAGCCATACCGCGCCCAGAATGCCCCCGGCAAGACTGGCCCACAAGCCTGCGTTCTTGGCAACCAACCCGATCTGCGTGCGCGAAAAACCGAGATCCATGTAAAAGGGCGTGGCCAATGCGGTGGCCATGGAATCACCCAGCTTGTACAGGAAAATGAACGCCAAAATCATCGCGGCATGCGACCAGCCGCTGCGCTCAATGAATTCCTTGAATGGCAGCACGACCGCTTCACGAAGCGTGCGCGGTGGCTCGCCGTAGATGCTGGGCTCGCGTATGAGCAGGGTCGTGAACACGCCGGGCAGCATGAACAGCGCGGTGATTGAAAACACCACTTGCCAGCTGAGGAAATCCGACAGAATCAGCGAGAGCGAACCGGGTACCAGCGTCGACATTTTGTACGCATTGACGAACAGTGCGGTACCGGATCCCTGCTCGCGATCGGACAGCATCTCGCGACGATAGGCATCAATGACGATGTCCTGGCTGGCCGACAGAAAAGCGACCAGACCCGCCAGGAAAACAATAATTGTCAGGTCCGTCACCGGCGAATAAAAACCCATGCTGCCTATCGTGGCCAGCAAGGCAAGCTGCGTAAAAAACATCCAGCCACGCCGCCGGCCCAGCATAGGAAAGCGGAAGCGATCCATCAGCGGCGACCAGAGGAATTTCCAGGTATAGGGAAAACCGACCAGCGCGAACAGTCCAATGGATTTCAGATCAACTTGCTCGGCTTTCAGCCATGCGGAGAGCAGGTTGTAGAGAATGAACAGCGGCAGCCCGGACGTAAAACCCAGCATCACGCAAATCAGCATGTGCCGAGTGAAGTAGTGCCGCCAGCCGTGAGCAGGCGTCGGCCCAGCTACAGAAGTGTCCTGATTCATGCGTCGTCTTTAAAGGAAAGCGGGGGTGTCCGAGAGGACGGTATCATCGTTTGCGAAGACGAAAAACGGCGAGGCTGCCGCGCCAGTTCGGGAGAAAAGTGACCGGCGTTCCATCGTCACGCAGTGCGACGCACTCAAGTACTTCGAGACCGACTTCGTCAGCAAGTTCCTCAAAATCACTAATCGTTGCACAGCGCAGATTCGGCGTGTCGTACCATGCATGCGGCAGGCTCTCGGAGACGGGCATACGGCCCGTCAGCAGTGCTACGCGATGCGGCCAGTGCGCAAAATTGGGGAAAGAGACAATCGCTTCGCTGCCTACGCGCGTAATATCACGCAACACACCTTCGACGTTTTTCATCATCTGCAACGCCGACAGACACAAGACCGTGTCAAACGCATTATCGGCAAACATCGCCAGACCGCCTTCCATATCCTGCTGAATCACCGAGACGCCGCGTTGCACGCAGCGAGGGATGTAGGCATCATCAATTTCAACGCCATAGCCGCTGCAATGTTTGTCGACCTGAAGGTATTCAAGCATGGCGCCGTCACCGCAACCCAAATCCAGCACGCGCGATGCGGGTGCTACCCAATGCGCGATGAAAGCGAGGTCGGCACGCAGGCCCGCGAAGCGCTGCGTAATCATGCGGCCTCTCTTTGCGCAGCGAGCGGCTGCACCGACAATCCCTGCCAAATCCTGTCGTAATAGGAGCGTACTACCGCCATGTAGCGTGGGTCATCGAGCAAAAAAGCATCGTGGCCGTGCGGTGCATCGATTTCGGCATAGGTAACGCGTCGGTCATTCTTGACCAGCGCCTGCACAATCTCGCGACTGCGCTCTGGCGCAAATCGCCAATCCGTCATAAAGGAGACCAGCAGAAATTCTGCCTGCGTATTGGCCAATGCCGCAGAAAGATCGCCGTTGAACGTGCGTGCCGGATCGAAGTAATCCAGTGCCTTGGTAATCAGAAGATAGGTGTTGGCGTCGAAGTACTCGGAAAACTTGTCACCCTGATAGCGCAAATAGGACTCGATCTCGAAATCGATGCCATAGCCAAACTGATAGTCATCACCACGCAAATCACGACCGAATTTTTCAGCCATATCGTCGTCGGACAAATAGGTGATGTGACCAATCATGCGCGCCACACGAAGACCACGCTTGGGCACGACGCCATGGGCATAAAAATCGCCGTCATGAAAATCCGGATCGGTGAGTATGGCCTGACGCGCGACATCATTGAAGGCGATGTTCTGCGCGCTTAGCTTGGGTGTGGAAGCAATCACCAGACAATGCGCCACACGTGTCGGATACAGCATGCTCCAGGCCAGTGCCTGCATGCCACCGAGCGACCCGCCCATCACGGCGGCAAACTGGCGTATGCCCAGCGCATCTGCCAGCCGCGCCTGTGCGTGTACCCAGTCTTCAACCGTCACAACAGGAAAAGACGCGCCATACGGTTTGCCGGTAGCTGGATTGGTGTGCATCGGACCGGTGGAGCCGAAGCAGGAACCAGGATTGTTGACGCCGATGACAAAGAAGCGATCGGTATCCAGCGCCTTGCCGGGGCCGACCATGTTGTCCCACCAGCCGGTACTTTTGGGCTGACCTTCGTATACGCCGGCTACGTGATGCGAGGCATTGAGCGCATGACAAACCAGTACGGCATTGGAAGCATTGGCATTGAGCGTGCCGTAGGTTTCATAGACCAGCGTGTAATCGGACAGCGTGGCGCCACTTTGCAGCGGTAACGGCTGCTTGAAGTGCATGGACTGTGGGGTAACAACGCCGATGGATTTCATCTGGAACCGAAAATAAAAAAGCCCGAAAGCATTTGGCTGGTCGGGCTGGATTCGGAGAGTCGATTCGAGCTCGCTTTAGCCGTATTTGTCAGGGAACGTCCCTTGCGCCCGCAAGCTAAGGTCAAATCGGCGCATGTGCGCAAGGATAGCGAAGTCGAGGCTCAGCGTCAAACGCGGTGGCGAGCTTCATGGATTCTGGCGCTTGATGGGCTGAGAATGATGCGGGCTGCGGATGTTGCGGATCATGCCGCATAGCCCAATGCCGGCGAACAGGATAGCGACTACAACACGCGCAAGCGCTCCACGGCCTCCGCAATCGCTGCGGGCTCGTAGTTGCGCAAAATTCTCTTCACATGTGGCTCGAGCAAGGCGATATCGCTATTGAGAATTTCCTGTTTCACCGACAGCAGCTGCGCCGGATGCATTGAAAATTCGCGCAGACCCAGTCCGAGCAGCAGTCGGGTAAGTTTGATGTCACCCGCAATCTCGCCGCAGACGGCGACCGGAACGCCCGCTTTTGTACCAGCGGAGATTGTCATGGCCAGCAGTTGCAGCACGGCGGGATGCAGCGGATTGTAGAGATGCGCCACTTCATGATCGACACGATCAATCGCCAGCGTGTACTGAATCAGGTCGTTGGTACCTATCGAGAGAAAATCCAGTCGCTTGATGAAGAGCGGCAGTGTGAGCGCTGCCGCCGGGATTTCAATCATGGCGCCAACCGGTATCTGCGTATCGAATTTCTTTTTTGCGTCACGTAACTGCGTCTTTGCCTGCTCTATGAGCAACAAGGTCTGATCAATTTCGAACGCATGCGCGAGCATGGGAATGAGCAGATTGATGGGTCCATAGGCCGACGCACGCAAAATCGCGCGTAGCTGCGTGAGGAACATCTGCGGCTCGGCCAGGCAGTAGCGTATCGCCCGCAAACCGAGCGCCGGGTTGAGCGCGGTTTCCTCGTCTTTGTCGAGCGGCTTGTCAGCACCGACATCCAGCGTCCTGATGGTGACAGGTCTGCCCTTCATCGCTATAACGGCCTTGCGATAGGACTCGAACTGCTCGTCCTCGGAGGGCAGCTTGGCTGCATGGCCCGTGCGACCCATGAACAGAAATTCGGAACGAAACAATCCGACACCGACCGCGCCGGCATCCAGTGCGCCGCCACAGTCTTCTGGCAATTCGATATTGGCCAGCAGATGAATGTGGGTGCCATCACGCGTGACCGCAGGCGTCTTGCGCAGCTTGCCGAGTTTTTTACGTTCACGAATGAGCTGATTCTGACTCTCGCGGTACTGCTCCAGCACAATGGGCGCGGGGTCGACAATGACGATACCGGCGTCTCCATCGATGATGAGCCAATCATCTTCGGCGATGAGGGCAGACGCATTCGCCATGCCGACTGCGGCGGGTATATCGAGGCTGCGAGCAACGATGGCCGTGTGGGAGTTTTGACCGCCAAGATCGGTGACAAAACCAACGAAGGTGCGATCGCGGAACTGCAGCATGTCCGCCGGCGAGATATCGTGCGCAACGATGATCATTTGCGCACTTGTGCCGTCACTCGACGATGGCGCCGGCAATGAACCGGCACTACCGGTCAGTCGCTTGAGTATGCGTTCGCCTACTTGCAGGATGTCATTCTTGCGTTCACGCAGATAATCATCCTCGATCTCGTCGAATTGGGCCGACAATTCATCAATCTGCGTCAGCAGCGCCCACTCGGCGTTGTAATGGCGACTGCGGATGATCTTGAGCGGATGTTCGGCAATGATGGGATCCGCCAGAATGAGCGCGTGCACATCGATGAAAGCCGCCAGCTCTGATGGGGCATCGGGCGGCAGATCGCGCCGAACAGCCTGCAACTCCTGATTGACCGCATTGATCGCGTGAGTCAGGCGAGCCACTTCGGCTTCGACTTTTTCTTCCGCAACCAGATAGTGCTTGACGTCCCGTGCTGCTGGCCTCAACAGGTGCGCGCGGCCAATCGCAATGCCACGCGATACCGGAATGCCATGCAGGGTGAAGGAAGCCATCAGTTCGTCAATTCATCAAAAGTCATGGAAGCGCACAGCCTTGCACCGCAAAACTTGCCTATTCACTTTCGCCGAAACGCGCCTCAATAAGTCGCACCAGCGAGTCGAAGCAATCCTGTTCGTCGGGACCCTCTGCTTCCAGGGTAACGACTGTACCTTTGCCTGCTGCCAGCATCATGACACCCATGATGGATTTTGCATTCACCCGGCGCTGATTGCGGGTCATCCAGACCTCGCTCTGATATTTGGCGGCGAGCTGGGTGAGCTTGGCTGATGCGCGCGCATGAAGACCGAGCTTGTTGATGATTTCGATATCTCTGCTGATCATGGTGTGATGATGTAATGATTAACTGGAAGCGAGTCGAACGCGATTATCGATGCGACATGCGCCGCTTTGCCCGCCAGCGAGCGCCATTTCAACGGTGACATCCAGCGTGTCATGACGATAGGTGATGGCACGCAGCAGCATGGGCAAGCTGATCCCGGCAATCACTTCGACTTGGCCCGGAACGCACAACTGCAGCGTGCAGTTGGATGGCGTGCCACCCATCATGTCGGTGATAACCAATACGCCGGCGCCATCATTGATACGCGCAATCGCATTACAGGCCAGACGCCGGACGTCCTCAGGATCCTGATCGGCAACCACGTCCAGTGCTTCCACCTGTGCGGGCGGACTGCGAAATACATGCGTGGCAGCCTCAATGAAAGCCTGGCCAAGTGGCGCATGTGTCAAAAGAAGAATGCCTACCATGGTCTGCAATACGATTGTAGTTACGGGGCGGGCCGCAATGATCGGAACGTGATGCTTAAACGGGCTGTCCAGACTGCGCTGATTTGGCTGCTTTTTCAAGTGCATCCATAAAGAGGCTGGCAACCTTGCAAGCCGTTTGCTGTGTGATCTCCTGAAAGCAGGTCGGGCTGGTCACATTGATTTCAGTCAGGTAATCACCGATTATGTCCAATCCTACCAGTAATAATCCCCGCGAATACAGTTCCGGAGCGAGTGCTTCGGCAATCTCCCGCTCGCGATCAGACAAAGGCATCGCAATGCCCGTGCCGCCAGCGGCCAGATTGCCGCGTACTTCGCCGGCCTGCGGCACCCGCGCAAGACAATAAGGGACGACTTTGCCGCCAATGAGCAAGACGCGCTTGTCGCCGTGAACGATCTCGGGGATATAGCGCTGGGCCATGATGGTGCGGGTGCCGTCGCCGGTCAGGGTTTCGATGATGGAACCGAGGTTCATGCCATTGCTGCCCACACGGAAAATGCCTGCGCCGCCCATGCCATCAAGGGGCTTGAGAATGATGTCGCGATGCTGCTGGTGAAACGCGCGTATCGGCGCAGTTTCACTGGTGACGAGTGTGGGCGCGATAAATTGCGGGAAGCCCGTAATCGCGAGCTTTTCGTTATGGTCGCGAATCGCCTGCGGCCGGTTGAATACGCGCGCGCCCTCGGCCTCTGCACGCTGAAGCAGATAGGTCGCGTAAATGTATTGCATGTTGAACGGCGGATCCGTGCGCTCGACCACGGCATCAAAGGCAGTCAGCGATTGCAGCACCGGCGCCTCGGCGCGGTACCACGCACCCGTATCACCGGTGAGGTTGACACGTGCGACGGCGGCTTTCACACCCACCCCATCAAACATCAAATCTGCATGACTGAACGCATGAATCTCATGCCCGCGCGCTGCAGCCTCCACCATCATCGCGTAGGTGGAATCCTTGGCGATCTTGAAGCTCGATAGCGCGTCCGCCGCGAATGCGATTTTCATGAAGTGGGACTCAGTACTCTTCCGGATTGGGATCGGTTTTTTCCAGTTCTACCGATGCGGCCAGCAGTGCCAGTCGAGCGACAACGCCGTACATGTAAAACCGGTTCGGCGCGGCGGTGCCGGGCTTGGCCGCGAGATCCGGCAACGCATGCTGCTGCTCAAAGGCGAGCGGTACAAAATGAGCGCCGGGTGAATTCAGGTTTTCATCAATGCCGCGCTCAGCGTGTACCCGATAAAAACCACCGACGACATAACGATCAATCATGTACACCACGGGTTCGGCGACGGCGTCATTGATGTGTTCGAAGGTATGTACACCTTCCTGAATGATGACGTCGGAGACTTCCACACCTTCTTTGATGATGGACATCTTGTTGCGCTGCTTGCGATTGAGATCAACTACCTCGCTGGCATCGCGCACCGTCATGATGCCCATGCCATAAGTACCGGCGTCGGCTTTGACGATGACGAAAGGTGTCTCCTTGATACCGTATTCCTTGTATTTCTTGCGGACCTTGGCCAGCACGGCATCGACATTCGTCGCCAGGCAATCTTCACCTGTACGCTCATGGAAGTTAATGCCCGTGCATTTGGCGAAGTAGGGGTTCAGCATCCACGGATCAATATCAATCAGCTTGCAGAATTTTTTGACGACTTCATCGTACGCAGCGAAGTGCTGTGTCTTGCGTCGTATCGCCCAACCCGCATGGAGCGGCGGTAGCAGCGTCTGCTCATGCAGATTTTCAAGAATGGCGGGTATGCCGGAAGACAGATCGTTATTGAGCAGAATGGTACAAGGATCGAAATTTTTCAGACCCAGACGACGACCATTGTTCAAACGCTCAAGCGGCTCAAGGGTGATGCTGCTGCCATCGGGCAGCTCGATCGGCGTGGGCGTTTTCACTTCTTCCGACAAACTGCCCAAGCGCACATTCAGGCCGGTCTGGCGAAAGATCTGCATCAGGCGCGCGACATTTTGCAGATAGAAGGTATTGCGCGTATGACGCTCGGGAATCAGCAGCAGGTTTTTTGCATCGGGACAGTATTTGTCGATCGCCGCCATCGCAGCCTGTACCGCCAGCGGCAGCATCTCTGTCGCGAGATTATTGAAGCCACCCGGGAAAAGATTGGTATCGACCGGGGCAAGCTTGAAGCCAGAGTTACGCAGATCAACCGAGCAATAAAACGGTGGTGTGTGCTCCTGCCATTCAAGACGAAACCAGCGCTCGATCGCGGGCGTCGCTGCGAGTATTTTCTTCTCGAGCTCGAGCAAAGGGCCGTTGAGAGCCGTTACCAAATGGGGAACCATCGAAAACCTTCCAGAGAATCAAGCGGCCAGGCGATTGCAATTCGCGCCAAAACGCTGATTTTAACGGACAAGCCGCCCGCATGCCCCGAGACGGGGCGGGGCGCCGCGCTGACCCACATGTCGCGCTACAACCCCCACAAAACAAAAACGCCTCCCGAAGAAGGCGTTTCTGTCTTGAGACTCAGGGTCTCTGGTGCGAGCACCCGACCTGACTGTCAACGATGGTAGGCGGTCTCGCCGTGGCTGCTGATGTCCAGACCTTCGCGCTCTTCTTCTTCCGTCACGCGCAGCCCGACGACCATGTCGGTAATCTTGTACGCGATGAAGGCGACAACACCGGACCAGATAATCGTGGTCAGCACACCCTGACACTGAACCCAGACCTGATTGGCAATCGAGTACTCTGGCGAGACGGCATTCGCCACGTAATCGTAGATGCCCGTGCCACCCAGCGACGGCGCTGCAAACACGCCGGTCAGGACTGCGCCCAAGGCACCACCGATACCGTGAACGCCAAACACGTCCAGGGAGTCATCTGCGCCGATCATGCGCTTGAGGCTGTTCACACCCCATAGGCAGACCACACCAGCCAGCAGACCAATCACCAGTCCGCCCATGACACCGACAAAACCGGCAGCAGGCGTAATGGCAACCAGACCCGCGACCGCGCCGGATGCGGCACCCAGCATTGAGGGCTTACCCTTGAGAACCCACTCTGCGAGCGACCAGGAAACGACGGCACCGGCAGTTGCGAGCAAGGTGTTGGCAAAAGCCAGTACCGCAGAGCCGTTGGCCTCAAGTGCCGAGCCGGCGTTGAAACCGAACCAGCCCACCCACAGCAAGGATGCGCCCACCATGGTCAGCGTCAGCGAGTGAGGCGCCATGGATTCGCGACCCAAACCAATACGCTTGCCCACGACAACTGCACCGACCAGACCCGCGACAGCGGCATTAATGTGAACAACCGTGCCACCAGCGAAATCCAGCGCGCCCTTCTGGAACAACCAGCCAGATACGGCGGTGGCTTTTTCGGCGGCAGCCGCATCGGTGAAGGCATCAGGACCCGGCCAGAACCAGACCATGTGCGCGATCGGGATGTAAGAGAAAGTGAACCAGATGACCATGAACATCAGTACGGCAGAGAACTTGATGCGCTCGGCGAAAGCGCCGACGATCAGGCCGCAGGTGATGGCCGCAAAGGTCGCCTGGAAACAGGCAAAAATCATCTCGGGAATCACGACGCCTTTGCTGAAGGTGGCACCGGGTGAATCCGGCGTCATGCCTTTCATGAACAAGCGATCGAAAGATCCGAAGAAACTGCTGCCCTCGGTAAAGGCCAGCGAGTAGCCATAGATGAACCAGAGGACGGTGATGAGACCAAAAATCATCATCACCTGCATCAGCACCGAGAGCATGTTCTTCGAGCGAACAAGTCCGCCGTAGAACAATGCCAAACCGGGGATCGACATCATGATGACCAGCAGCGTTGCTACCATCATCCAGGTGGTGTCGCCCTTGTTGGGCGTAGGTGCTGCGGGTGCTGCCTCCGCAGGCGCAGCAGGTGCGGGCGCATCTGCTGCTGCGGGTGCTGCTACGGCTGGCACCGCCTCAGCTGCTGCGGTGGCTGCCGCCGGAGCGGCAGCAGGCTGCGCGTCCTCGGCCGATACCACGGGCGACATGCCCACTGCCATCAGCAAAAGGCCGGCGCTCAAAAGGCTTGTAAACCATTTTTTCATGTTGAATCCCCTTTAGAGTGCTTCTTTGCCGGTTTCGCCGGTGCGGATCCGTACGACTTGCTGCAGGTCGTAGACGAAGATCTTGCCGTCACCAATCTTGCCGGTGCGAGCCGCGTTTTCGATCGCTTCAATAGCACGTTCGACGATCGCGTCATCGACTGCTGCCTCGATTTTGGTCTTTGGCAGGAAGTCGACCACATACTCGGCACCGCGATAAAGCTCGGTGTGACCTTTTTGACGCCCGAAACCCTTGACCTCGGTGACGGTGATGCCTTGCACACCGATGGTCGAAAGGGCTTCGCGCACTTCATCGAGCTTGAAAGGCTTGATGATGGCAGTGATGAGTTTCATGTCAGCCTCGTTGGGGTTTATCAGAAAGTTTTGGTAACGGTCGCAATAAATTTCGTATTGCCAGTAAAACCTCTACCGCCAAAGTTGTAACCAGATGTAGTCTTATCAGCATCGGTTCCGACAACCGCCAAAGCAACCGCAGCAATGCCAAAATCTTTGGTAACACCAATCTTCCAATCGGTGTAATCAGCCAAACCATTGCTGTAGTTCTTTACACGCTGTTTGCCCACATGAAGGTTCAACACATAACCATCTGAAATTTCTGGGTTCACGTTGAGATCAATGTAATCACTGCCATCGGTGTTATCACCCCAGCCAATAAAATTGGTTAGTGCATATGAGTATTTCAACGTCGCCACGCCATAACCAACCTGTGTATAAACCTCCGTAGTGTTCGCGTTTACCAGCGGCGGCAAGGCAGAAAGTTTGTTATTGGGGTAGTTGTAATGAATAAAACCAACGTCATATGCAATACCGCCAGCCTCTCCCCGCTTTCCGCCGTAGATATCCACCTCCATATTTCCATCACCCCCATTGTCCTTCACCCATTTGATGCTCGAAGCCCATGCGCCAATATAGAGGCCAGTAGGGGTGTTGGAGTAATCAATACCTGCAGAAATTGCTGGATCACGACGAGACTGCGAAATGCCGCGGAAACGATAATCTGAAGTTGCACCGACATTGAATGAAAAGGCATGGTCTGACTTAGCCGCTTCTTCAGCCTGAGCGAAGCCGCCCACAAATGCCGCCGACACAGCGCTGGCAAGAATCAGTTTTTTCATGGAATTTCCTTTTTGATTTTTGAAGTGAATAAATAGCCTGCGAACAAAATCCCTGTTTGCTGAAGGGATCTAAGCAGGACGTGTGCCAACCCGATAAAGCAGGAATTACTTGTCATTTCGGCCAAATCCGATAGGATCTGGCCTTGTTCTATCCCGCTTGAACGCCTTGGTCACGCACCACAAAAGCGCGCGCGCTTCATGATGGTGCAACCTATCCTATCAAAGCCATGACGACACCACTGAGTTTTCTCTCTGAACTGCAGACCCGCATCAATGAGGTGCTGCAACAATCTCCGGCCAAAGATCTGGAAAAAAACATGAAAGCCATGCTCAATCAGGGCTTTTCCCGACTGGATCTGCTGACCCGGGAAGAGTTCGAGGTACAGGCCGAGGTGCTCGCCCGCACTCGCGCCCGGCTCGAAGCCCTGGAAGCGCGGGTCGCCGAGCTGGAATCCCGGCACAGCGCCTGAGCCGTATTCCGTGGGTCTGGCGGTATTGAGAAGCCGCGCGCTGTCCGGCATGGACGCGCCCGCGGTCACGGTCGAGGTTC
>JAIXXZ010000042.1 GCA_027490465.1 Oxalobacteraceae bacterium
CACTTTGATTCCGGCCTCAGCCCGCTTCAGGGCATCCATGATCTGGCTATCCGTAAATCTCGACTTCTTCATGTAGAACTCCTCCTATTGAGAAAATTCTACTTCAGACCTCCGCTAACATGAGGGAGGATTACCGGTAGGGTCAAAGTCTGACCTGTCAGGTCTGGTGGGCTGACAGGTCAGGCTTATGAAAAAGCAGATTATTTGGAGAGTTCGGCTGTTCGTTTGTTGGTGGCTTCAATTTTGCATGCCTCAACATACGCAGCTTCTTGTACTCGGCCTGGCTCTGGGCAAATACGTTTACTCAGGTTTTTTGCCCAATCTTTTTGTTGTTTTTCTAGAGCTTTAATTGCTTTTTTATCGCTGCCTAACGAAGAAATCCTAGATTTGAGCGCCTCATCTAATTGGGCTTTCGCGTTCGCAAATATTGGATCAAGACAATCCAGCTGAGCATTGAAATCGGCGTCCGGAAAGTCCATCAGGCACTTTTCCACTCCAGGTGAATTGCCTGCATAGACCGTAGTTGTGCAAAGTGCCAATGCTGTAAAAAACCAGATGAAAGTTCTCATATTCTCTCCATTTAGTGGGTCATTAAAAGGTCAAAAACTAGCCTCTCCACACCACTATTCTACGTCATAAATTTCCAAGCGACTGACATGTCAGGCGCGTTGTTCTAAATAGGACAGATGTTTCAAAATCTAGGCCAAATATAATCACAATTTATCCGCATATCCACCCGCTATCGGGGGATAAAGTAGATCTTTCGCCTGGATTTAAAAGTTTATCTCCACTTGCGGATTTCGAAACTTGTGATGCTCTGTTCATCTCGACACTATTCCAGCATCCACCGCTGCCACACGACCATTCATATGAAACAAAGAATGGAGTCGTTGATGGCAGGAAAATTTTATAGAAATTCTTTCCTCCTGAAGCACTACCATCTTCGCAGCCAATAGTGGAGGCGTATTTCGATATTGAATCAGGTACTTGGATGTTGTTAGGAAAGTTTGCCGACAATCGTATTGAATCGACAGAACCTCTTATGCCGCCCAAAAAAATATCAACATCAATAGTTTTTTCAAAAGCAATGTTATCTTCAACAACCGACTTTCCGTTACTATACACCTCGCATTTCATCTGAAACCCGTCGTGATCTTCGAAAATCTTAAGTAACGCAAAATTAACTGGCTTTTGACACCCACTTTGATAAGTTCTTGTAAGACTGATTAATCCGTCGCCTCTTGCAAAACTCAAAAAAATTTTTGAAATGTCGTTTTCTTTTTTTGCAGTTTCTTGATCCACAATTCTTGCCAGATAATCGATTTTTTTATCAATTGCATAAAGTGAAAATCCTACAAAAGCGAGAAGCGCAGTGATAATTCCCAAGAAAATTCTAAAGTTTTTCGTCATGATTAAAAAAGTAGCCTTAAAGTAATCAAAAGCTTCTGGGAGATCTCGACCAAAGTGCATTTTTAATAACGAAATTTTGCTTGTGGACTCACATCCTTACGACGCAGAAGATTGATGATCGATTAATCCACCAAAGCGACACTCAATTTCTTTGTTGTCAAAAATCTTTTTTTCGCCGATGAAAATCTCGAGACTTATCCAACTCAAGCTGCTTGTTTTTTTTTATTTTCTCGAGATTGGCTTGCTGGTCATAATATTGCTTATCACTCATAGAGATCTCGATATGAATTGGAAGATTCGCGCTCGGGGGTTTGAGAATTAATTGAATTGTTATTTCGTCATCGCCAAAAATCCATTCGTTATATCGTCCACCTGGCTCTTTGTATCTTTCAAACCAGAAGACTTCAGTGACTTTTCCATATCTTGCTGTTGCCGAGGATCGTCTCCCGAAGGGAAGCCCAAATTTTTCGACAAATGCATCAGCGATTACATTATAGGTTTCTAGGAATCTGTCTACCGCTTTGGGGTCAATACGCCCTCCATTTACTTTGGGTACGGTAATAATGAAAACTGCTTCGCGCATTATTCCGCCAAAAAAAGTAAGTTTAGAGTTAGATATTTTTTCTCCAGTAATTGAAAAATCACATGGTGTTGATTTTATTCCACAGAAAAATTCATTCTTTTGTATTGAAGCGTCTGCTTTGGCATGGAATGATCTTAAGATACTCTTTATCGCGCTTTCCTTTCTGCGAATTTGGAAATCTTTAATTTTTGCTTCGTAAACTGTAAGATGTCTGTTTAGAATTTTTTGTTTTTCAATGAGATCTTTTCCGTCAAAATGCAATTCTGAGAAATGCAATTCCCTGACTTCGACATAATCTTCTTGTCTTCCTAGAAAGCTGTTAAATTCGCTTCGAATTCGGAAAGACAAATTATCCAAAAAATGGTAGCTCCGAACATCAGATTCATTTGTTGCGCGAATCTCCTCCAAAGCGATCTTTGCTAGCTCTGGCTCGTATTGGTCACATAGTATGATTCCCCGTTGATCGGGAGTCTCCAGCTTAATTCGCATCCGAAGTATTTTCGATGAGGAATCAAGCATCGCAGCTAGTGGTGCGTGAAGTTCGCATTCTGCAGCGCTACTCTCAAGGTTCATCAAAGCAAGAGCTAGGAAAAATGCGACTTTACTGATAAATCTCACACTCATAAGATTTTGTCTATTGCTTATTCAACTGCAGGTATTTTTAGGCATTTCTGCGGCTTGGGTCAGTGCTTTACATCCCCTTGAGTCTGACCTGTCAGGCGTGACGCATTGGCAGACCAGGGGAGGTGTTCTGAATGGAATATGACTTACGATTCTCATGCGACGCAAGCGTCTTCCCAAGGAAATCGGCATAGGCTAACGTTTGACTCGCTTGTATTTGCCGTTACCGTGAACTCCGCTGCCAAAACCACATTTTTCTGATCTATCGGTAACGTCACCAGCAATCTCGATAACATCGCCTTTTACATCGATAACAAAGCTGCATTCGGGAAATTCGCGTTCGTCGTATTCAAGAATCCATGTGCATTCATCGGAGCACGCTTGCCATGCAGATGCCCTTTCTATCGTTCCCGTTTGCATTTTGCAGTCAGTGGCCTCTAGCTTGAAGAAGAACTTGGATGTTTTTTTCGACGCCTCCAAAACGGTGAGCGTGCCGCATTTGGATTGGTAGACGCCAGTTGTTGGTAGGGGGTTTGGCGTTGCTGCAAAACTGGATGTCGTAAAGTTCGGTAGAAGCAGGATCATCAGTATTTGTATTTTTAAATAAATTTTCATGCTCATTTCCTTTTAAATTTATATTAATTGGTGTGTTTTTGTTAACTAAATATTCACTAAGCCGACCAGTGAGGTGCGCCAGAGTAGTGTGAATACTCATCGAATGCGTTAAAAATTAGATTGTCATCAGAAAAAATAATAGTACTATTTTAAAACTTTGATTTTTTTCTGGGATGATTATGAAAAATATTATCTTAACTGTAACTCTTGGATCTTTAGTAGTGGCTGCGTGTGGCAACAAAGTGAGCGGTAGCTACTCCGTGGATATTGATGCGACCAAAGCGACGCCCGAGTTTGTTGCCCAAAATAACGAAACCAAGGGAGGGGCTGCCATGGGTTTGCAAGTCATCAGCCAACTTGCCAAAAATATAGTAATCAAAGACTCAAGGTTTCATCTTGTTTCTTTCGACTGTGAGATAGACCCAAACCTTACAAAAGCAGAGTGTGTTGATCAGAGTGATTTAAAAGCCCCTAAAAAAATTCTCGGCTTTTCATCGACGGGTGACACAGTCAAAATCGATGCCGGTGATGGTTACCCACTGATTTATACAAAACCGAAAAGCTAGCCCAGCGGTGTCAAGACTGCTTAGATGAATGCGTCGCAGCGATTCAATTGCACATTATGTTTCTGACGAAAAGCCGACCGCTCCGACTGGGCTCTTGCGGTTCTGCGGTTTAGATCAGTGCTTGACATCGTCAAGAGTCTCACCTGTCAGGTCTGGAAGGGTTGGCAGCTCAGGGCGGTGTTCTGAACGGAACACAGAGGCTAGATCACTGAGCAATCTTCATGCCTCTTCCAAACTGAAAGTAAGCATAGGGGCTTTGTTCGCAAAATGAATATAGCGATTTAAAAGTTTAAAGTTACCAGAATAATAAAGTGTATTATTTTTTCGGTTTTCATTTTCTTTGAACGAACTTGAGGGTCGCATCGCCTCAGTAGAATAAAGTCAAACAATTTACATTTACAGAACACAATATCGCTGTTGTCAAATTTACTTCTAGTTGATTGCTGTCGATGTCATACCTGCGAAGTAAAAGTGATAATTCTGAAGAAAAAAATTTTCTGGCTAGTTTTTTATCATCCCAAGCATCGCTATCGAAAAATGGAGAAAATCATGATTTCTATGCACCCCCTCACGAAGCATTGTGGTTTGCTCATTTTGTTGTGCGCTTGTTTTTACTCGTTACCAAGCTTCTCTCAAGATAAAAATAACGCTGTTTCTTACAGTTTTCCTGTCACAGATAGATCTAACATTCCTGTGCAGTGCGGGATTCACTCTTCGATACCTGGCGTGGGAAAATTCGCCCATGCGTTGAGCCCAGCAAATCAAATTGTTAAATTCGATTTCAAGCCTGAGCAAAATAAAAACTACAAGATATCAATTAAAGGTGGCGAGGTTGAGTACGGCGGCTATACCTTGCCTCCTTGCTCACTGGCAGGTGACATTTACGTAAACCAGATCATTAAGTATGAATGGGATACTGTATTGTCGGGTATGAAACGTCAGTCAGAAAAGATATTTAATTGCTTTAATATTGGGTTAGATTTTTTGAAAATTAACATAAACGTTTCTCCTGACACTCAAGAGCTGATAATGAGGCCAAGTGATTCGAAGGCGGACGAGTTATATAATTTTTGCCAGCAGATGCAGGCTATCAATCTGAAAAAAAACTACTCTTGTGATCTGCCTGGAGGCCAAGGCCAAAGCATGTGTGATCAAGACCTATTTTCACCCAAGCAAAACAAAAGACTTAATTTTGACGAGGCGATTGTTGCCGCGTTGAGTGGTGATGAAGTGACGATCAAAGATCGGGAAAATGAAGTTGCTGAAAAAGATCGCATGCTTAGATTGCAGAGAGCCAAAGAAGAAAGAGATCGCAATGAAAAAATTATTCAGGAAGCTAAAGAGAGAGAAGATCAGAAGAAGTTGGCTCAGCTAGAGGCAAGTAAAAAAGCTCAAGAAGAGAGGGACAGAGTCTTGGCAGAACAGAGGGAGAGAGATGAAAAATATCGGCAGTGGTTGGAAACGCCGGAAGGTAAGAAGCATCAGGCTGAAGAAGCCGCAAAAGCTAAGAGGCAGGCAGAGCAACTGGAAAAAGAGTTTCCGTATTACGCAGTAATTAGCTGTGGAATGGGAAGTCACCTTAATATACTGGCTTGCTTTGTTGGTTCAAATGGCGTCGATACCGAAATGAAGCTGACTAACAACGGTAAATCAGGAATGTACAAAGCTTACAACTTTAAGCAGTCTGGTGGCCAAGAAATGAAGGATGGATACCACATACCTCTCTCCAAGAATTATTCGATCAAGATTCAAAATTCTCACAAAACTCTCATACTGGAATTGAAGATTGTTGATAGGAAGACTGGGAAGATTGTGTTTCAGGATCAAGCATCTCAGTTTGGAGTGATTATCGCGCAGAATTAATGCATAAAGCACCTTCTGACTTGTCAAGCTAATCCAGCTTGACAGGTCAGGCTCGTGGAAAAATGGCAAACGTGATGGTCAGGGCGCCATGACGAATTGGATTTCTGTGGGCCTGACCTTAAGCTGGAAATGCCCCTACCCTGAACTTTTGCTTTTCTGCAAACTGAATCAGTGCTTTTTACCGTCGAAATATCGAGGTCTCAGTTCTGGTTTGGAGAATCAAACAATCACAAAGTCAGTGTATGAGAGATTAGAAATTCCAACTAAATCTACATCCACATTTGCAAAAGTAATAGCCGCAACCTTACCCGAGCCGTCGGCGTCGTAGAGCAATACTTGAGTCTCAGTGTTGTAAATCAAAAAATCATTTTTATCGAAAGTATGTGCTTGAAGCTCTGCTGATGTACCTGTGACTAAATTATCAGCGGTTATTCCTTTTTTCAACGCGCTAAAAATTGACTTGCCGAGCACAATTTTGTCCTGACCCTCACCAAAATCAGTGATGGTGTCAATGTTTGTGGTGCCAAGTTTGGTATTAAACACAAAGCGATCATTTCCCGCTCCGCCTGTCAGAATATCGCTGCCTAGGCCGCCGTTAATTGTGTCGTTACCCTGGCCGGTTGATAGAACGTTGGAAAGGGAATCGCCAGACAATGTGTCATTACCTGATCCGGTTGTGACATTCTCAATATTTTTGATGGCGTCTTCGCTGGCGCTCTTAACTTTAACAGTTGCAGATATTGAGCCGTTAAGAGTGATAGAAACTGCTAAGGTTTGATCAGAATAGTCTGCGGTATCTGTGCCAGTTCCACCATCAAGTAGGTCTTTGCCAGAACCGCCTTCCAGTAAATCATCACCAGCGCCGCCGCTCAAGGTATTTGCATACGCGTCACCCACTATTATGTCGTCACCTGAGCCGCCAGTGATATTTTCAATATTCTTGATCGTGTCTTCTATTGTGCTCCCAACGGTTACCGAAGCTTGCGTTGCACCGTTAAGCGTGACATCAATGGCAGATGTCTTGTCAGAGTAATCTGCCGTGTCACTGCCACCGCCACCATCAAGTGTGTCGCTGCCATCACCACCTTTTAAAAAATCATCGCCTTTTTCACCCAAAAAGACATTTGCATCGCTGTTCCCGATGAGTGTGTCATTGAAAGATCCTGCGGTGATATTTTCAATACCGAACAAAGTATCACGACCAATGCCAGCTGCGTCTTTCGAGTTCGATTTTGCAGTGCCAAGGCTGAGAGAAACTGTGATTGCTGCTTTTGCGCTCGCATATTTAATGGTGTCGGAACCTTCACCGCCTGTGTAGCTGTCGTCGCCAGCGCCATTGCCGCCGACAATCGTGTCATCTCCCTCACCGCCATCAACCGTATCATTCCCACTACCGGCATAAAGATAGTCCGCGCCAATTCCACCGCTGAGTATATCGTTGCCATTTCCGCCAGTCAGCGTATCTGCGCCATCGCCGCCATCCAGATCATCATTGTCAGCACCGCCGTCAAGGTCATCGTCGCCTGCTTCGCCCAACAACACATCGACCCCTAAGCCACCAACGATAAGATCATCTCCATTCCCTCCTGACAGATCGTCGTCGCCGTCGCCACCATCGAGATCGTCATCACCTGCTTCACCCAGTAATATATCGGCCCCTAATCCACCAATCAGAATATCTGAACCATCTCCGCCCCAAAGTTCGTCATCGCCATCGCCGCCATCGAGATCGTCATCGCCTAAACCGCCATCTTGAAAGTCGTCATCAGTTGATCCATCATAATTATCATCGCCGGTGCCATCATCGTCGTTTTCATCCTCATCCTCATCCTCATCGGTGTCATCATCACTATCATCATCGCCACTTGATACAACTGCAGTAGATGAGGACAGTAAATTGCCATTCAAGTCGGTAAAAGTTTCGGAGTTTTCTACGTAAAGTGAATTGGTGGTATCCGTCAGTTTGTACGTAGTGATTTTAATTCTGTCAGAAAATGTTCTGGTCAAAACGATTAAATCGCCAGCAAAGGCTAGTGTTTCGTTGGCATGCAGAGCATCAATTACCCAAGCGCCGTCATCGTATTCATATCGCGTCATCGGGCTGCTGCCAGTATCAAATTTAACGATGTCGGACATATCACTCTCCTAAGGGGCTTTTACGATTCTCATATTATGGTCAGGATGATCGTTGTTCTTTGATCTATGGTAACAAATTACAAAAGATATCAAATAATCATTTAGTGAATTGGTGGCTAGATATCAAAATCCAAAATGTTTTACGAGATTAATGACCGGCCGTATCTGATCGTGAAGCCGAGTTTTTTCAGCCTTCAGGTGGTGGTCTGCTCGATTGGCAATTCCCGCAATTTTAACAGTCTGGAATGGCAGAGACTATGCGGCTATATTTTTTGATTTTGGCAAGAACAGGGAATCATGCACGAGCAGCATGATTCACGTGGTAAGTTCTCAGCGGCCGTATTTCAAAAAGTCAGAAAATAACCGGATTTCAGATGCGATTAATACAGCGCATTTCAGATTAAGAGGAGATCGATTTGATTATATTCAGAGACGCCCACGAGAGTTACATCCTCATTCGGCACCACCATCTCCTCAGATGAGATCTCGGTGGAACAAGGATCAGAGCAAACATAACAAATAATGTCTTCAATTTCGGCTGTGCTGATCTTGCTGCCATCGGTGTAGGTCGACTTAGTCAGGTTCCAATTTGCATCGTAATGATTGGATGAGAAGTAGGTGCCATTGGCGTCCGTCTGGGTGGTCTCGTAAATATACCCAGTGATATTGCTGTTCTCATCGGTGACGATCTGATAGGTCGATACCCAGGTGGACGTGCCATCGGAGTAGGTGGACTCGGTCAGGTTCCAGTTCGCATCGTAATGGTTCGATGAGAAGTAGGTGCCGTTGGCATCGCTGCTGGTGGTCTCGTGGATATAACCGGTGACGTTACCGTCGGCATCGGTGGTGGTCTCATAAGTTGAGGTGCTGCTGTAGTTACCGTCGGTATAGCTGGACTCGGTCAGATTACCGCTGGCGTCGTAATGGTTCGACCAGGCATAGGTGCCATTGGAATCAGTGTAGGTCGTGGCATAGGTATAGCCGGTGACGTTACCGTCGGCATCCGTGTCGGTCTGATAGGTCGATACCCAGGTGGACGTGCCATCGGAGTAGGTGGACTCGGTCAGGTTCCAGTTCGCATCGTAATGGTTCGATGAGAAGTAGGTGCCGTTGGCGTCGCTGCTGGTGGTCTCGTAGATGTAGCCAGTGATGTTGCCGTCGGCATCGGCAGTCGTTATTGCGTAGGAATAGCCAACGATCGTACCACCCGCATCAATTTGAGTTTGGCAGAAGGCAGTTTTGCAAGAACTGCTGTCAGCTTCAGTGGATTCGATCAAGTACCAGCTTTGATCATAGATGTCGAAAAACTGAGAGAAAAATACGGGTATCTGAACACCATCAGTGGTGCCGGCGGCCTTCCTCATAGCCCCATCGAGAATATTGCTCATATTATAACTTTCGATGCGACTTCATTCTCCAAGCCGCGCCTGTGATCGGATCGAGATTATAGGCGCGTAATCAGTTAAGTTCCAAGACGACGAACAGATAAAAATGACAAAAAGTGATAACGATCTCTTAACTATTGCTAATTTGATGTCATTATTTGATCAGTTATACTCCCGCCGCTGCTTTTATTGAAAGGAATTACCCATGGCATTTTCTACCGAATCCTACCCTGGCGTTGCCGCCAGTCCGCCAGCGCAGTCTCTTGGCTTTACACTGAATCACACCATGCTTCGTGTTAAAGATCCTGCGGTCGCGCTGGATTTTTATTCGCGCGTAATGGGTATGCGCGTCTTGCGGAAACTGGATTTCCCTGAAATGAAATTCAGCTTGTATTTCCTGGCACGCGTTGATGATACGTCGGATATTCCAGAGGACAGTGGCGAGCGTACCGCATGGACTTTTAGTCAGCGTGGCATTCTTGAGCTGACTCACAATTGGGGTACTGAGAGCGATGCGGATTTCAAGTACCACGACAGTAATGCGCAGCCACAGGGCTTTGGACATATTTGTTTCTCTGTCCCTGATCTGGCAGCTGCGGTGAGCTGGTTTGATGAAAACAAGGTGGTGTACGTCAAACGCCCCGAGCAGGGCAAGATGCGCGACGTGGCATTTATCAAGGATCCCGATGGATACTGGATCGAGATCGTGCAAGCCAATCTTCTCAAGGCGCTCGGTCAGGGCTGATTATCAGTGCTTGAGTATCGTACCGGATCGGGCTAATGCTCGACGATCCGGTACGAAACCACTCCCCATCTGGCGAACCATTCCACTCTTGCGGGTCGCGCCTGTGCTGCGATGGTGTACCAAGCACATGCGCTCTTCGTGCTGTGCTCCCTTTGATGCATCGATCAATAAAACGAAAAAGGGAAATGCATCAATCGCTTGCTGCCGTCGCTCCATTAAAATAAGCCGATTGCCATCTCAGGAAGCGAACCCATATGACGGATTTCGACAAAGGTCTGGAGCGCCGTGACGTCAATTTCGCACCGCTGACGCCGCTGGATTTCATAGGGCGTGCAGCGCAAGTGTATGGTGAGCGCCTCGCGGTAGTCTACGGCGAGGTGCGTCGCAGCTGGCGCGAGACCGAACAGCGCTGCCGACGACTGGCAAGCGCATTGTCTCGACTGGATATAGGCAAGAGCGATACCGTCGCCGTGATGCTGCCCAATTTGCCCGAGATGGTCGAAGTACATTTCGGTGTGCCCATGTCAGGTGCGGTACTCAACACCCTCAACACACGCCTTGATTATGCAACGCTGCATTTCATGCTGCAGCATGGCGAAGCGAAAGTGCTGATCATCGATACCGAGTATCTGGATCTGGCGAATCAATTAAAGGCAGCCATACCTTCACTCATCATTGTGGGCGTACAAGATCAGCAGGCAGGAA
This sequence comes from Oxalobacteraceae bacterium, assembly GCA_027490465.1. Classification (GTDB taxonomy): domain Bacteria; phylum Pseudomonadota; class Gammaproteobacteria; order Burkholderiales; family Burkholderiaceae_D; genus Pernthalerella. Next base: position 10,630 of record JAIXXZ010000042.1, read on the forward strand.
TGCCGATAATCCCTGCGGACTGGCTGGCCTATGAAACTTTGCTGGCTGAAGCTGATCCGGATTTTGTCTGGCAGATGCCGGCCGATGAGTGGGATGCGATTGCACTGAACTACACCTCGGGCACGACCGGTGATCCTAAAGGTGTGGTGTATCACCACCGGGGTGCGGCAATCAATGCGATTTCCAATATTCTCGAATGGGACATGCCCAAGCATGCGGTCTACTTGTGGACCTTGCCCATGTTTCATTGCAATGGCTGGTGTTTCCCGTGGACGCTGGCAGCGCGTGCTGGCGTGAATGTCTGTCTGCGCAAGTTCGACGCAAAGCATGTGCTGGCTTTGATTGCGCAAGAGCGTGTTACACATTATTGCGGTGCGCCGATTGTGCAAAGCGCGCTGGCGTCAGCGCCTGAAGAATGGCGCAGCGGCATCACGCATCGGGTCTCTACTATGGTGGCCGCGGCGCCACCCTCGGCGGCGATGATCGAGCAAATGGCAGCGATGGGCTTCGATCTCACCCATGTCTATGGTCTCACCGAGGTTTATGGTCCGGCCACCGTGTGCGCCAAGCAGGAAGACTGGACAGCGCTGGACGCTGGTGGACAGGCGCAGAAAAATGCACGTCAGGGCGTGCGTTATCACTTGCAAGCCGCAGTAGCGGTGCTGGATCCCGAGACCTTGCAAGCAGTACCGTCAGATGGCGAGACCCTGGGCGAGATTATGTTTCGCGGGAATATATGCATGAAAGGCTATTTGAAAAACGAGTCCGCGACCAACAAGGCATTCGAAGGTGGATGGTTCCATACAGGTGATCTCGCGGTCATGTCATCCGATGGCTATGTGCGCATCAAGGATCGCAGCAAGGACATTATCATTTCAGGGGGTGAAAATATTTCGAGTATTGAAGTCGAGGATGCGATTTATCAGCACCCTGCGGTCGTGGCAGTCGCTGTAGTGGCAGCACCGGATCCCAAATGGGGCGAAGTGCCTTGCGCATTCGTTGAACTGCGCGCGGATACCAAGCTCACGGCTGAAGACATCATCACGCACTGCAAATCCCGACTGGCAGGATTCAAAGTGCCGAAAAAAGTCGTCTTCAGAGAACTGCCGAAGACGTCCACAGGCAAGATTCAGAAGTTCGCACTGCGCGAAGAGGCCGGCTCGCTGCAAGCCATCGAGCGTGGCGCCTGAATAGGTGAGAGCGGAGCGGGCATCATTGATGCCCCTCACAGCCTGTCAAACAGCTTATTTTTTTTGCGATGCCTGCAGCTGGATTTTTGCCCAAACACCGACTGCTTGTGGCGTGAGGCCATTCCATTTGTCCATCTCCGGCTTGGAAACGGTTGCAGGCGGCGGACCCAGTGAAGCGAGTGCAGCCTGAAATTCTTTCTCGCTGGGTTTTTCAGAGAGCTTGCTGAAAAAATCAATGCGCCAGACATTGCATATCGCTGCATCGCGAACCACGGCTGTTTTGTTTTTAGGCCAGCCCTTGCTAATCTCAGTCAATACGGCATCGCGGCGTTTGCGCAATTCCGCGTTATTCAGCTTTTGCTTGGTGCGTGCCTCGCGCTGAACAGCGTACACCTGGGCGTATAAACCTGCGATCTCACCCATCACCTCGCCAAATTGCGGCGAGGGTGTGGTTAATGTCGAATGCATGAGTGAAATTGCAGAGCAACGCATTGCGGCGCCTTCTACGCTGGTATCGCTCTTGGCATCAGCACCTGCCGCTGTTACCGATGCGAATGAAAGCAGACCAGTCATCAACAGGAAAACATATCGCCGCATGGGTACTCCTCTTATTTGTTGACAATGTGTGCGGGTACTTTCAACGTCAGTAGTGCGCCCACGATCAGTACGGCAGAGAGCAAATACATGCCGGCGTTAGTCGAAGCAGTCAGTTCCTTCAGCCAGCCCACTGCGTATGGGCTGATGAAGCCGGACAGGTTGCCCAGCGAATTGATCATGGCAATGCCAGCCGCTGCACCTGTGCCCGCAAGAAAAGCGGTCGGCAGACTCCAGAACATGGGCAGGGTACACAGAATGCCTGAGGTCGCCAGCGTCAGCGCTGCCATGGCCAGCACGGTATTGTCCGCCCAGATCACAGACAGAATCAGACCCAGTGCGCCCAGCAAAGCGGGAATGGTGACGTGCCAGCGACGCTCGCGATGGCGATCGGCGCTGCGTCCGACCAGCAGCATCGCTACTGCGGCGAAACCATAGGGAATGGCTGACATCATGCCAACCTGCAGGGGGTCAGCGATACCCATGGCTTTAATGATGGTAGGCAGCCAGAAGCTCACGCCGTAAATACCCATCACAAAACTGAAATAAATCACCGCCAGCAACCAGACGCGAGCGCTGGAGAAGACGGCCATCAAGGATTCCTCTTCTTTATCAGCGTGTTCGACAGCGATATTTTTTTCCAGCAGCGCGGCTTCTTCTTCGGTCAGCCATTTGGCGGCCGAGATGCGGTCATCCAGAAAAGCAAAGACCACCACGCCCAGGATGACAGCCGGTATGCCCTCGAGGAGGAACATCCACTGCCAGCCCGACCAGCCATGCTGACCGTCAAACACCTTCATGATGGCCCCTGATAGTGGGCCACCGATCACACCAGAAAGAGGAATGCCCGTCATGAAAAGCGAGGTAATCTGCGCTCGTCGATACGATGGGTACCAGTAGGTGAGATACAAAATAATGCCAGGGAAGAAGCCCGCTTCCGCAACGCCCAACAAAAAGCGCATCACGTAGAAACTGGTTGGCGTGGTGACGAACATCATCGCCGCCGACAAAATACCCCACGTGATCATGATCCGGCCTATCCAGACCCGTGCACCGACCTTGTGAAGGATGATATTGCTCGGCACTTCGAAGAAGAAATAACCGATGAAGAAGATGCCGGCACCGACTGCATACACCATGTCCGAGAAACCCAGATCATTGAGCATCTGCAGCTTGGCGAAGCCGACGTTGACGCGGTCAAGATAGGCAATGACGTAGCAGATGAGTAGTAGTGGTATCAGCCGCCAGCCAACCTTGCGATAGGTTGCATCTTCGAATGCGCGCGCGTCGTCGCTCATGTTTTCCCCCTGTTATTGTGGTTATTTTCCGCTCTGACGGCGGTGTTATGAGGGAGAATTGTATCCGATGCAGCGGACCCAATCAGGAAATCGGCTCGAGATGCCCGATTCCTGCGTGGCATGAAATATAATCACGCTTATCATGAGTGCGCCACGCTTTGGTGCTGAATCCTTGTCAACTCCGGTCGCCCCGACCGTTCCCGTGGATCGAATTCCTATGCGAGTCATCAATTTCAGTGCCGGCCCGGCTGTATTGCCCGAGGCTGTGCTGCGCCGTGCTGCCGACGAGATGTTGAACTGGCACGGGAGCGGTATGTCGGTGATGGAGATGAGTCATCGTGGCCCGGAATTCACCGGTATTGCACAAAAAGCAGAAGCAGATTTCCGACGTTTGCTGAGAATACCGGATCACTACAAGGTCTTGTTTCTCCAGGGCGGAGCAATGGCGATGAATGCTGTCATTCCCATGAACCTGCTGGGTAAAAACACGCGCGCCACCTATGTGAATACAGGTGAGTGGTCGAAGAAGTCCATTAGCGAAGCGTATAAATACGGCGAGGTCGACGTTCTTGCTTCCTCTGAAGATCGGCAGTTCACCTATGTACCACCGCAGTCGACATGGAAATCGCACGCGGGCGCTGCCTATGTGCATGTATGTACCAATGAAACGATTGGTGGCGTTGAGTATCACTGGGTACCTGACACGGGTAATGTGCCACTGGTCGCCGATATGTCATCGCACATTCTGTCGCGCGACATCGATGTGTCCCAATACGGTGTGATTTATGGTGGTGCTCAGAAAAACATCGGACCTGCAGGACTGACGTTTGTGATCGTGCGGGAAGACTTGCTCGATAGGGCCCTGCCGATCACGCCTACCGTGTTTCAGTGGAAAGCTCAGGCAGACGCCGCTTCCATGGTGAACACGCCACCTACCTATGGCATTTACATCGCCGGGCTGGTCTTTGAGTGGCTGCTTGAGCAGGGTGGTCTCGCCATCATCGAGCAGCGCAATATCGCAAAAGCCAAACTGCTCTACGACTATCTGGACAGCACTGATTTCTACATCAGTCCGGTGGCGCCTGAGGCGCGTTCACGGATGAACATACCTTTCTTTTTGCAGGACCCCGCACTCGATACAGCGTTTCTTGAAGGTGCGGAACGCCATGGCATGCGACAGCTCAAAGGACACCGCGTTGTCGGTGGCATGCGCGCCTCGCTCTATAACGCTATGCCTATCGAAGGCGTACGTCAGCTGGTGGATTACATGCGAGAGTTTGAGCGTTCCCGCGCCTGAGCGGGATTTAATCTGCGATTGCGGTATCAAACGGGCCATGCGCCCGCACGCGCTACTTGAGGCGATAGCCTCGCTTATGACGCCGGAGTTTGATGATGCCGCTTGCCAAGCCACAAAAAAATCACGAAGGTTCCGAGCTGACGCTGAATGAACGGCAGCGTCGTGATCTCATGCACACGATGGCATCTTGTGGAGAAAGGCCCGTGGCCGAGCTGACCGAGATGTCGGACACGGAGCGTTGCAAGTGGCTCTTCTGGAATCTCCATGAAAATCTGGAACACACTCGCAGTATGGAGCCGACCCTACAGGGTCGAGTTACTAGCTTGCAGTTCACGGTACTCGACAGTTCAAGTACGGTCGTTGAAGGCACGGTCACCGAGCTTGCGCTAGAAAAGCGGTTGGATTTATCTTGTCATTGGCTGCTAGGCCTGACTTATCCCGGTTATCCGGATGAGATAACGCATTCGGTGGGTGATGGCTGGATTAATCTGATCATTGCAGATCAGGCACCGGCGCATCTGATGGTACACGACGGACAACGGGCCTATCTGGATGCAGACCACACGACGTATCCGAATCAGGTATTCCTCGAGGGTTGGATCAGCAATCAGATCTGGCAGGAGATGCGGCCGCATTTGTGGAATGCAAATCCGACCTGCCGCACCGATGTTGTACTGCTTGATAACGTGTTGTTTCCGGTCCGGCAGGGTTTTGATTTTGTGCAAGGGCCGGCGGGTTCGATTGGTGTGATGAACATCGAATTTCGAGCGTTCTCGCATCCCACCGAGCGTCGTTCATTTCGTCGCGGCGAGCCGCGTCATCGACCCTAGATGGAGATTGTCATGCATCGTGCGCCTGTACCATCGCCTGATGATGAACCTTTTGGTGACGACATACCGCAACCTGTGCCACAAGAAGAGCCGATACCCGACCCGAATCCCGAAATCACCCTGGCACACGCGAAGGCATGATTAAATTTGAATAAAAATACGTTCATGACGCCGCGAGACTATTTTTTGTCTCGTTCTCTGCTTCGATGATGCGCTGTACTCGCCGCAAATACCAAACCAGCGCAGCGCCGACCAGCGCGAGGCTGAGGCTGTTGCCAAGCCAGAAGCCAGCGGCGCCTTGTAAAAAATCCGGCGTATTGCCAATGACATTGAAGCCCATCAGATAGCCACCACTCAGTCCCACACCCCACAGCGCAACGGCATACATGATGGTCGGCACAGTCGCAACCTTGTAGGCGCGCAGCACGAAAGCAGTGCCGATTTGCAGTGCATCGAAAAGCTGATAAAACGCGATGAAGAAAAACAGCGGCATGGCGGCTGCCGCCACGCTGGTGTCTGGCGTGTAAATGCCAATGATCTCGGCTCGCATGATCCAGACGACGATACCCACTAACACGGCAAGCAGCGTGCCGAGCCGAACGCCTGCATTGCCCGCATGTCGTGCCGACTGCAAGCGACCGGCACCGATTTCCTGCGCAACGATGGTGCCGGTGGCACTCGCGATCGAGAGCGGCAGCATGTACAGCACGGTACCGAAATTGGCGGTGATCTGATGCGCCGCCATTGCGTGATTGCCCAGGCGCGCAATAAACAAAGCCATGAATGCGAAGGCGGTGACTTCGATCAGATACGACAAGCCCATAGGTACACCGAGTCGCAGTAAGGCTAATTGCGCTGCCCACACGGGCTTACCCAGACCACCGACAAAAATTTTGAACTGGGAATAAAAATCGTCATGACGCAGCAGCAGCCATCCAGCGAGCAGGGCAATCCAGGCAGCGACTGCGGTGGCCATCGCGCAGCCCGGACTGCCAAAGGCCGGCAGACCCCATCCGCCAAAAATGAATAGAGCATTGAGTGGTATTTTGAGCAGCAGTGCCGATAGTTGAATCGCCATCACGCGGCGTGGTCGTGAAATCGCGGTGTTCAGTGACGAATACACCCGAAGTCCCAGTGTCGCTGGCAAAGCGAGTGCCAGTATGCGCAGATACTGTTCGACCTTGTCGTTCAGTTCTGCAGGCGCTTGTGCAATTGACAGCAAGGGTTGGGGGAAGCATAAAGCGATGGCACCGAGACATGACAGGAATAGTGTCAGCCATACGCCTTGTCGGACTTCGAAGCCAATCGCTTCGAGATTGCGTGCGCCATAGAGTTGTCCGATGGTGGGAGAGAGCGCCTGCATGACGCCGGAGAGCCCGACAAAGATGCTGATGTAGACCGATGCACCTAGCCCGAGCGCAGCCAGATCGGTCGCGGAATAGCGTGCGGTCATCATGGTGTCAACCACACCGTTGGCAATCACGGCGAGCTGACCGATCAGGATAGGCCAGGTCAGTGCGGCTACGCGTGAGGTCAGTGAGCCACTGCCGTGCGGGTACACCGCATCACTCATGGGCTAGCGCGTTTGAAAAGACGGAAGGACTCATTGCGGTCCGAGGCACGACGGCCTTGCCACAGTAGCGTGAATTCGCTCTCGACCACGCTGAGTTGTGCGCGCTGCTTGCGCACACCGGTATCCTGCACCAGCAGAAATTCGCAGCGCTCGTCTGCTGTTTTTGAAAATCGGACTTCACCCAGATAAGCGAAAGAGGCTCGCTGTGCTGGCCCCACACCACGCGCATTGACGCATCGGTAGTTATCCGGCAAGTGCTTGCTGATTTGCTCCGCTACGCCGGCATAGCTCTGACCGTAATTGAGCCAGGGCAGCCACAATGTCATGAGCAAGAGCCAGCACAGTACCAGCCCGCCTGTGGAGAGCACCACGGCGCGCCACAGCACGGGCGGCCTGCGACCCAGGCGCCATTGCAGCAGCAGCACCCAGCCAACGGAACTGGCCAGCGCAATGAGTAATGCAACGAGATTGAATTCAGGTTTGAATCCGGGTGCGAGTTTGAAGGCATTTTTTGCGAGCTGCGCTGGCCAGCCCGTCTGCTTGGCGATCCACCCGAGCCAGATGAATGCAGCAATCGCTGAGAGCGTCATCACGGCGAACCAGTCAATCGCGTTGATGGCGCCGCGTTTCAATGTGGGCAGGCCAAAGGTTGCGAGAATGGCGAGCGGCGGTAGCAAGGGCAGTAAATCCACATCGCGTGACACCGGCGCGGCGAGATTAAGCAGCAGCAGCGTCGCAATGCCCGCAGCGGGTAAAAGAATATGCAGGCTCACTTGCGTGCGCCATGCATAGATGGCCCAAAGCGCAATGGGCCACGCGGGCCATGCTTGCCAGAGCAGTGTTTTGCCAATAAACCGGATATTCGTGAGTGCAGGTCCACCGGGGATGAGAAACTTGCCGCTCATCCATTGACCTGCCAGTCCCTGATCTGCAGGCACGAGCAGTGAGTGTGCAGCGACCCATGCCAGCGGTATCAGCAGCGTCATCGGTACGGCGAATAGCACGAGTTGTTGCAGTACCTGCCGATAACGCAGTGCTGCCAGCAGTAGCATCGCCATGAGCAAACCAAGCGGCACTGTCCAGCCCCGGGTCAGCACCAGCAAGCCAAGCGTGACTCCCAGTAGCAGTGCGTCTTTGCTGCGCGCACTGTCAAACACACAGGCAGCTGCATAAAACGATGCTGCCACCAGGGCCACATGCAGAGCAGGCGTTGCTGTTTCGTGGCTGCGCAGCAGAAGACCGAGGCAAGCCATATAGATCAGCAGCGCGCCGTCGGCCAGTGTGCGACCGTAGTCCAGTGCTGCCGGTTGTCCGCCGAACGCGAGCTTGAGCGGCTGTGCTTCTCCACGACCGCCCAGCACATAGGCCGCGCGCCAGACGGATGCTGCGCCGATCACAAAAAATACGAGGATGGAGAGTCGTGCCGCCAGCGCATCACCGGCCACCCAGCCGAACAGCTTGATGAGTATTGCGCCTATCCAGAATGCCAGCGGACCGTCGTTGGGCATGGGCAGGCCAACGATATTGGGTGACAGCCAGTCGGCCATCGTGCCATGCGCCATGGTCCACATGACCCCAAATCCCGCAGCATCATCGGTTTTCCAGGGATCGCGACGAATGATGCCCGGCAGGATATAGAGTAGGCACAGGCCGATCAGTCCCCAGCGCGGTAAGGTGATGGTAGCGGCGGCGGGAAGTCGAACGGGTCTCATTCGGTGTGGCGGGGTGACATGAATCGGGTAGTGGCTGGCGCGTTTATTCTGCCGCAAAGAAAACAAAAAGGCAGCCTGCGCTGCCTTTTTGCGGTGTCAGATCCGTGATCAGCCTGTGGCTTTGGTCTTGGAGCCAACTGCACCGAATTTCTGGCGGAATTTCTCGACGCGACCTGCAGTGTCGACGATCTTGTGCTTGCCAGTGAAGAACGGATGGGATTCCGACGAAACTTCAACCTTCAGCAGAGGATAGTCATGGCCCTCGAAATTGATGGTTTCGCGGGTCTGTACGGTCGAACGGGTGATGAATTTGAAATCGCAGGACAGGTCGTGAACGACGATGTCGCGGTAGTCGGGGTGGATGCCTTCTTTCATGATGCTCTCACTGATATGGGGTAGCCAATCGCCACTTCGTCGGTCTGTGCTGCTTCGTGACCCGGTTGGCGCTCACTTGCCCGGTTAAAAAGAAACGGGATTATATAGGGAAATCAAAGGCTTGGGCCAGAGTTTCTCCTCCAAGCAACGCCGCTGGCGTCCAGGCAGCGCTGGGGTGGCGCTGGTCTGGCTGGCTTGAACTGAATTTCGTCATTCCGGCATCCGCCGGAATTCAGTGGCTTTGTTTCAATTCGGGCAACTTTATTTATGATCCGCCACGGCGCATCATGTCAAAGAACTCGACGTTGTTCTTCGTTGCCTTCATCTTGTCGAGAATGAACTCCATCGCCTCGATCTCGTCCATGCCGTAGAGCAGTTTGCGCAGGATCCAGATTTTTTGCAGCACATCGGGTTTGATCAGCAACTCTTCGCGACGTGTGCCTGACTTGTTCAGGTTGATTGCCGGGTAAACGCGTTTCTCGGCCAGACGGCGCTCGAGGTGCACTTCCATGTTGCCGGTGCCCTTGAATTCTTCATAAATCACATCGTCCATGCGGCTGCCGGTTTCGATCAGCGCGGTCGCGATGATGGTCAGCGAGCCGCCTTCTTCGATATTGCGGGCTGCGCCGAAGAAGCGTTTGGGGCGTTGCAGCGCATTCGCATCCACGCCGCCGGTCAGCACCTTGCCGGATGCAGGAATCACGGTGTTGTAAGCGCGGGCCAGTCGGGTGATGGAATCGAGCAAAATCACCACGTCTTTTTTCATCTCGACCAAGCGCTTGGCTTTTTCCAGCACCATCTCGGCGACCTGCACGTGACGCGTTGCCGGTTCGTCGAAGGTCGATGCCACCACCTCGCCGCGCACGGAACGCTGCATTTCCGTGACTTCTTCGGGGCGCTCATCAATCAGCAGCACAATCAGTGTGATGTCCGGATGGTTAGACGTGATCGCATGCGCCATGTGCTGCAGCATCACGGATTTGCCGGACTTCGGTGACGCCACCAGCAAGCCGCGCTGGCCTTTGCCTATGGGCGCGATCATGTCGATGATGCGACCGGTAATGTTTTCTTCGCCGCGCATCTCGCGTTCCAGCAGCAGGGGCTGGTTCGGGTGCAGCGGCGTCAGATTTTCAAACAGAATCTTGTGCTTGGAAGCCTCCGGCGACTCGCCGTTGACCTTGTCGACCTTGACCAGTGCAAAGTAGCGTTCACCGTCTTTCGGTGTACGCACTTCGCCTTCGATGGAATCACCGGTGTGCAGGTTGAAGCGGCGAATCTGCGAAGGCGAGATGTAGATGTCATCCGTGGAAGCCATGTAACTGGCATCGGGCGAGCGCAGGAAGCCAAAGCCGTCGGGCAGTACTTCAAGTACGCCATCCCCGAAAATTTGTTCACCGGATTTCGCGCGTTTTTTCAGGATGGCGAACATCAGTTCCTGTTTGCGCAGACGGGCCGCGTTGTCAATGTCGAGGCCGATGGCCATTTCCAGCAGGGCGGAAACGTGAAGTGCCTTTAGTTCAGATAGATGCATATGTTCTGGTCCCGGGTCGGGAAATTTTCAGGTGGGGGAGGGTACGACGGTGGATTCGGAAGGAAAAGACGGCGGCACGGGTGCGCCGCAGTCGAGAATGATATCGATCAGATATTGCTGTCAATGAAAGAGGTCAGCTGACCCTTGGCCAGTGCGCCGACTTTCTGCGCTGCCGGTACGCCGTTCTTGAACAGGATCAAAGTGGGAATACCACGGATACCGAATTTCGCTGGTATCGCCTGGTTGGAGTCCACGTCCATTTTTGCAATCTGAATCTTGCCATCGTATTCCTTGGCGACTTCTTCAAGGATAGGGGCAATCATCTTGCAGGGACCGCACCACTCTGCCCAGAAATCAACGAGCACAGGCTTGTCTGATTTGAGAACGTCGGCTTCAAAGGAGCTGTCGGAAATGTGTTTTATGTTTTCGCTCATGATGTCCTCAGTGAGAGGGAAGTTTCGTACGCTTTAATTGGTGAAGTTCTCGCTGGTTTGGCGGCTGCCCTGCCTGTTTTGCGATGACTTCCGTATTGCTTCTTTGTTACCTAGCCCGGAATTATTCTGGCCTGCTGCGCGCGCCCTGTGGGTGACGAGCTAAATCAATGTGTGGATTTGAAGCAGAAGATGCCTGGGCGGGAATTTCTCGAATCATAACCGATTTTCCCGAAAGTGTGCCCGAAAGCCTGCTCGCCGCATGCATACGCCTATTGAGCGGTCGCATACAATGCGTTTCAATTCCTTTCTGCATCTTCCCGACCCCACCGAAAGCATGACGCCGAGCACGCGCCACATCCCCCCAGGCCCCGGATTCTGGCCGCAAGTCGCGCAATATCTGGTGGACAATGCCGGGCCCACAGCGGCCAATCCGGATCTTTCGGCGGCACTGGTGCTGGTGCCTGCCTGGCATCACGCAGCCTTGCTGCGGCGAGCGCTTTCAGACCGGCTAGGGCCGTCGTTTATTCCGCCACGCATCCGTACCCTTGCCTCATGGTTGTCGCAGTATCCGCCAGAGACGGGCGGGCAGGGGATTGCATCATCGGGCGAGCGCCTGATGTCGCTGTACGCATCTCTGCGCGAACTGCCCTGGCTGAAAAAACTCTTTGCTGCAAGGCGAAATACCGATCTGATGCCACTCGCGCAGACATTGCTGGCTATCTGCGATGAACTGACTGCAGCGCTCTTGCCCGCAGCGCTCGCGCAACCCGAGGCCGTCGAAGATCGCTGGCATGCTGCGCTGTCTCAGCTATCGCCGCGTGCCGCCGCTTTATTGTCTGACGAAGCGCGACTGGTTTGGAATATCTGGCAGGCAGAGCGCGATGCGCGTGATCCCGGCATACGACTGCATGCAGCGATGCAGCGCGCAGCGTCCGAGGCGACGCTGCCTTTGTATTGGTGTGCGCCCGCGCAGCCCAATGCGCTGGAACAGAGTTTTCTCAATGCCTATGCAATCCACCAGCCGGTGCATCTGATGATCCTGGACTGGTCGCAATCGATATCACCTGCGGTGTATCAGGCGGCCTGGCCCGAGTTGATGGACGATGCAGCGCAGACGCCGGCCTCAGTGGGCGCGATAGAGACGCCGACAGGTATCTCCATGTATGAAGCCGCGGGCATGGAAGATGAAGCGCAGCGTGCCGCGCAAACCATTATCGACTGGCTGAATACGGGCAAGCGACGCATTGCGCTCATTCCTCAAGACCGAGTTGTCGCTCGTCGTGTGCGCGCTTTGCTTGAGCGCGCGCAGGTGGTGGTGTCGGATGAAACCGGATGGAAGCTCTCCACCACCCGCGCTGCAGCCGTATTGCACGCATGGCTGGCGCTGGCAGCGTCCGGAGGCGAGGTCGCGAGCTTGCTCGATTTTCTGAAATCACCTTTCATCTTTGACGATGATCAGCATGCAGCAGTGCAGCGCGCTGATATCGAGCAGGCGCTGCTGGCGGGCGGGATCAGCGCTGGCTGGTCCCTCATGCTGAACGCTCTGGCAGCGTTTCCGCAGGCGAGTTCCTTGATTGAGGCGATCGCGCGCGAGGTGCAACGCTGCAGCGGCCGCAAGACGCTGACTGAGTGGGCTGATGCCACCTTGGGCGCATTCGATGCGCTGGGTATGGCTTCCGCCATGGCAGAAGACGTGGCCGGTGCACAGGTGATGGCGCTGCTTGATCAGATTCGTCTCGAAGGTGAACAGCTGGAGCAGCGCTTTTCGCTCGCCGAGTGGCGCGCGCTGGTGGATTTGCAGATGGAGCAAACCGTTTTCGTTGCGCCGCGCGTGGATCAGCGCGTGATGATGGTGCCTTTGAATGGTACGTCCTTGCGTGAATTCGATGCTGCCATTGTGCTTGGCGCTGACAGTGATCACTTGCCCTCGCGTCCGGCCGAGACCCTGTTTTTTGCAAACGCCGTGCGACGCGAGCTGGGACTGGCGACACGCGAAAGCCGACAGCGTCAGCAGTTGCGTGAATTGACTGCCTTGCTGATCAGCTGTCCCGAGGTCGTGCTGTGTTGGCAAGGGTGGCGCAGTGGCGAAACGAATACACCGAGCGCCTGGTTGCAGCGACTCGAACTGGTACTCGACAGTGCCGGCTGTTCGATGTTGCCACGTCACTCGCCTCGTCTGTCTCAAAAAATGCTCAATGCCGTGCCTTCGCTGATGCCTCGACCTACGGCGCCCGCTTTGATGCCAGAACGTTTGTCTGCCAGCGGCTACAACAGTCTGGTTGCCTGTCCTTATGAGTTTTTTGCGTCACGCATGCTCAGGTTGTCTGCTGCGGATGAGTTGAGTGAATTGCCTCAAAAAAGAGATTACGGCGAGTGGCTGCATCAGATACTCAAGCGCTACCACGATACGGTGAGCGAGCAGGACATACCTGCACATGAGCGCGAGGCCTGCATGGCCAGCGTCAGCGAAGCCATCTTCAGTGAAATTTTGCAAAAAAATCCTGCGGCGCTCGGCTACCAGTCGCGCTGGGGAAAAATCATGAGCGCCTACGTCGCATGGGCGAATACGCATGAGGCAGACGGTTGGCGGTTCGGTTTTGGCGAGCAGTGGCAGGAGCGCTTGTTGTCGTGGGAGGGTGGCTCAATCAAGCTGGTCGGTCAGATTGATCGCATTGATGTTCGCGAAGATGGCGAGCATCTGGTGCTGGATTACAAGAGCTCGAAAAAAGACAAGCTCAATAACCGTCTCAAGACACTGGAAGATCATCAGCTGCCTTTTTATGGTTTGCTGCTTGATCCGCCGCCCGCCGCGGCTGCCTATGTCGCCATTGATGATGAAAAGCCCGCGCTGGCCGAGGCTAATAACTACGCGACCTGGCGTGAAGGTTTGCAGTCGCAGATCATCGCCAATTGGCAGGCGATGTCAGAGGGGGCGAGCTTGCCTGCCTCGGGTACCCAAAAAAACTGCAACTGGTGTGATGCACGCGGACTCTGCCGCAAGGGAGTCTGGTGATGATTTCAGGGCAGGATTTCCTCGCAGACGGTGAGGTCGTTGAAGTCAGCACCTTCGTCCGGCTGGCTTGCGATCCTGCGCGCTCGGTGCTGGTGGAGGCGTGTGCCGGCAGCGGCAAAACCTGGTTGCTGGTTTCGCGTCTCTTGCGTCTCTTGCTCGCTGGTGCCAAGCCGGAGGAACTGCTCGCTATTACGTTCACGCGAAAAGCGGCGCAGGAAATGCGCGAGCGCTTGCTCCTGTTGCTGCATGAATTGGCGCTGGCGAGTGATACGAAGATCGTCGAACTGCTGCATGAGCGTGGTCTTAGCGACACCGAGGCGCACGAAAAAATTACATTGGCGCGCGCTTTGTATGCACGCGTCTTGTCCAGTCCTCACGCGCTTGCTGTCGATACGTTTCACAGCTGGTTCATGCGCATGTTGCAGATTGCACCGCTCGCGTCGGGCGTGCCGCATGGTTTTGTACTGGCCGAGAACGCAACTGAGCTGCGCGACGAGGCCTGGCTGCGGGTCATGCAATCGCTCAACGATCCGTCCAAGGCAGAGGTGCGAGATGCGCTGATGACGGTCTATGAGATTGCCGGCGATTGGTCTGGCAAGGACATGATCGATGCCTTCGTCGAGCGGCGCGCAGAATGGTGGGTAGCGAGTGCTGCCGGTGATCCGCTGGATGGGCTGCGTGATTTGTGTGGTGAAGATAGCGAGCGTGATGCGCGACTCATCCTCTGGGAGGATCAGGCATTGCAGAATCGTTTGCTGCATATTGCGGCTTCTCTTGGCAAGGGTACCAAGACACAACAGCAAACTGCATCGGCACTGGAGCAAGCGATAAGTGCGGGTGCCAGCGTCGATGCGTTTGAATCGATTGCGGCGAGCATGCTCACAGCAAAAGATCAGCCGCGCTCGCTGACGATCACCCAAGCCATGCGTCAGGTGATGAGCGAAGAGGCAAGTGCCTTCTTGCAAAGCGAATGGGTAGCGCTCGCTGATGTGCTGGTGGCGCTCAAAAAACGCAGTCAGGATAGGTTAGTTGTCCGCTTGAATGAAGCGATTGCTGTGATAGGCACCGCCTGTCTGGAGCACTATCAGGCCATCAAGGCCGATCGTCGCATGCTGGATTTTTCCGATCTGGAGTGGCATGCATGGCGACTGCTGACGCGCAGCGATCATGCCGACTACCTGCATGCGCGTATGGATGCGCGCTACCATCACATTCTCATTGATGAGTTTCAGGATACCAATCCGCTGCAGTGGCAGATCGTGCGCGCCTGGCTGGATGCGTATGGTGATGATCAACAGCGTCCCAGCGTCTTCATTGTCGGTGATCCCAAACAATCGATTTATCGCTTCCGCCGTGCCGAGCCACGCGTATTTGAATCAGCGCGCGCCTTGCTGCGTTCACAGGGCGCGACGGATCTGAAGACCAATCTCACTTACCGTAACGGTAAAAATATTGTCGCCGTGTTGAATCAGGCGATGCAGGGAAATGCCTTGTATCAGGAACAGGCCACGCGGTCTTCCAACGAAGGCATGGTGTGGCGATTGCCGCTGGTGCGTGCAGACGTGCCCGAGCTGGAAAGCGCAGCAGAAGGTTTTACCTTGCGCGACCCCTTGCAGGTATTCCCAACGGAAGAAGATGATTTGCGCCGTCAGCAGGAAGCGTTCATCGTGGGCTGCGCCTTGCAGCAGGCGCGTACGCAGCCTGATGGTAGCGTACGTGACTGGTCCGACATGATGATCCTGGTGCGCAGCCGTACGCACCTGATCGCTTATGAACGTGGCCTTCGTGATGCCGGCATCCCTTTTGTCTCCAGTCGTGGTGGTGGCCTGCTGGATGCGCTTGAGGTCACCGATCTGATCGCGCTGCTACGCTGGCTGACCATGCCCTTGGATAATCTGGCGCTTGCACAAGTGCTCAAGTCGCCGATTGGTGGTGCCTCTGATGAAGATCTGATTCAGCTCGCACGCTTGGGCGAGGGTGCCTGGTGGCAGCGTCTTTTGTGTTTGTACGAAAGTTTCGCTCAGTCAGAAACGATAGTGGGTCATGGCGGCGCATCGCACGTCAATACCCTGTCGCCTTCACTTCAGCGCATCGTGCCGCTGCTGCGTGATTGGCAGCATGCCTCGGCGAGTTTGCCCGTACACGATTTGCTGGACAAGATCATGCATCAGGGTCAGCTTGCGCAGCGCTACGCAAGCACCTTGCCGGCATCGATGCGCGCACAGGTGCTTGGCAATCTGGATGCCTTTATTGCGTTGTCATTGGAGGTGGATGCGGGTCGTTATCCGAGTATTGCGCGCTTTATTGATACGCTGCGTCGCCTGAAGCGTGCCAGTGATCAGGAAGCGCCCAATGAGGCGGATATTGATGCATCGGCCGATGCGGTGCGCATCATGACGATTCACGGTGCCAAGGGACTGGAGGCTTCTGTCGTTGTGCTGATGGGATCGAACCACAGTGACAGCAGTCGTGATCATTTGGGCGTGCTGTGCGAGTGGCCGCAGGATGCGTTGGCGCCGACGCATTTTTCTGTGTTTGGCAAGAGTGCAGCACGAGGTTGGGCGCGCGAATCACTGTTTGCCCAAGAAGAGCGTTTCCGCCAACAAGAAAACTGGAACTTGCTCTACGTGGCCGCCACGCGTGCGAAGGCGATGTTGATTGTCAGCGGCGTACATTCCAGTAAAAACGAAGCTGGCGTCGTCGCCGGTAGCTGGTATGAGAAATTGCTTCATGCAGATGAGGTGATGCCGGAATTCATTACAAAGCAAAGTCTGGCGACCGATGAGGCATTCGCACTCGACTTGTTTGATCCGCCGGCGTTACCATCCCCGGAGCGAAAAGCAGGCACGGAAGATACCGAGTTCACGCGCGAGGGTAGTTTGCTGCATTTGTTGATGGAGCGGCTTACTGAAGCGGCTGTCTGGCCCGCGCAGATACCTGCTATTCGTGTGGTCGCGCAATGGCTGGGATGCAGCGTGCAACAGTCAGCGGTAGTGTGCGAACAGGCAAAGCAGATTTTGGCGTCGAAACCAGTGGAAAAATTCTTTGATCCCGACCAGTTTGTATTCGCGCGTAATGAGATGGAGCTGATCCACGATGGCGAACTGATCAGGCTGGATCGCGTGGTCATGTTGCATGATGCCTTGTGGATCCTCGATTACAAACGTAATTACTTTGAATTTCAGCACGCTGACTATCAGGCACAGCTCGAGCGTTATCGGCAGGCTTGCCGGTATTTGTTTCCGGGGGTGCGTATCTGCTGTGCGCTGATCACCGTCGATGGCAAGTTGTGGGATCTGGATGCACCTGATGCGAACATGGCCAGAGCATGAGCGGCCTTGAGAGTCTGTCTCGTCAGGCCGCTGGCGGCCTTGCACCTCCTCGCCGTACGAACTGTATTGTCTTCGTCGGTGCGCCCTGACATCGACCTAAACAGACAGGCGCTCAAGCTGCCCCCTGAGCCAATAGGCCTGTTTTGTGTGGTCGGCGCACCCGCGCTGTTCGCGACGCAGGGCGCTCAGTCGAAGTGAGTCAGCACTTCTATTACTAAATTTATATCTTCGGTCGCGATGCGCTCGCAAAACTCGCGCAAATTGTGAAGATGCCGCGACAAGTCCCTGAATGTATTGACGGAAATTCACTCGCGCGACTATAGTGCCGCCATGATTTCCGAATTCGAGAAACTGCTGGAGAAAATCGGCCAATTGTCCGAACTCGCGCAGGCATTGCGCCGCGAGAACGCGAGTCTGCGTACCGAAATGGCGTCGCTTGCCGATGAAAACGCCCGTATGGCATCGCGCATGAGAGAAGCCCATGAGCGCGTCAGCGCTTTGCTGCAGTCGATACCGGCTACCCGAGAGGATGAGGAAGCAGCATGACCACGATTGATGTCACGATCATGGGCCAGTCCTACCGGCTCGCCTGCAAGGAGGGTGAGGAGCTGGCTCTCAAGCAAGCGGTCGCTTACTTAGATGAGCGCATGTGTGCTATCCGTGATGCTGGAAAAGTCAAAGGCACCGATCGCATTGCCGTGATGGCGGCATTGGGGATGGCCGCCGATTACCTGGGCTCACGCTCAGTGGAAGGTCCTTTTGCCTCCATGTCCGTGTCAGATATGCGCCAGAAAATTAACGCGATGCACGCTGTGCTGGATACGGCACTTGCACCACAGGAGCGCTTGTTCTGAGATGAAGGAATTTTAATCTCCAACAACACCCTGCGTAATGCATCGACACGCATTAAAATCTTTGACACACACGCCGTTTCAGGTAGACTCACTTCTCCTGCCGTGTTCGCGTTTGCCATATATTCCTTGAACCATTCACTAGCATAGGCTGCGGGATTCGTTTAGTAGGCGTGAGCGTCGCTAGTCCGACGATCCCAATATTGAACTACTGTGGCCACCTTGAACCGCTTTGGTTCAGGATGCCGGCGCAGCGGCACAGGCGGGACTTTATACCGGGCGGTTGCATCTCATGCAGCCGCTTTTTTTATGCTTGGTAGATGCTGAGCAAATCCGCGTTTGATTGCAAGCCAGCGCATCGCTGCGACGCTGTGGGTGTGGAACATCAGGGGCTGGACATTCTTTTTCAGTCACAAATGTTTGCGGTGTTGTTTAACCAGCGCTTTCTTTTGCAGTTGCCGTCCGTTCAACCGATTGCCGGTGAGATCGTACAAAAACGTCGATATTCACAAAAACAATATGCGCTACTGGCTAATGAAATCCGAGCCCGACGAAACCAGCATTGATGATGCGCTGGCGGCGAGGGACCAGACCGTCGCGTGGACGGGGGTGCGTAACTATCAGGCGCGTAATTTCATGCGCGATCAGATGCAGATCGGTGATGGTGTCTTGTTTTATCACTCGGGTTGCGCCGAACCAGGTATCGCTGGCATTGCCGAAGTGGCCAGCACTTGCTATCCCGACCCTACGCAATTCGATCGCAAGAGTCACTACCATGATCCGAAATCCAGCCCGGAAAATCCGCGCTGGCTATTGGTCGATGTGCGTGCGCTAAAAAAAATCCGGCTCATTGGCTTGCCCGAGATGCGCGCACAAGCCGAGCTGGCTGATATGCTGGTTTTACGACGTGGTAATCGGCTGTCCATCACGCCTGTGACTGCGTCGGAATGGCATCATATCGTCGGAAAAATTGCGAAAGCAAAGAAAGTACTGATGGATTAAGGTTCAAAACTTTGTCGCTTGAATAATCGTTTGAGGCTTTTGATCTTCCAAGCCACCTTGCCATACCGCTGCGATGGCTCGTCATGCAACCGGGATTTGTTCAGCGTCTCCCACAATGATTTAAAAATAAAAAAGAAAGCAGTTATGGATTTCGTTCAGATCATTTCCTTTCTGGTGCTCGGCACCTTCACTGGCTTTGCTGCTGGCCTGCTCGGAATCGGTGGCGGCATGCTGATGGTGCCCTTCATTACCATGCTGTTATCGGCTCAGGGCTTTCCGCGCGAAATCGTGGTGCATGTAGCGATTGCCACGTCCTTGTCCACCATCATGTTTACTTCGCTATCGTCGGTACGCGCGCACCACAGACGCGGCGCCGTCGTGTGGCCTATCGTGAAGCTGCTGGCGCCGGGCATATTGATCGGTTCATGGATCGGCCCATGGATTGGTGCACAGCTTGATGCGTCGGCACTCGCGTTATTCTTTGCTGTGTTTGTTGGTTTTTCAGCGACGCAAATGCTGCTCGATAAAAAACCATCACCGACGCGCGAACTACCCAAAGCGCCTGGCATGCTTGGTGCGGGTTCCGTGATTGGCGTTCTCTCGGGATTGGTGGGTGCGGGTGGTGGCTTTGTCTCTGTACCCTTCATGACCTGGTGTAATGTGAAGATACACAATGCAGTGGCAACCAGCGCTGCGCTCGGCTTCCCGATTGCGCTGGCGGGTACGCTCTCGAATATTTATTTTGGTATGCAGGAACCCGGTCTGCCCACAGGATCGCTTGGCTTTATCTATCTGCCTGCCTTGCTGGTGATTTCAATCGCCAGCGTACTCACCGCACCGCTGGGTGCCAAGGTCGCGCATGCATTGCCGGTCAAGAGCCTGAAAAAAGTATTTGCGGTGGTGCTCTATCTGCTCGCGGGTTACATGCTCTACAAGGCTTTTCGCTGATGGCTTTGTAGTCAAACACACTGCAGCATCTTTTGATACGAACTGCGACACTGCATAATCATCCGACGTTGTTTGCGCGAATAGCCTCAGCCCAGCTGCTCACGCAGAACATTCTTTTGTACCTTGCCCATCGTATTGCGAGGCAGTTCGGTGGCAAAGTGCACACGCTTGGGTACCTTGAAATTAGCGATCTGATTTTTCAGGGTATCGATGAGCGTTGCTTCAGAAAGGGTCGCGCCATCACGCATCACCACAACCGCAACCACAGCTTCACCAAAGTCCGCATGTGGCACACCAATCACCGCTGACTCAAGTACACCCGGCATCTCATCAATCACGGATTCGATTTCTTTCGGATAGACGTTATAGCCACCAGAAATGATCAGATCCTTGCTGCGGCCGACAATCGACACATAGCCATCTGCATCGAAACGTCCGACATCGCCGGTTTTGAAATAACCGTCCTCAGTAAATTCTTCGGCCGTTTTTTCCGGCATCTGCCAGTAGCCCTTGAAGATATTGGGACCTTTGACCTGAATGTCGCCGATTTCGTCGATGCCACACGGCTGAGCTTCCTGATTCATTACGCGCACCGATACGCCGGGTAGCGCAGGCCCTACCGTACCCGCCTTGCGCGGACCCTGATACGGATTCGAGGTCAGCATGGCGGTTTCGCTCATGCCATAGCGCTCCAGTATCGTGTGTCCGGTTTTTTCGATAAAGGTCTCGAAGGTTTCGGTCAGCAAGGGAGCCGAGCCCGAGACGAACAATCGAAGGTTTTTGCAAGCTGCATGATTAAACTCGGGGTCAGAGAGCAGGCGCACATAGTAAGTGGGTACACCCATGAATACGGTGGCGCGCGGTAAATGTCGCATCACACTCGCACTATCGAATTTCGATAAAAATATCGTTTTGCTGCCGTTCATCAGTGCGCCATGCGCAGCAACGAAGAGGCCATGGATATGAAATAGTGGCAGAGCGTGCAGTAGTACATCACCTGGTTGCCACTGCCATGCATCCTGCAGCACGCGAATATTCGAGGCCAGATTATCGTGGCTCAGCATCGCGCCCTTGCTGCGTCCTGTGGTACCGGAGGTGTACAGAATAGCGGCCAGATCATCCGGATCGCGATGCACGGTATCGAAATGATCGGCATGATGCACGGCGCGCGAGAGCAGGGTGCCGCTATTGCGCCCCTGATGTGGCTCGTCCAGTGTGAACACATGGCGGGTGCCTGCTCGAAAAGCGATTTGCGTTATCCAGCCAAAATTTTTCGGTGAGCAGACCACGACAGCCGGTGTGGCATTGCCGATGAAATATTCCATCTCTGATGCACGGTACGCCGTGTTCAGCGGCAGATAGACAAAGCCGGCGCGTACCGTGGCCAGATAGAGCATCAAGGCTTCAGGCGATTTTTCTACCTGTGCAGCGATTCGTGAGCCGGGAGGGAGCTGCAGGCTGGCGAACAGATTGGCTATTTTCGAGGTGCCGCGTTCGAGATCGCGCCAGCTGTAGTATTTCGCATCTTCTGTCTCGAGCCAGCAATCATCGAGATCTTGCGGAAAGCGCGAACGAAACAGCGTATAGAGATTGGCATTCATGGAAGCGGCTCACTCTTTTTTTTATAAGCGATCACAAGTAAGACGATGCCCAGCACGATCATCGGCAGCGACAGCATCTGTCCCGCCGAGAGGGTCCAGCCGGCGATGCTGACTTCATAGTCGGGCATACGAAAATATTCGGTAAAGAAGCGCGCTATCCCGTATCCAGCTGCGAACACGCCACTGACCGCCATGTAGGGACGCGGCTTGCGCGCATACAGCCAGAGCAAAATGAACAACAACACACCATCAATGGCGGCCTGATACAGCGGCGAGGGATGACGTGGCAGTGGAAGCGGATCCACATTGGGCCACACCATCGCCCAGGGTAATGCGGGATCGGCGGCGCGCCCGGGAAGTTCAGCATTGATGAAATTACCGATGCGACCCGCGGCGTAGCCAAGCGGCACCAGTGGCGCAATGAAGTCCATGACTTCCATCAGAGGGCGATCATGCTTTCTCGCCCACAGTGCCATCGCGACCAGCACACCTAAAAAGCCACCGTGAAAGGACATGCCGCCTTGCCAGATGGCGATGATTTCCATCGGTCGTGCAAGGTAATACATCGGGTGATAAAACAGGACTTCGCCCAGTCGGCCGCCGACGATGACACCCAGCACACCATAAAAAAGCATGTCATCGACATCCTCATTGCGCCATCCCTGTGCGGTGATGTGCGGCTGCCTGATGCGTATGCGACCCAGCACAATAAAAAAAATGAACGCGGTCAGGTACATCAGTCCATACCAGCGCACTGCAAGGGGGCCGATCGAGATCGCGATCGGATCCGGCATAGGATGAATCAGCATTCAGCTTGTCTTTCGCATCAGTTCGAGAAAAGCGGACAACACGGGTGACACATTGTCGCGTCGCCATGCGAGGCCAATTTCAACCCATGGTGAAATCTCCTGCATTGCCCGGTACTCCACGCCCGGCCGCTTCATATTGGACACGGATTGTGGCACAAGCGCAAAGCCCATGCCGGCCGAAACCAGGCTCACGATGGTTTGCATTTGTATCGCTTCTTGTCCGATGCGCGGGCTCAGTCCGGCGTCACGCAGACAACCCAGAATCTGATCATGAAACGCGGGGCTCATGCGGCGCGGGAAAACAATCAGCGGCAGGTCAGCGCAACGTTTAAGTGACATTTTGGTTTTGGTGGTGGCCATGCCTTCAGGAAGCGCCAGCACCAGTGGCTCTGAGGTTAGCGGCAGGTAGTCGACTTCGGCCTTGAGCTTGTCCGGAAGCGGCGGCAGCAGAAATCCGATGTCAATGCGGCCCGAGGCCAGCAAGTCAATCTGGACATCGGTGGTGGCCTCTTGCAGATCCAGATGCACCGAGGGTAACGCAGCACGGAATTCGCGCAGTGCCGTGGGCAGTACGCTGTAATCCGCCATGGGTACGAAAGCGATCGACAGCCTGCCTGATTCACCGGCCGCCGCACTCTGGGCAAGAGCAGCCAGCCCCTCGACTTGTTGCAACAGGCGCTGCACCTCGGGCAGCAATGTTTGGCCGGCGGCAGTCAGCGCGACACTGCGGCGTGTCCGCGAAAACAACGGCGTTCCGAGCTGCGCCTCCAGCGCCTGAATGGCCTGGGATAAGGGCGGCTGTGTCATGTGCAAACGCCGGGCGGCGCGGCCAAAGTGCATCTCTTCGGCCACGGCCACGAAGTAGCGCAGCTGGCGCAATTCCACATTCATTTAGTCTGATATGTAAAAAGTATCAATAAGGCCTAAATCATATATTTGACACAGGGTCTGGCACAAGGCATCGTGGTCGACTTTCCGTAACCCGTTGCACTGGAGACAGCATGGCAGCTAATGATCGTTCTAAAAATATCACTCAGGGCGTCGCCCGCAGCCCCAACCGCGCCATGTATTACGCAATGGGCTACGAAAAATCCGATTTCGAGAAGCCCATGATTGGCGTGGCCAATGGCCACTCAACCATCACGCCTTGCAACTCCGGTCTGCAGAAACTGGCGGATGCGGCGATTGCGGCAACCAAGGAAGCGGGTGGCAATCCTCAGGTGTTTGGCACCCCCACTATTTCGGACGGCATGTCCATGGGTACCGAGGGGATGAAGTACTCGCTGATTTCTCGCGAAGTCATCGCCGACAGTATCGAAACCTGTGTGCAGGGTCAGTGGATGGATGGTTGTGTGGTGATTGGTGGCTGCGACAAGAATATGCCGGGCGGGATGATTGCGCTCGCGCGCACCAACGTGCCCGGGATTTACGTTTATGGCGGCACCATCAAGCCGGGCAAATGGAAGGGCACCGACCTGACGATCGTATCGGCGTTTGAAGCGGTTGGTCAATTCACTGCCGGCAATATGTCGGAAGAGGATTTCGTGGGTGTCGAGCGCAATGCCTGCCCATCGACCGGTTCCTGCGGCGGCATGTTCACCGCGAACACCATGTCGTCCTCCTTTGAAGCATTGGGCATGTCGCTGCTGTATTCATCCACGATGGCGAATCCCGATGATGAGAAAACGGTCTCTGCCGCCGAATCGGCGCGCGTCTTGGTTGAGGCGGTCAAGCGCAATCTGCGTCCGCGCGACATCATCACCCGCAAGTCGATTGAAAATGCCGTAGCCGTGATCATGGCCACGGGTGGCTCCACCAATGCGGTGCTGCATTACCTGGCCATCGCCCATTCGGCAGAGGTCGAATGGACGATTGATGACTTCGAGCGCATGCGCAAGAAAGTACCGGTGATCTGCAACCTGAAACCCTCAGGCGAGTATGTGGCCACCGATTTGCACGACGCGGGCGGTGTGCCGCAGGTCATGAAGATTCTGCTCAATGCGGGTCTGCTGCATGGTGATTGCATCACCATCACTGGAAAAACACTGGCGGAAGAACTGGCGAATGTGCCTGATGTGCCACGCGCCGATCAGGATGTGATTCGTACCATCGACAAAGCCCTCTACAAGGAAGGCCACCTCGCTATCCTCAAAGGCAATCTGTCCCCCGAAGGTTGCGTAGCCAAGATCAGCGGCCTGAAAAATCCTGTAATCACCGGACCCGCGCGCGTGTTTGATGATGAGCCATCGGCGATGGCCGCCATTCTGGCCGACAAGGTTCAGGCAGGCGATGTGGTCGTCATGCGTTATCTGGGGCCGCGTGGTGCGCCGGGCATGCCGGAAATGCTCTCACCGACCTCGGCCCTGATCGGCAAAGGTCTGGGCGAATCGGTGGGCTTGATTACCGATGGTCGTTTCTCGGGTGCGACCTGGGGCATGGTGGTCGGTCATGTGGCGCCCGAAGCGATCAGTGGTGGCACGATTGGTCTGGTGCAGGAAAACGACTCCATCACGATCGATGCGCACAAGCTCCTGATTCAATTGAATGTGTCGGATGAGGAAATTGCTCGCCGACGTGCGGCCTGGAAAGCGCCTGAGCAAAAATACACCCGGGGCGTGTTGGCTAAATTTGCCAAATTGGCATCAACAGCCAGCCGTGGCGCGGTGACGGATTAAAGTTTGTGAGCGAATGTAATCGCCGTCCGCAGGATTTCGCGGGCGGTGATAGTCTTTACCGTAAGCAGAATTACCAAAAAGATGTAAAATTCTGCGGTCATTAAATTAATGGAGAGTGACATGAAACGTATCCTTGTTGCCGCAATCGCTGTGAGCGCATTGGTCTCAGGTGCAGCATCCGCCAGCGAGCAGCTGGCAAGAGAAAAGAATTGCCTCGCCTGCCACGCGGTAGATTCCAAGCTGGTCGGTCCAGGTTACAAAGAAGTCGCCGCCAAGTACAAAGGCGACAAGTCTGCTGAGGCCAAGCTGGCAGCCAAGATCATGAAGGGTGGTAGCGGTGTTTGGGGTCAAATCCCAATGCCTGCAAACCCACAAGTGTCAGATGCTGAAGCAAAGACATTGGCTAAATGGGTTCTGTCGCTGAAATAATCGACAGTATTCGTGAAGTAAAAAAGCGCTCCTCGGAGCGCTTTTTTATTGCCTGCAGATTTCGCCAGATAGCGATGCAGGAAAAGGTGGCCGCGATTACTTGGTCACCGCAATCTGCGAACGTTTGCCGCCTTTGTAGGTATACAGTGTCAATAAACCATTCTTCATGTCACCGCGCGCATCAAACTCGATCTTGCCCGTCACACCGTCATAGCTGATTTTTGCAAGCTCAGGCAGATATTTTGCTGGCTCCACTGAATTCGCTTTTTGCATCGCAGCGACCATCACCATTACAGCATCGTAGACATAAGGCGCATACAGTTTGACCTCTATACCGAACTTCTTCTTGTAGTCGCCGCGGAATTTCTCCACGATTTTTTTCTGACTTTCTGCGACACCACCAGCCTCTGCACACACTACCTGTCCATCGCTCATGCCCGCGCCAGCCAGTGAGGGCAGCTGCTCGGTGCAAATGCCATCGCCGCCCATGAACTTGGCTTGTATGCCCAGCTGTTTCATTTGTCGCAGCATCGGTCCTCCAACCGCATCCATGCCGCCGAAGAAAATCAGGTCGGGTGATTTGCCCTTGATCGCGGTCAGGATGGCATTGAAGTCGGTCGCTTTGTCGGTGGTGTACTGACGCCCGACAATCGTAAGGCCAGCCGCTTTGGCTGCTTTCGCAAATTCGTCGGCGACACCCTGGCCATAGGCTGTACGGTCGTCGATGATGGCGATGCGTTGTGCTTTGATATCCGACGCAGTGTAGCGGCCGAGTGCACCACCGAGCTGGCCATCATTGGCCACGACACGAAACGCGCCTTTGTAGCCTTGCATCGTGTACTTGGGGTTGGTGGCGGATGGCGAGATCTGCGGTATGCCGGCATCGTGATAGATTTTTGAGGCCGGAATGGTGGTGCCCGAATTCAGGTGACCCACAACGCCATTGACCTTGGCATCTGCAAGCTTCTGCGCAGCGGCCGTTGCCTGCTGTGGATTGGCGCCGTCATCTTCGGCTTGCAATACGAATTTGATTTTTTTGCCGCCGATAGTCACACCTTTGGCATTGAGCACATCAATCGCCATGCGTGCACCGTTTTCATTGTCCTTGCCCAGATGCGCGATCTGACCCGAGAGCGGGCCGACATGGCCGATTTTTACCACTTGTTCTTGCGCCATTACTTGCGTGCTGATGGCGCTCAACAGGGTCAGGGACAAGGCTGTGCGGGTGAGTTGCATGAATATCCTCCGGAACGGGAAAACGGGATTATCGTTGATTTGCAAGCTTACCCGATCAGCCTGCCCCGATGGCACTGAGCTTGGGGGCTTGCTCGGCCTGCCCCATACCCGTGAACGCGAAATCAAGATCGGGACGCCGGCCGGACATGATGTCGGCAATTGCGCGGCCTGAGCCGCAGCCCATGGTCCAGCCCAGCGTGCCATGACCGGTGTTCAGAAACAGATTGGGTATCCGAGTCGCGCCGATATACGGAACATTGGACGGCGTGAGCGGCCGCAAGCCACTCCAATACACCGGATGATCGTAGTCGCAGGCATCGGGGAATAGTTCTCGGGTACGCCGGGTAATGGCGGCGCAGCGGGCTGGATTGAGTTCTCGCGAATAGCCATTGATTTCACAGGTGCCGGCCACGCGCAAACGATCGCCCAGTCGCGAGATCACGAGTTTGTGGCCGTCATCGGTGAGTGATACCTGCGGTGCGAGTGCCGGGTCGCGTACTGCAAAGGTGGCCGAGTAACCCTTGCCCGGGTACACCATCAGCGGAATGCCCAGAGGTTTGAGTAGTGTGGTGCTGAAGCTGCCCATCGCGATCAGTACACTGTCCGCTTGCACTACCTGATGCCGTCCTTCGGCGTCGATGACTTCAACGCCCGTCAATCGTTTTGAGCTGCCAGCACCTTCAGTGAGCAAGCGCGTGGCCATGGTGTTGAAACGGAAATCCACACCAGCGGCTGCCGATCGTTGCGCAAGTCCGGTGGTGAATTTGTAGACGTCACCAGATTCATCCGTCTGGGTGAAATCACCACCAACGATCTTGTGACGTATGGCACCCAATGCGGGCTCTATGCGGACTACCTCGTCAGCACTGATCGTCTGACGCGGACATCCCAGCTCGCGCATCAGCTGTGCTGCAGGAAGTGACTGATGAAACTCTTCTTCGTCAGTATAGAAGTGCACAATGCCGCGGGTCTCGCAATCATAGTCGATACCTGTCTCGGCACGGACCGATTGCAATGTCTGACGGCTGTACTCCGCCAGCGCAACGATGTGTCGGATATTGTGAGCGGTGCGGCCTGCCGTGCATTCGCGCAGAAACGCCATGCCCCAGCGCCATTGCAGCCAGTCTGCCCGAGGACGAAACAGGAGTGGCGCATCTTCCTGGCCTAGCCACTTCAGGATTTTCAGGGGTGCCGCAGGATTAGCCCAGGGCTCGGCGTGCGAGACAGAGATCTGACCGCCGTTGGCAAAGCTGGTCTCAAGCGCAGGGCCGGGCTGGCGATCGATGACGATGACCTCATGTCCTGCTTTTTGCAAAAACCAGGCCGAAGCGGTACCGATGATGCCCGCGCCAAGAACAATGACTTTCATTGGAACATCCTGTGAGATAAGCGGATCAATGATGCAGTAGCCGCTGTAACGGAAGTCAGGATTGTAAAAAGACTGTGCATGAAATGGGCGTCATTTACGCCACGGATTATTCAAATTTTACGCGCAACACCATGCGCATTGGTACCTCAGCCTGGCAGCTGATGATCTGCGGATATCCGCGCGATTTCATCCGACACTGCACGACGTACTTCTTCTTCGAGACGTTGTTCCAGCAACCCACCCACTTCGAACGCCAGCGTCGAAGAAAGTTCCGCGGCAGCATTTTGTGCAGCACTGGGCAAGGCGTTGGCCAGGGCGGAGAGCAGCTCGGCCTGCAGTTTTGCGCCCAGTGCGCGGGGCAGATGTTCGCGCAGTGCAGCTTCCAGCAGTACAGGTATCTGCATCGCCAGTTCCGCGTGCAGGCGCGCGGTCAGCTCGGCTTCGATTTGCTGCAGCGACGGCAGTGGGGGCGGTACGTTGTGTTCGGGATTCGTGGTCACAGGGGCCGCAGAGGTTTCGGTCGTCGCTATCTGTTCTTCCCGTGCAGCCTCGGTATATGCCTCGTCAACAATGATGTCAGTCAGTACGGGGATGTCAGCATCGCTTTCGCCGCCCGGGCGTGTTGAGTGGTTCATATCGCTCATGTTTTTTCAGCCACAAAATGGGTGAGGGGATAGCCGCGCTGCTGATATTGCCGGTAACGCTCGCGTCCGGCAGCCAGATCATCATCGTCGGTGGAGATGACTTCGAACAAACGCTCAAAGCGTGCGAAATGCGCTGGGGTCTCGCCCGATAGATTGATCAGGATCTGATGATGCGGAAGCGCCGCCTCGGCATTATCTGTCAGGATGACGGGTGTTTGCGACGCAAGCGCATCATCCGCCGTGACGTGCGGCAGGAAGTCCTGTTCCGAAAAAGTCCAGAGCGCTTCATCCAGCGCATTCAATTGCTGACGGTCCCGAGTAAAAATCACCACGCGCATATCGGCGGCACGCGCCTTGCGTACCAGCCGGCAGGCATACATCAGCTTGTCGGGTACCTTGCTGTGGAAGTCGACGCGCGTCATGGCACTCAGGCGGCCTGCACCATGCCGTTGTGTCGCAGAAGCGCATCGATACTAGGTTCACGGCCACGAAAAGCGGTGAAGGATTCCAGCGCAGGCCGCGAGCCGCCCACCGACAGAATCTCGCGATGAAACGCCAGTCCTGTCTCAGCCAGCCGGTTCGGATCACCCTGGGCTTCTTCGAAAGCGCCGTAGGCGTCTGCGGAGAGCACCTCGGCCCACTTGTAGCTGTAGTAACCAGCCGCATAGCCGCCCGCAAAAATATGCGAGAACGAATGCTGGAAGCGATTGAAGGCTGGCGGGATGATGACCGCAACTTTATGTCGAACATCTGCCAGCAGGTCCGCGACAGATTGAGGTCCATTAGGATCGTAATCATGATGCAGTCGCATGTCGAACAGCGAGAACTCTACCTGACGCAGCATCTGCAGTCCGGCATGATAATTTTTTGCGGCGATCATCTTGTCATACAGCGCGCGGGGCAACGGGGCGCCCGTCTCTGCGTGCGATGTCATGTGCTGCAGCACGTCCCATTCCCAGCAAAAGTTTTCCATGAACTGCGAAGGCAATTCGACCGCATCCCATTCGACGCCGGAAATCCCCGACACACCCAGTTCATCTACCGCAGTCAGCATGTGATGCAGGCCATGACCAAATTCATGGAATAGCGTGATGACCTCATCATGCGTGAAGTAAGCCGGCTTTTTCACACCATCAATGACAGCAGGTTCGGTGAAATTGCAGGTCAGGTAAGCAATCGGTGTCTGCACATCGCCAGCGAGATTTTTTCGGCCGCGCGCATCATCCATCCATGCGCCACCGCGCTTGCCGGGACGCGCATACAAGTCCAGATAGAACTGGCCAATCAGGCGTCCTTTTTTTTCAATCCGGAAGAACTTCACATCCGCATGCCAGACCGGGCTGTGATCGGGTGAGATCTCCACACCAAACATGTTTTGTATCAGGCGGAACAGTCCACCGACGACTTTGTCCTCGGGGAAGTAGAGCTTGACCTCCTGCTCGGAGAACGCATAACGTTTTTCGCGCAGCTTTTCGGAGGCATAGGTCATATCCCATGCCTGCAGCTGATCGATACCGAGTTCGGTGCGCGCAAAGTCGCGCAGCTCAGCCAAGTCATTTTCGGCAAAAGTGCGTGCACGTGCAGCCAGGTCTTCCAGAAAGCTGATCACCTGTTCGGGTGATGTCGCCATTTTCGGCACGAGTGATACTTCGGCAAAGTTCTGGTAGCCGAGTATTTTGGCTTCTTCATCGCGCAACTTCAGAATATCGATGATGTTCTGCGTGTTATCCCATTCATAGTTTGTTCCCAGCTCGGAGGCCTTGGTGGCATTGGCGCGGTAAATGGTTTCGCGCAGCGCGCGGTCATCTGCGTACTGCAGAATCGGGAAGTAGGAAGGGAAATGCAAGGTGAAGCGCCAGCCAGGTTTGCCTTCTTTTTCAGCATTGGCCCGCGCCGCTTGTTTTACATCCTCAGGCAGTCCGGCCAGGCGTGCTTCATCATCAACCAGCAGCTCATAGGCATTGGTGGCATCCAGCACGTTCTCAGAAAAGCGGGTGGACAGCTTTGCCTGTTGTTCCTGAATTTCTGCGAATCGTTTTTTTTGCTGCTCAGGTAATTCTGCGCCACCCAGACGGAAATCACGAATGGCGTTATCGATGATCTTGCGCCGTGCCGGCGACAGCGCCGCATAACCGGCGCTCGCCTGCAATGCTTTGTATTTCTCAAACAGCTTCAGATTTTGGCCGAGCTCCGTCCAGAATTCCGTCACCCTGGGTTGATTCTCGTTGTAGGTGGCACGCAGTTCCGGCGTGTCAACCACAGCATTGAGATGACCGACCACGCCCCAGGCGCGACCCAGCCGTTCGGTCACGCGCTCAAGGGGTTCAACAAAAGTGTCCCAATCTGCGCTGGCCTCAGGCGCTTCAAGCTTCCCGACCAGCGCTCTTGCCTCATCAAGCAGCTGGGTGATGGCAGGCGTGACATGCTCGGGGCTGAAGATGTCGAAGCGTGGCAGGTCGGAAAAATCGAGCAGGGAATTTGTGGTCATGGTTCTCGTGAAAAATCAGTTACGTTCAGCCGCTTCCAAGGTGTTCACCAGCAGCATGGTGATGGTCATGGGGCCAACACCACCGGGCACGGGTGTGACCCAGCCCGCGACTTCACAGGCACCGGCGTAATCGACATCACCGCATAGCTTGCCGGCATCATCGCGGTTCATACCCACATCAATCACCACGGCGCCTGGTTTGATCATGTCACCGGTCACAATGTTTCGCTTGCCGGTAGCGACGACCAGAATATCGGCATCACGGGTGTGGTGGCCGAGGTCACGGGTCTTGGAATTGCAGATGGTGACGGTAGCGCCGGCTTGCAAGAGCAGCATGGCTTGCGGTTTGCCCACGATATTGGAAGCGCCCACCACCACCGCATGTGCGCCGCGCACTGGGTAGTCGATGGATTCCAGCATTTTCATCACACCGTAGGGCGTGCAGGGGCGGAACAGCGGCTGACCGGTCATCAGCAGGCCGGCATTACTGATGTGGAAGCCGTCCACGTCTTTCTCGGCAGCGATTGCTTCGATCACTTTATGCGAGTCAATATGCGCCGGCAGCGGCAGCTGCACCAGAATGCCGTGAATTTTCGGATCGTGATTCAGTGCATGGACGCGGGCCAACAACTCGGCCTCGGTCATGCTGGCATCGTATTTTTCGAACACGGAATGGATGCCGTTTTCCTCGCAGGCCTTGATCTTGTTGCGTACATAAACCTGGGATGCCTGACTGTCTCCGACCAGAATCACGGCGAGGCCGGGCTGGCGACCTTGAGCGGTCAGTGCTGCTGCGCGTTTGGCAACTTCGGTGCGCACTTGTTTTGAGAGCTGATTGCCGTCGATGATTTTTGCAGTCATGGTCTTTGTCTGGGGAAAAGAGGTAAACCGCGATTATAAGGCGGGCCCGGTTTGATGCCGGGCAAGGCTCCTGTATTCGGGGGGCAGCAGCGGACCAGCAGACGCTACAGTGAGCCCCTGTCGTTTTTTAGCCGTCAATATCCCACATTATGAAATCAAATACCGTATTTTGAAAATTTAGGAAGTACTGATAAACTTCCTTTCTGGCTGAAAGGCGTACAAAATCTGCTGGAGCGTGACCCGGTTCTTCCAAGGCAAACCGGCCTCCACATAACGAAGGAGACTTCCTGATGGCAGCGCAAATCGACACTATCCTGGCGCAGGCCGCCAATGATCCCGATGTGATGGAAACGCAGGAATGGCTTGATGCTCTCGAGGCCGTTCTCGATCACGAAGGTCCGGAGCGCGCGCATTATTTGCTCGAGCGCATGGTCGACCTGGCCCGCCGCCGCGGTGCGCACATTCCCTTCTCAAGCAATACCGCCTACGTCAACACCATTCCCGCCCATCTCGGTGAGCACTGCCCGGGCAATCTCGAATACGAGGAGCGGCTGCGTTCTTATATGCGCTGGAACGCCATGGCCATGGTGGTCAAGGCCAACCGTGCCGATGGCGATCTGGGCGGTCATATTTCAAGCTTTGCCTCGCTGGCCAATATGCTGGGCATAGGCTTCAATCATTTCTGGCATGCGCCGACCGAGCATCACGGCGGTGATCTGCTTTACATCCAGGGTCACTCGTCTCCCGGCATCTATGCACGCGCTTTTCTGGAAGGGCGTATCTCGGAAGATCAGATGCTGAACTTCCGTCGCGAGGTCGATGGCAAGGGCCTGTCCTCTTATCCGCATCCCAAGCTGATGCCCGATTTCTGGCAATTCCCGACGGTGTCCATGGGCTTGGGCCCGCTGATGGCGATTTATCAGGCGCGGTTTCTCAAGTATCTGCATGCACGCCAAATCGCCGACACAGCAAACCGCAAGGTCTGGGCTTTCTGCGGTGATGGTGAGATGGACGAGCCGGAATCCATGGGTGCGATCGGCATGGCTGGTCGTGAAATGCTCGATAACCTGGTTTTCGTCATCAACTGCAATCTGCAGCGTCTGGATGGCCCAGTGCGGGGCAACGGCAAAATCATTCAGGAACTCGAAGCCGATTTCCGTGGCGCTGGCTGGAATGTGGTCAAGGTGATTTGGGGATCGAACTGGGATGACCTGCTGGCCCGAGACAAGGACGGTGTTTTGCAGCGGATCATGATGGAAACCGTCGATGGCGAGTACCAGAACTACAAAGCCAAAGACGGTGCTTATGTGCGCAAGCATTTCTTCGGCAAAGATCCCAAGGCACTGGAGCTCGTCGCCAATATGTCGGACGACGATATCTGGCGCCTGCTGCGCGGTGGTCATGATCCGCACAAGATTTACGCAGCCTACAAGGATGCACAGGAACACAAAGGGCAGCCCACTGTATTGCTGGTCAAGACGGTCAAAGGTTACGGCATGGGTAAATCCGGTGAGGCGCGCAATACCGCACACCAGACCAAGAAGCTCGATGATGTTGCCATTCGCGAGATGCGTGATCGTTTCGGTATTCCGATTCCCGACGATCAGTTGCATGATGTGCCGTTTTACAAGCCATCTGACGATGCGCCGGAGATGAAATATCTGCATGAGCGACGCAAGCAGCTGGGTGGTTATCTGCCGCAGCGCCGCCGCAAGGCAGATGACAATCTTCCGGTGCCTGAGCTGTCAGCATTTCAGGCGATGCTCGATGCCACCGCAGAAGGCCGCGAAATCTCGACAACGCAGGCCTACGTTCGCTTCCTGACCGTCTTGCTGCGCGATACGAGCCTGGGTCCACGTGTCGTACCTATTCTGGTCGATGAGGCGCGGACCTTCGGTATGGAAGGTTTCTTCCGTCAGATTGGTATCTTCAGCCAGCAGGGTCAGCTGTATGAGCCTGTCGACAAAGATCAGGTCAGCTACTACCGCGAAGATAAAGCAGGTCAGATACTGCAAGAGGGCATCAACGAAGCGGGTGCGATGAGCTCCTGGATTGCTGCGGCTACGTCGTACTCGACCAATAACCGGGCGATGATCCCGTTTTATATTTTCTATTCGATGTTCGGCATGCAGCGCATCGGAGATCTCGCCTGGGCTGCTGGCGACATGCGCGCACGCGGCTTCCTGCTCGGTGGTACCTCAGGCCGTACCACGCTCAACGGTGAAGGTTTGCAGCACGAGGATGGTCACAGCCATGTGATGGCGTCCACGATTCCGAACTGCATGCCCTACGACCCCACGTTTTCGCATGAACTCGCCGTCATCATGCACGATGGTCTCAAGCGAATGATAGAAAAGCAGGAAGATGTTTTCTATTACATCACCCTGATGAACGAAAACTACAGCCATCCCGGTCTCAAGCCCGGTCAGGAAGAAGGCATCCTGAAAGGCATGTATCTGTTGCAGCCCTCGGCAGTCAAGAAAGCCAAGCAGCGCGTACAGCTCATGGGCTCAGGCACTATCCTGCGTGAAGTCATTGCCGCTGCTGAATTGCTTGAAAAAGACTGGGGCATTGCGGCGGATATCTGGTCAGCGCCCTCATTCACCTTGCTCGCGCGCGATGGACAGGACGCCGAGCGCTGGAATCTACTGAACCCTACTGCGAAGAAACCTCGCACGCCTTTTGTCACACAATCGCTACAGTCCAGCGAAGGTCCTATCATTGCGGCCACGGACTATATGCGCACCTATGCTGAGCAGATCCGTGCCTTCATGCCGGCGGGTCGCTCATACAAAGTCCTGGGTACGGATGGTTTTGGCCGATCGGA
>JAIXXZ010000090.1 GCA_027490465.1 Oxalobacteraceae bacterium
AACGTTCTCTTCATTCAAAGCCATTCGAGACTATTCGAAACCGTTCATCAAACCGCACAAGCTACGACAGATTCTAGGAACTTTTAGGCATTGAAAACAAAGAGTTTTCAAAAAGTAAACATAGCTTCTAAGCCGTAGGTCACAGGTTTGACTACCGTTGGACAGGCCAATCAAATTAAATAGTTATCAAAGGATGGGCGCTAAATGTCGTTGGAAATTCTCCAATGAAAAGCGAGGTCGCCCCCTTAAGGTTTGC
Source organism: Oxalobacteraceae bacterium (assembly GCA_027490465.1). Taxonomy (GTDB): domain Bacteria; phylum Pseudomonadota; class Gammaproteobacteria; order Burkholderiales; family Burkholderiaceae_D; genus Pernthalerella. The sequence continues at coordinate 257 of JAIXXZ010000090.1, forward strand.
AATTGCTTCGTCCACATTGGCACCCTGAGAGCAGTCTCTGTTTCCGGATTCAGAGCAATGCAGCCACCTTCCTCCGCAGGAATCAATCAGGTAGTAAGCAACACAAAATTCTCCTCATAGCGATTCATTTGGAATTGTGACGTTGATCCTAAATTTGAGAAAGTTTTCTTGAAAATAGGCAAAACAACACTAAGAGCCAAGCGCCCACAATGGCACATTGAAAAGTATTTTTAAAAGTGCTAGTATGAGCACCATAAAAAGTTCATACAAGAGGGACAATGATGGCACATACAATTTTGTCGAACGTTTCTGCGAGTGTTACGGAATTGAAAAAGAATCCTATGGATACAGTTGCCGCTGGCGAAGGATTTCCTGTCGCTATCCTGAACCGGAATGAGCCGGTCTTTTATTGTGTCCCTGCGAAAGCCTATGAGGCACTGATGGAGCGACTGGAGGATTTAGAGCTCAATGCCATAGCTGAATCTCGAAAAGGTCAAAAAATAATTCGAGTCTCTGTCGATGACCTATAAATTAGATTTTTATGAACAAGCGTACAGAGAATGGAACAAACTTGATAAAAACGTCAGGGAGCAATTCAAGCAAAAGCTCGTTGAGCGGTTGAAGTCGCCGAGAGTCCCTTCAGCCAAGCTCAGAGACAGTAAGGATCGTTATAAAATCAAGCTCAAAGGTGTCGGTTACAGACTAGTTTATGAAGTTAACGACAATACCGTCGTGGTGCTGGTTGTGGCCGTCGGTAAGCGCGATAAAAATGATGTGTACCTGCGGGCGGCTCTTCGTTTTATTTCTGACTCACCTAAAAACTAGTTTTACTCATGTTTTGACGCAGACCGCATCATTACTGAGATTCCGCTGTGGATGCGAAAGATTGCTGCTGTCGTAAGGTCAATAAACTGTATTGGCAAGCGGATGGCAGGTGTTCAAAACGAGAATTTTCAAAAAGAAATCAAAGGCTATAAGCCAGAGCGCACGTACCAACTCGCAAACACAGCCATTGAGACCGAGGCGCATACGCAAGACGAGGTGCAGCAAAAAGTCGTCACGAAACGATGTCCAAAAAACTCAGCAGATCTTCAATCAGACGCCGAGGCCTGTTGTGACAATGCCCACTGCACATGCTCACGCACTATCACCGAGGGGTGATCTGCACGCGAGTTCAAAGCCGCCACTGTTTGTGCTTTAGCTGTAACGCTATCAATATCACCACCACTCCGCAAAGCATTCCCAAGCGCCACCGCGATATTGCGCAGCCAGCGTTCATGTCCGATGCGCCGTATCGCGCTGCCTTCCAACCGCTGATTGAATTCATCCTCACTCCATGCGAACAATTCAATAAGCGTCGCGCCTTCCAACCCATTACGCGCATCAAAGTCGGGTAGAACACTGCGTTGCGCGAATTTATTCCATGGGCAGGCCAGCTGACAGTCGTCACATCCGAGTACGCGATTGCCTATCAGTGGGCGAAACTCGATCGGTATGCTGCCCTTGAGCTCGATAGTGAGGTAGGAAATACAGCGACGCGCGTCCAGCTGATACGGCGCAACAATCGCCTGGGTAGGACAGACATCAATGCAGGCACGGCACTCGCCACAGTGATCACTGGTGGGTGAATCGACAGGCAAAGGCAAATCCGTAAAAATCTCGCCCAGAAAAAACATCGAGCCCGCGTCGCGATTGAGCAGCAGCGTGTGCTTGCCGCGCCATCCCATGCCTGCACGACGGGCTATTTCTACCTCCATCACGGGTGCCGAGTCGGTAAATACACGGTAGCCAAAGGGCCCGATGGCCGCAGCGATTTTGTCAGCCAGCTGCTGCAAGCGAGAGCGCAAGACCTTGTGATAATCCCGACCGCGGGCATATACCGACACCACGGCTGCATCGGGATCCGACAGACGCCGGGTTTCGTGTTCACGCCACTCGGTATCCGTCTGCTGCGGCAGATAATCCATGCGCGCGCTAATGACACGCACCGTCCCCGGGACTAATTCTGCAGGACGCGCACGTCGTGTGCCATGCGCTGCCATATAATCCATCTCGCCGTGAAAGCCCGCATCTAGCCACTGTTGCAGCTGTTCGTGTGCACCATCAAGACGGGCATCCGTAATGCGCAGATCGGCAAAGCCGAGCGCTTTGCTCCACTGCCGGATGTCCTGCGCGAGATCGGTTGACTGAGTGGGATGCATGAATAAGAGTCTCTATCAAAATGCCGCTGTACGCTTTGAGGCCGGTTTACGAGCGACCGCGCCGCTTCGTTACGCTCATTTTGATAAAGACTCTACGTACGTTGTAAAAGGATCATTTTAAGAGATGCAGCGCTGGACCACCCAACTGCCCGACGAAACGAGCACGCAAACGCTGGGGGCGGCACTCGCGCGCATGCTGACACCGGGACTGAAAATCTATCTTCACGGCGAGCTCGGCGCCGGTAAAACGAGTCTCACGCGCGCGCTGCTGCAAGCCGCAGGCCACTCAGGCCGCGTAAAAAGCCCTACCTACACCCTGGTCGAACCCTATGCAATCAGCGTAGCGGGCAAAACTTTGAGCCTGATGCATTTCGATCTTTATCGTATGGGCAGCCCTGAGGAATTTATCGACGCCGGTTTTCGTGAGTATTTCGACAGCGATCACCTCTGTGTGGTGGAATGGCCGGAACAGGCTAAGGACTTGCTCCCGCCGGCGGATCTGGATGTTTTTCTCTCTGTCGCAGGTGAAGGCCGTGCGGTAGAATTGCGCGCGAATTCCGAACAAGGCACAACATGCCTCAATCACCTGGATCTCCACTGGACAAGGTAAAACCTGCGTCACGACGCACGGTACTCAAAGCCGGCGCCACCCTCTTGCTGTCGCTGTGCGCGACGGGCGCTGCGCGCGCTGCCAGCATTGTCGCGGTGCGGGTATGGCCGGCTGCCGATTACACGCGTGTCACCCTTGAAAACGACAGCAAGCTCAAGGCCTCTCATTTCATCGTCAAAGATCCGCATCGGCTGGTGGTGGAAATCGAGGGCGTGGAGCTGGACACCAAACTCAAAAGTCTGGTCGCAAAAATTCAGCCAAACGACCCCTACATCGCTCAAGTCAGAGTGGGCCAGAACCGCCCTGGCGTCGTGCGCATGGTGTTCGACCTCAAGGAAGAAATTCAGCCCCAGGTATTTACGCTGGAGCCTGTGGGCGAATACAAGCATCGGCTGATCTTTGATCTTTTCCCACTCAATGCAGTCGATCCGATTGCCGATTTCCTGCAAAAAAATCCGCCCTCGGCAGATTCACGCCCTCCCGCCGACAATCCCTCTACCGCGAAACCCGATCCGAATGAGGACAAACCCACCGCTCTGACGCGCATCGTCACGATTGCGCTGGATCCAGGGCATGGCGGTGAAGATCCGGGCGCCGTAGGTCGTGGCGGCAGCTATGAAAAAAATGTCGTACTTTCGATCGCGCGCCGCCTCAAAACCAGACTTGAACAGCAACCCAATGTGCGTGTAATGCTCACGCGTGACGGCGATTATTTCGTACCCTTGCATGTACGCGTACAAAAGGCGCGCAAGATTCAGGCAGATCTTTTCGTGTCGATTCACGCAGACGCATTCATTGAACCCACTGCGCGCGGCTCATCGGTATTTGCGCTGTCAGAAAAGGGCGCCAGTTCAACAGCGGCCCGCTGGCTGGCCAACAAGGAAAATGCTGCTGATCTGATCGGCGGCGTCAATCTGCGGAGCAAAAATCAGCAACTCGCCAGCGTACTACTTGATCTCTCGACCACGGCGCAAATCAATGACAGCATGAAGCTCGCCAAATCTGTACTGGGCGAAATCGGCAACATCAATCGATTACACAAAGCGCAAGTAGAGCAGGCCGGATTTGCCGTACTCAAAGCGCCGGACATTCCCAGCATCCTGGTCGAGACGGCGTTTATTTCAAATCCGGAAGAAGAGGCGAAGCTGACGGATGAAAGCTATCAGGACAAGATGGCAGATGCGCTGATGCGTGGAATACACAAATACTTGATCAAGCATCCGAGCTTGCGGAAGAATCCACTGACCTGATAAGTGTTGTCTTTGTCTCAGTCGCTGGCAGCGCCAGAGGCCCCACCTTTACCCATCTTGGCAACAAACCGCCACACCGCACCCAGCGCCACCGGCACCACAGCCGCAGCCACACCGATCAATACAATCGTATTCAGGTGATCTCGAATCACGGGGATATTGCCGAAGAAATAGCCCCCCATCACCAGCACCACCACCCAAAGCACAGCGCCCGTGACGTTATAAAACTGAAAGCGCGCCAGACTCATGCCGGAGACACCCGCGACAAAAGGCGCAAAGGTACGCACCACGGGCAACCATCGCGCTATAACAATCGTCTTGCCACCATGCTTGTCAAAAAAAGCATGGGTCTTTTCCAGTGACTGTCTGTCCAGCCAGCGATAGTTACGGGTATAGACTTGCTGACCAATTGCGCGACCCACGTAGTAATTCACGGTATTGCCGATGACTGCGGCGAGTATCAGCAGCACGATAAGCAATCCGGCATGCATCGCGCCATTTGCACAGAATGCACCACCAACAAACAAGAGCGTATCGCCGGGCAGAAAAGGAAAAACTACCAGTCCCGTCTCTGCAAAAACAATCGCAAACAACACTGCATACACCCATGGCCCATAGGCCACCAACATTGTATCCAGCGATTTATCGACATGAAGCACGAGGCTTAGAAGTTGTGAGAATTCCATTATCCGCTCGAGAGAAGCTGCAAAAAGCGCCGATGATACACGCTGATACTGCGAATGGCATGACAGCACGCGCATGAAAAGTGTGGTCGCACCCTCGGTATAATCGGGCAATGCCTCAGACCACCAGCACACCCCTCCCCGCCGAACGCGTCATTCGACCGCTACCTGATCAGCTGATTTCGCAGATTGCGGCCGGCGAGGTCATCGAGCGCCCGTCTGCGGTCGTCAAAGAGCTGCTGGAAAACGCGCTGGATGCGGGCGCAACGCAAATCACCGTCAGGCTGGAGGCAGGCGGCGTAAAAAGAATCGCCATTACCGACAATGGCTGCGGCATACCTCCTGAACAATTAGCTTTGTCACTGGCGCGACATGCGACCTCCAAGATCGCCAACCTGGTCGATCTGGAAAATGTCAGCACGCTGGGCTTTCGTGGTGAGGCGCTGGCATCGATCGCTTCCGTTTCGCAACTGACGCTCACCTCGCGCAGCGAGACGCAAGCCCACGCCTGGCAAATCAGCGGCCACGCGCCCGACAAGGTATCGCCGGCATCCGGGGCACAAGGCACGGTGATTGATGTTCAGGATCTGTACTTCAATACGCCTGCTCGTCGTAAATTTCTCAAGACAGAACAAACCGAATTTGGCCACTGCGCCGAGGTCGTGCGACGCATCGCGCTGGCCCGACCTGATGTGCGCTTTACGCTAAGCCACAACGGCAAGACAGTCGATCACTGGCAGGAAAGCTCGCTAGAGCAACGCAGCGCGCACATATTGGGCGATGAATTCGCGCTGGCCCGCCTGCCACTGGAAGAAGCCGCCGGGCCGCTGAGCTTGCACGGCTTTGTCGGGCTGCCAACAGCCGCTCGCTCGAGAGCAGACGCACAGTATTTTTATGTCAATGGACGCTTCGTGCGGGACAAGCTGCTAACGCATGCAGTGCGATCTGCGTATCAGGACGTGCTGCATGGCGATCGCTTTCCTTCCTATGTGCTTCGGCTTGATCTGGATCCTGCACTGGTCGATGTCAATGTGCATCCCTCAAAAATCGAAGTACGTTTTCGCGACAGCCGCGCGGTACATCAATTCGTCTTTCATGCAGTCAGCCGTGCATTGGCCCGCACTTCAGCGACGGCACAAGGCACCGCGCCGGCACCCATGCCTGCTGCGTCAGGTGCCCTGCCCTGGATACAAAATCAACCAAGACAAGCATCGCTGGGGGTCGCACAAAACACGTTCAGCTATGGCGAAATGTTTCGCAGCACTATGTCATCCGCAGCACCATCGCCGCTGGCAGCTTATGCATCTGGTCAGTCCAATGGGTCATTCAATTCGGGTAGCCATGTCGGCAATGACGCCGACGCCAATGAATTCCCGCTGGGCTTCGCATTAGCGCAATTACATGGTGTCTTTGTGCTCGCACAAAATCGTGCCGGTCTGGTGCTGGTGGACATGCATGCGGCCCACGAGCGTATTTTGTATGAACAATTCAAGCTCGCACTGCAATCGGAGTCGGTACAATTGCAGCCGCTGCTGATACCAGTGACACTGATTGCGGATCCCGTTGAGATTGGTACTGTCGAAGAGAACAGCGAAGTACTCACCGCACTCGGTTTCGATATGGCCGTGCTGTCCCCCACAACGCTGGCAATCCGTGCAATACCTGCACTGCTTGCCAATAGCGATGCACAGGCGCTGGCGCGCGACATCCTGCGCGATGTACGTGAATACGGCGGCTCGCACGTACTGACGGAGCGGCGCAACGAACTGCTGGGCACCCTCGCCTGTCACACTGCGGTCCGAGCCAACCGTCAACTCAGCATCCCCGAGATGAATGCGCTGCTGCGCCAAATGGAAGCCACGGATCGTGCAGACCAGTGCAATCATGGCAGGCCGACTTGGGTGCAGCTGGCGCTATCCGATCTCGACAAGCTTTTCCTGCGCGGTCAGTAAATGCGAGTTTTTATTTCATGAGCCAGCCGCCGCTTTCGCAATTCGCGCATGCGCCCATCCTCGTGCTGATCACGGCAATGCTGATGATGCAGCCTTTGTCCACGGATTTGTATCTGGCTTCATTGCCAACGCTGGTGACCGATTTCGGCGTTCCGGTGGCGACAGTACAGTTGACGCTATCCTTGTTTGTTGTTGGCTTCGGCGGCGCACAACTGATCGTGGGGCCGTTGTCGGATCGTTTTGGTCGTCGGCCGGTGCTGCTCGCCGGGCTGGGAATTTATCTGCTGGCGAGCATTTTGTGCGGCTTGTCGCGATCTATTGAGCTGCTGATCGCCGCACGCTTTCTGCAAGCCTTGGGCTGCTGTGCCGCAGTGATGGTCGCGCGAGCGATTGTGCGCGATGCCTATGCACCAGAACACAGTGCGCGCGTGATTGCAAGAGCCAGTACCTGGATTTCGCTGGCACCTATTTTCGGGCCCATACTCGGATCGTATTTGCAGGTCAGCTTTGGCTGGCGCGCCGCATTTATCGCACTGGGTGTTTTCTCTACATTATTGTTTGTGGCCTGCGTACTGCGGCTACCAGAGACGAACGAACATAAAAATCCGGAAGCGACACGCTTGTCTGGTCTGATAGAGAACTACCGGCTTGTGCTGGGTTCGCGTGAATTCTGGACCTACGCCTTTCCGGGTGCGATCTCCTATAGCAGTATTTTCATGTTCATTTCTGGTTCTTCGTTTGTACTGATCCGAGTGCTCGACGTACCAACGCAATGGTTTGGATACTGCTTTGCGATGGGTGTCTCTGGCTACATGACCGGTACACTCATCTGCAGACGATTACTTAAGTCACTCAGCAGCAAAGATGCTCTGCGTATTGGTACCACCTGCTCTCTGGGGGCGGGTGTTTTCTATCTACTGGCAATTATCGGTGGGCTATGGCACTGGAGCACTGTAGTCGCTGCGATGTTCCTGACCATGGTCGCGCACGGTATTAATTTTCCTGTCACGCAGTCTGGCGCGATTGCACCTTTCCCTCGACAAGCAGGCACCGCTGCCGGACTGATGGGCGCATTACTCATGGCTTGCGCGTTTGTGATCGGCACTATTGTGGGCGCCACACACAATGGCACGCTCTATCCGCTTGCCATCATCGCCTGTACCCTAGGCGCATTGAATTTCGTGGCGGTACGCTGGATCGCGCCACACACGGCTAGCGCATGACTGCAGCAAAGCCCCGCGTCGTTGCCATCATGGGGCCTACGGCCTCAGGCAAAACCGCTGCAGCGCTCGCGATCGCACGAGAGCTTCCGTGTGAAATCATTTCTGTCGACTCCGCGCTGATTTATCGCGGCATGGACATTGGCACTGCCAAGCCCAGCGCCGAAGAGCAAGCGACGGTGCCACACCATCTGATTGATATACGCGATCCGTCGGAATCGTACTCGGTGATGCAATTCCGTGAGGATGCTCTGCGATTGATTCAAGCCATTCACGCGCGCGGCAAACTGCCTTTGCTAGTCGGCGGCACCATGCTGTATTTCAAAGGACTGCGTGACGGGCTGGATGAACTGCCGCAGGCTGACCCAGCGTTGCGTGCGCAATTGGATATGGAAGCGACGCGGCACGGCGTGCCCGCGATGCATGCTCGCTTGGCAGAACTGGATCCCATCACTGCCGCTCGCCTCAAGCCCAACGATTCTCAACGCATACAGCGCGCGCTGGAGATCATCGCTTTGACAGGCAAGCCCATGTCGGAATTGCTAGCGCGCACACAACCGCCGCCCCTGCCGTTTGAACTGATGTCATTTGCGCTCGAGCCCTCGGATCGCAGCGTCTTGCATGACCGCATTGCTTGCCGATTTGACCAGATGTTGAAAAGTCATCCCGGTCTGCTTGACGAAGTACGCGCACTCAAGTCCCGGCCAGACCTGCACCCCGGCCTACCGTCCATGCGCTGTGTGGGCTACCGGCAGGCATGGGAATACCTGGAAGGCGTAATAAGTGAGCAAGAACTCAGAGAAAAAGGCATCGCCGCCACCCGGCAACTCGCCAAGCGGCAGCTGACCTGGCTGCGCGGGATGACGGACCGTATCGTGGTGGATTGTCTTGCTCCAGACCTGTCAAAGGCACTGTTGAAGCAGCTGCGCTAGGCGCCAGGTTGACACTTAAGTGGGCAGCAGCCATAATTTCGGGCTTCGTGGTGATATAGCTCAGTTGGTTAGAGCACAGCACTCATAATGCTGGGGTCGGTGGTTCAAGTCCACCTATCACCACCAAAATTCATTTTAAAATCAAGCACATAGAGAAATCTACGTGCTTTTTTTATATCTAAAAGTGGTCTGGTTTTGACTAGACTACTTTCCCGCTGTTTTTGCCCATGCTAGCGAGAAGTTCTGACGTTCCCACCTTCAGGTGGTTTTTTCGTCTCTACGATTACAAAACACTTCCTCAAGATTCATGAGGTGAAGGCAACGCTCTGGATAAGGCCCTACAGTAGTCATGAAAGTTAAAACATGGCGTTGTCTGGCGCCATGCCAAATCAGCGTGACTTCAAATCGTGTCCGTACAAGGTCCCTGGTGGCGTCATCTAAATATAAAGGACTACCGGACGACTGGGCCAGGTGAAACTCATTGACGATGATTGCTAATTTGAAATGATCTCGGCAATTTCAATATTTTTTCGCTCAGGATATCGCTCAGCCAAATAATCAAGAACATTATCTACAGTGATATTACGGTCAGTTACCTTGAGCATTGCGGTCATTCGAAGACCATCGCTTGTATTGCGGCCAGCCACCTTGAGCATTGAAGTTATTTGAAGAGCGTCATCTGAACTTTGCAAATACTTGAATCGAATAATCATTTCAATTTTTTATGCCGGTTATTCATATCAGTTGTTTAATGTAAGCCATCTCTTCTAAATGACTTCTGTTATCTCAATTAGCTGTACTTAAGAAAACTTGATATGTAAACGGACCTTTTTCTCAATCGCTAAAAAGTCCTAGTTGAGCTCCAGTACATTAGGAGTACTCTTTCCTCCCTTGCTTGAAGCATTGTTACTGATAGCAGTACTCAGCTTGGCTGTAACTGGCATTTTTAATTTTGTTGAGGCCCTCGACCCTGCAGAGATCGTTTTCACCAAAAATGAAGGCAAGCCCGATTCCGAATCTGGTTTGTCGTTTTTTTCATCAAGGGCCGCGAGTGCCGAATCAAGGAAATCTGCTTTCATGTGAAGTTTCCGCCTGTAAAGCTTGATCAGTCGTTCAATTTCTGATTTGGCACCAGCGAAGAAACCCAGATTGCCGGCTTCGATTGCGACAATGTATTTCGGAGACACTCCCATTTGTCTAGAAATATCTAGAATGGAATAGTTTAGCTGCTCCCTATGTTTTTTGAGTTCGAGCCCTATCGTGGATAGCTGGTTCTCGGCAAGCATAATTAGCCCCCAATTCATCTCTTAGATTGAAATAAAAATCAATCTTATGATTTAATTGAGTTAAAGTAATTCACTAATTGCACCGAAAAATCGACATCTCACTACGACACAATTGAGGATACATATTTTTCTACGAAATGTTTAAATATAACTACGAAATTCTTCAATTATAAATGTGGCAAAATGGCAATTTTAGGGCACAAAATTGAATGGCTATTTGAACAGGAGATACACACTTCTGAAATTATTGGCTCCATAAGAAAATTTCAATTTCCCTATCCTGCCGAACTAGCGACTGGCTATACAGAGCATCTCGAGATTTATGACGACATCACCCTGATTAAATCGATCCATCAGTTCAAAAATGAAGATCGACCCTCTGAATTTACTTTAGGTAAGTATCGAGTAGAGTTTTCATCTCCCACCTTTGTTTCACACATGATGCACTGTGGGCGCGTAGCTTTTTTTGATAACAATACAAAAGCTCGTCGCAAAAGAACAGCCAACGTTGATATGTTTGGCCGATTTGAATTTCTTGACGTCGAACAAACTCTATTTACTGAAGAAGATATTTTCTTATCCGCCCTTTTTATTTCTGAAACTGAATTATTCAATTTACTGGGACCAGAAGCCGCCGAAAATCTCTATAAAAATTTAGACCTGACTGAAGCCTCAAATTTCAATGAAGTAAAAATACCCCAAGCCATTTCAAATAAAATTGCAAATTGCACCCCCGATCATCTCGAGGGAAATATGCGCTCTCTATTTGCGCAGTCTGTCATCCTCCAGTATCTTCTCGAAATCAATATCTATATTTCGTCTTCAAAAAAATTTTTAAAGAGTTTAGAAAAAGATGACTTCAACGTCACCGCCTTACGATCAGAACTTTTACAAATTACGACAGATACACCCAATCTAGCCGAACTTTCAAAAAAGTATAACGTTAGCCCCGGAAAGCTAAATCAAGCCTTCATTAAAAAATATGGTCAATCCATCTTTTCGTTTATGTGGAATCAGCGATTGGATCAAGCCTTTCAAGCCTTACGCGAAACTGATATCCCAATGAAAATCCTCGCACATAAAATTGGCTACTCACATGTGAATCATTTCATTACAGCTTTTAAGAAAAAGTTTGGCGTAACTCCTGGATCGATCAGAGGTCAGCATTAATAGATCGATTACTCACGGAATTGATAACGAGAGAACGTACAGTCTAAATCGACGCCAACCGATTGCCTTAATATTTTTTAAAAATATCATAGCTGCGCAAGCACGTAGAGAAATCTACGTGCTTTTTTTATATCTCAAGAGAGTCGAGTTTTACATCGACTGCGATTCAGGCGGAGAGCACTTGCCTAAACTTGTACCGAGCCTGAATTACCTGGCACGCTCATTCTCCGAGTCTGAAGGCTATCAATTGCCCTCCTTTTTTTGCACGCTTCAAATCGGGGAATAGATTTGTCATGAAATCAACGGTTTGCATATTTTGTGTATAACCCATCCCAACTGGCGTCAGAATAAATTGTTGACCGTCTGCTTGATAACTGATCGGACTCCCTCGCATACCGTATTCAGTATTGTGCTTCCACATCACGTCACCAGATTCGGCGTCATACGCGGTGAAAACGCCTTTAGCATCCCCGTTAAATATCAGGCCGCCCGCCGTAGATAAAACACTGGACAGACTGGGGGTTGCGAATTTCACAGACCACCGCTGCTTGCCTGAGATCGGATCGACGGCAACGAGTTTTCCATAAGCGGAGCCATCGGGAGTTACGACATTTTTGGCAGCGGACACGCCAAAGTGCAATCCATTCGCAGGGATTTTTTGGGGGTCGATTTTTGCAGCAACGACTTCCGAACAGATCTCAACTGTCGTGGTGTACCACAGCTTGATCGCTGGATTATAAGCACCGTGGGCCCATGTTCGTCCGCCATGGACTCCAGGACAAAAAACAGCTTTTTTGCCGGCCTCAGGGTCCATCCTCCCAATAAGCGCACCGGATTTCGGGTCGATATTTTTTACCCAATTTATATGATCATTCAAGCGCCATACATTGAGCAACTCGCCATTCAGTTTATCAATTACAAACGAAAAACCGCCTTTATTGAGATGCATCACGACATCTCTTTCGTCATGTCGAAACGATACTATCTCGTTTGAAGCATCGAAATCCCAAGCATCATTAGGAATTTCTTGACGATGCCATTTCAGATTGCCTGTGTTTGGGTCAAGTGCCAATATTGAACTTGTGTACAAATTATCTCCGCGTCGTTCTTGCGGAAAATAGTCTGGTGCAGGGTTGGACGTTCCGATTAGGATCGTGTCAGTTTTTTGGTCATAAACGCCAGGCATCCACGCCCCACCTCCGCCGTACTTTCCACTTTCGCCTGGCCACGAGGCAGCCCCCTCTTTAATCGTGTTGAAACTCCAAATCAATTTTCCGGTATCAGCATTGACTCCATAGATTTTTCCTTGCCGTGGCTGGTCACCGCCTGTTGAACCACCAAAAACCACGTTGCCCGCCAATTGAGGAGGCGAAATGAACAACGAGTAGAAGTCAGTTGACTGAGAAATCAACTGACTTGACCAGACTTCCTTACCGGTAGCTTGATCAAGCGCGATAAATCGACCATCCAGTGTTCCGACAAAAATCTTTCCGCGGCCTGCAGTAACGCCTCGCGAACCCGGCCCATACCATCCGCGCTTATGATTACTATCGAGTTTTGCGATATAGCGCCATAATTCCTTTCCCGTTTTTCCATCCAGCGCATAAACGTTATTTCTTGAGTCGCTGTAGTAGACGATTCCGTCAACAACAATGGGGGTCGCCATCAAGCCGTTTGATACATCAATGGGGGTATGGGTCCATGCAATTTTGAGTTTTTTTACATTCGTTTTATTGATTGCATCTAATGGACTGTGTCTCCAGGCCTCAGAAGTTCGATGATAGAGGGGCCAGTCACCTGCATTTGCGCTCTCAAGATTTTGTGCAGAGGCTTGTATGTGCAATACGGTAGAAATACAGAGCAACGTTAATTTTTTCATTGATGAATTCCAAACAACTCTCAGGTTAAGGTTCAGGACACAGATTTTCCGAGAATCTAAGGAAGCACTGATCAAATAAAACCAGAAATTTTTGTGGCACTGTCAGTGGCCGAGCCTGTCAGTAATTTTTTTCGAGGCATAGAATAATCCCACCAAGCTTGCAATTAATAGCTGGCATTACTGCAGGATAATTCATCCGCATGCATATTTCCGGATTTGAGAATCTCGCAGAGCCAAAACCAAATTATTTCTTGCGCATCCAGTCACCCGCCTTCTGCAAATCCTGCCCCATTCCCGAAATCATCCCACCCACGGTGCCGCAACCGCTCAACACCGCACAAACGAAAAAAACCATTAATAGTTTCATGTTTACTCCTTGTTAGTGACGCGGAACCTGTCCCATCAGGTTACCGCTGCTGTCCTCTATGGCAAAGCCGCCAATCATCGGCCGCCTTACCGCATTTTGTCAGATCAACTATTTCCACAATAAAACATTCAGAGTGAAAACGTTCGCTGGATAAAACACTGAATCAATCCTTTTTTGAGGCAAACCGGGCCGGCCGCACGATGCCGGGACACGAAAAATCAATGGCTTAGCCGCTATTTTCTCTACGCCAAAAGCCGGAAGTATTATTACTTTGATAAATAAGTTGACAGTTAAATAATAAAAGGAGATAAAATCTCGGAAAAATATTATGCAAATTTAGCAACATAGTTGAAAAATAAAAATATGTGCGATCAGTCAATAATCACAAGTCCGGCTACGGCACCTCGTTTGCACCGCCCGCCATCGAGTGTGCAATTCGGCCTCGCAGCCGTGGGCCTTATCGGAATTCTGTCTCTGGTGGCAAGCCTGCCTGCTTCGCGCGAAATACAGATTGCGAGCTCAGTCTGCGTGCTGAGCTTCATGCTGGCCCTGTCTTTGCTCTGGCGTGACCGCCAGCATCTGCGATCGGCCAGCATCGTTCGACTGCTGCTGATTCTCGGCACGACCTTGCTTTCCCTGCGATACCTGATCTGGCGTGGTTCAGAATCCTTGCCGTTGGAATCCGGCCTTCCCTCAGCGATATGCGGCCTGACCTTATTTATCGCCGAATGCTATGTCTTCATCGTAGGAACCCTGGGTCTACTACCTCAGCTGAAAAACACACAACGGCGCTCTCCGCCGCTGCCTGCCGACGCCTCTCTGCTACCTGATATCGATGTCTACATCACGACTTACGACGAGGATCCTGAACTACTCCAGACAACACTGATAGCCGCGACGCAGCTGCGTTATCCCGCTCAAAAACTACATGTTTACGTCCTGGATGATGGCGGCACTCATGAAAAACTGCATCAGTCTGATCCCGCACGCAGCCAAGCAGCCTTGTTGAGAGCTCAGCGCATCAAGGACATTAGCTCTCGGTACGGTGCCCATTACCTCACTCGCCAGAGGAACCGTCACGCCAAAGCCGGCAATCTCAACGATGCGCTGCATCTCACGGAAGGAAAATTCATCGTTGTGCTGGATTGCGATCACGTACCCGCTGCCGATTTTATCGAGAAGACGCTGGGATTTTTTCTCGAAGACGAGAAGCTTTTTCTGGTACAGACCGCACACAATTTCGTGACGCCCGATCCTCTTGAGCGCAATCTGCTGGCGAATGTGCAATCACCTTCAGAAAACGAAAAGTTTTATCACGCAATCATGCCGGGTCTGGATTATTGGGGCGCTGCATTTTTTTGCGGGTCTGCAGCAATGCTGCGCCGCTCGGCACTGGATGCAATAGGCGGATTCTCCACTGACACCGTCACCGAGGATGCGGAAACCTCCTTACAGGCCTTCAGCCGCGGATACACCTCGGTGTACCTGGACATGCCTTTGGTTTCCGGCCTTCAGCCGGAAACCTTCAGCGGTTTCATTCAACAGCGCTCAAGATGGGCGCAAGGCATGTGGCAGATTTTCCTTCTGAAAAACCCCTGGCGTCTCAAAGGCTTGAGTTTCATGCAGCGTTTGATGTTCACCAACTTCGCGCTGTTCTGGGGTTTCCCCGGATCGCGCTTGTGCCTGATGTTCATGCCCATCATTGCGCTGCTTTGGGGCGTGACGCTGGCTGAGACCTCCGTACCCGATGTGCTTTCCTACTGCATGCCAGCAATCGCTGGCTCACTGATTGCAGGCCAGTATTTATACGGCCGCTTTCGCTGGCCATTCATTAGCCACCTTTATGAAGTTATACAGTCGGCGCATCTGGCAGCAAGTGAACTCAGATTTTTGGGCAATGTCCGAGTAACGAAGTTCGCGGTGACGCCAAAAAATGAAATCCTTGAACAAGATTTTATTTCCTTATTGGCGAAGCCCTTTTATATCCTCCTTGGCCTTAGCATGGCAGCGCT
>JAIXXZ010000091.1 GCA_027490465.1 Oxalobacteraceae bacterium
CCTAATGTCGGTGTGGTCGAGGTCCCCGATCCGCGGCTGGCGCAGTTAGCCGAGATCGTCAAACCGGAACGCATCCTGGCTGCCACAGTCGAATTCGTCGATATCGCGGGACTGGTGGCAGGTGCTTCCAAAGGGGAAGGGCTGGGTAATCAGTTTCTCGCGCATATTCGCGAAACCGATGCGATCGTTAATGTCGTGCGCTGTTTTGAAGATGCCAATGTCATCCACGTGGCCGGCAAGGTGAGTCCGCTGGATGATATTGCCGTGATTCAGACCGAACTCGCACTGGCTGATCTGACCACCGTTGAAAAAACGGTGCATCGCGAAACCAAAAAAGCACGCTCCGGCGACAAAGACGCCACTGCGCTGGTGGCGCTGCTGGAAAAAGTGCAAGTCCATCTCAATGACGCCAAACCAGTGCGTGCGATGGGTCTGGACAAGGAGCAAATGGAATTACTCAAGCCGCTCTGCCTGATCACCGCCAAACCCGCGATGTATGTGGCCAATGTGTCGGACACGGGCTTCAACAATAATCCGCTGCTGGATCAATTGACCGAATACGCCCATAGTCAGCACGCCCCCATCGTCGCCATTTGCGCTGCCATCGAAGCCGAGATTGCCGACCTCGACGACGAAGACAAAGGCGCCTTCCTGGCCGACATGGGCATGGAAGAACCAGGCCTGAATCGCCTCATCCGCGCAGCTTTCGGACTGCTCGGCCTGCAGACCTATTTCACCGCCGGTGTGAAAGAAGTGCGCGCCTGGACCATACACAAGGGCGACAGCGCGCCCCAGGCCGCCGGTGTCATTCACACCGACTTTGAACGCGGCTTCATTCGCGCACAGACCATCGCGTTTGATGACTACATCGCTTTCAAAGGCGAGCAGGGCGCCAAAGAGGCCGGCAAGATGCGCGCCGAAGGCAAGGAATACATCGTCAAGGATGGGGATGTGCTGAACTTCTTGTTTAACGTCTAAACAAAACATCGGATTCCGGTGGATTTCACCGGACATAACAATGGTCGACCAATAGCGATAAAGTCGTAGATACCAATATCCTCACCGAAGCCGGCAGCGTAATACCCAACTACTGAAGCCGAAGCAGTGGCGGCGCGTTGCGACACTACACGGGGCACAATCTTCGTCTGTCGGCACTGTGAGAAAGTAGCCTATGAGTATCAACAAGAAAAAAGATGATGATCGAGCAATGCGGTGGGCGGAAAACATCCGGCGGCGGCTTGCCAGCGAGGCCATTCCGGTGGCCTCAACTTAAACTAACTTGCTTTCACAAATTCCGGATTGATTCAGTACAGGATTAAAGATGCGAATAGATATCGTTTTACTGCTATTGGTCTCGACTACCTTGACTAGATCAGTCTGCGCCGATGAAACGGCGATGACTAAGTATCGCAATTACACCCCTAAACAAGTATTTGACATGCCCGAGAAGCAGCGCCAAAGCGTGATGCCCATGGCCTACATATTTGCCGCGCAAAGAGGCCTCGCTGTCGATTCAGAGCTACTTTTCGGAATGCAACTTAATAAACTGATGTACTCCGGCATCCATGATTACAAGTCGGCAGTTAGTGCGTTTCAAGCTGACATAGGTGACCCTCAGACAGGGGTATTAACGGTGTATCAGATTCATCAGCTTGAATATCGCTCCGATTTGCAGAATCTGGCGTATGTTGCCTTTCCAGACGGGCTCTACAGTTCCAAGCGGGCTGATTACGGCATAGTCGAAGGGACAGTCACCATTTTGGACGACAAGATCGCTTGGCCCATCAATCACCACAAGATCAAATGCTTCAAGTCTGAAAATACTTGCGAAGTGCAGCAAGTCATACTCGTACTCCCGGACGAAAAATCATGGGCGCAGCAGTATCAGGTGATGATCGACAGTACCGAGTATTACAACGTCACTCGTTGGACAAACGATACCATCGATGCGGAGTACCCGATTAAAAAGGATAGTTGCAGGACTGTATCGTTGAGCCTAAATTTCAAAACCAAAGAATTTTTTTTCATCACTAAGAACGCCGGTGGCAAGTGCGAGTTTTTAGGAAAGTCAATTGAACAGCTAGCAAAGCCACGAATTTCACAAGTAGTCGAGGGTAAAAAAATATTCGACATAGAGTTTGAAAAGATAAAGAAGGTCGCTTATGAATCTTTGGCAAGCGAGTTTAGGCAGAAAGTAGGCAAAGTAATGGCACAGTCGAACAAGAAATAGCCCGAATGACGAAGGGCACAAAACATAACAGACCATTACCCGAATTCGAAGGGCCCGAAGCGGTGGGTAACCATGCGAAACCCTACAAAAGAACTAGCACAATTTGGTTAATGCGCTTTTATGTTGAATTGCTAGCTAATTACCCTGTACTCCGCCCGGCCTGTCTCGGCGAATGGTCGCTGGGCTGCCATTGAGGCGCTGTTTGTCGGGTTGGGCTGGCAGATCGCCGAGCGGGGAGTTTCGCGTGTCCTAGTGAGTTTGTTTGGCGACAGGAGGGTGTTTCATCGACCAAACCCAGAACCAACCACGGGCAAGGGTGCGGTCGAGTCGATCCGCAAGTGGTTTGAAGATCACGGAATGAAACAATGAACACTATGACAATTAACGGGTACAAAGCGTTCATCGCTTTCGACTCGGACATCCAGGTGTTCCGGTGAGAATTCGTAGGACTCAATGGCGACGCCGACTTCTATGCAAAGGATGTTGATGCCCTTCACCGCGAGGGTGCGATCTCGCTGCGAGTCTTCCTTGAAGCCTGCGCCGAGGATGGCGTCGATCCACGCAGACTCAGGCGGTCGACGCCTTCATGATCAGGCGCTGATATTTCGCCTCTAGCGCCTCACGACTTTCGGTGTGAGCGGGGTCGATGGGAATGCACGCCACGGGGCAGACTTGCTGGCATTGCGGTTCGTTGAAGTGTCCGACGCACTCGGTGCATTTGTCGGGATTGATCTGATAGATCAGCGGCCCCATGAAGATGGCCTCGTTCGGGCATTCCGGCTCACAGACGTCGCAGTTGATGCAATCGTCAGTAATCATCAGCGCCATGATGGTCTTCCAGATTTCAATTCGTTCCGGCGGCTTTATCTGCCTCGATTTTTTTCAGCAGCCATTTTTCAACTGAAGGAAAAACGAATTTCGATACATCGCCGCCCAGAACGGCAATTTCACGAACGATGGTACCGGAAATAAATTGATATTGATCAGAGGGTGTCAGGAACAAGGTCTCGACGTCCGGCAATAAATAGCGGTTCATGCCCGCCATCTGAAATTCATATTCGAAGTCAGACACAGCGCGCAGACCGCGCACGATCACACGCGCATCATGACGACGAACAAAATCCTTGAGCAAGCCGGAAAAACCTTCGACCACCACATTCGGGTAATGGCCCAGAACTTCACGCGCAATATCGAGCCGCTCATCCAGTGAGAAGAAGGGGCGCTTGGCCTTGCTGTCTGCAACACCTACCACCAGCCGGTCAAACAGACCCGAGGCACGACGCACCAAGTCTTCATGACCGCGCGTGAGCGGATCAAAGGTTCCGGGGTAAACAGCTGCAACCATGACGAGGCCCTCTGACGGTGAAGCCGCGGGCAGTTTTATTGCCCGGCAGAATACGAAGAACGCGAATTATGCACCAAGCAAGGCCTGATGAAACAAAACCGGAAACTTTCGTCGCTGACCAAGTGCCCCCCGCGCTTTTTCAGGTCGCCGCATCGCATGGCTGTGCTGGCTCGCCATAAAACGCGACTCAGTTCAGCCCCTCCCTAATTGAATCCCGTGTCATCCGGAGCGAACAGGCCAAAATGCACCGTACCCGCCTTGTCGAGACGAACCACTTTCCAGGCGCTCATCCAATCGTCCGTATCCGGGCCAGTAAACGGCTGATCGGATTCAGCATAGACCAGCCCGCCGGGCTCAAGCAAGTCCCGACACCGAGGCAACAAGGCGGGTAACCGCTGCTCCGAATACGGTGGATCAAGAAAGATGAGGTGGAATTTCTGGGTCTGGCGCGTGATCACCTGCGCGGCATCGCCACGCTGTATCTGCACGTTACTGGCCGAAAGCTTGTCGCGCGTAGCCTCCAGCCTTTGCACCGCCCGAGCGTCGGATTCCACCAGCAGAACGCGCTCGGCACCACGACTGGCTGCCTCAAACCCCAGCGCACCCGTCCCCGCAAAGAGATCCAGGCAGCATCGTCCGCGCCAGCTGCGTTGCTGCAGATGCTCGAGCCAGTTAAAGACCGTTTCGCGTACCCGATCAGGCGTGGGACGCAATCCTTCGACATCGGGCACGGGCAAGGGGGTGCGCTTCCATTGCCCGGCAATGATGCGCACCTGCCGGGGAACGGCGGGCCTGCGACTCATGAGGGATTACTTTTCACCACCGACCACAACCGTGACCAGATTCTCCATGACCAGCTTGCGCGCGAAGGCGGCACGTATGTCAGCGATGGTGACTTTTTCGACGCGCGCAGTCCAGGTATCGAGGTAGTCGAGCGGCATTTGATGGAAGCCGATCGCCGCCATGTTATCCAGAATTTTTCGGTTGTTATCGATTCGCAGCGGAAAGCCGCCGATCAGATTGTCTTTGGCTGCTTTCAGTTCGGCTTCGGTGGGGCCGTCACGCAAATACGTTGCAATCGTGTCGCGCACGACTTTGAGTGCCTCTTCCGATTGATCCTTGCGGGTCTGCAAACCCGCCTGATACGGTCCGGGCTGGGCCATTGCACTGAAGTAGCTGTAGGCGCTGTAAGCGAGGCCGCGTTTCTCGCGAACTTCACGCGTCAGGCGTGAAACAAAACCACCGCCGCCAAGGATGTAATTACCCACCGTCAGCGCAAAGAAATCCGGATCGCTGCGCGCCAGGGCGGGTGTGCCGATCAAGATATGCGCCTGTGTTGCAGCATGGGGAATACGTTGCTCGCTGCCAACTGGCTTGGCGACTGCGGGCATCTCAGATAAGGGCTCGCCCTGCGGCAAACGACGAGTGAGCTCCAGCGCAATAGCCTGCGCCTCTTCGCGAGTGATATCACCAATCATCGCCACCACGGCGCGGTTGGCGACATAGTGTTTGGCATGAAAGCTCAGCAAGTCTTCTCGCGTGATGGCTTCTATGGATTCAACCGTCGCCTCCACGCCATAGGGATGGTCGCCATAAGCCAAACGCCAGAAAGCTTTGCTGGCAATGGATTCCGGCTTGGTCAGTGATTCGCGTATGCCTGCAATGGTGCGCGCTTTATCGCGCGCAACAAATTCGGCGGGCATCGCCGGTTGAGCGAGCAGGCGGGCCAACAGACGAACTGCTTGCTCGCGTTCTGCCTTGGAGGAAAGTGTGCGTATCGCCATGCCCGACCGGTCAGTGCCGGCACCACCACCGCGCTGCGCGGCGATGTCGGCAATGGCGTCGGAGATCTGCGATTCCGTCATCGCCGGTTCAGTGCTGCCATCAGCGAGCGTGGATGCTGTGATACCCCGTGCAAGCATCGCATTGGTCAGCGAGGCCATACCGGATTTGCCAGCCGGATCGCGCCGACCACCGGCATCAAAATCCACGTTCACATCCAGAATCGGAATCGTGTGGTTCTCTACAAAATACACACGGGTACCATTAGGCAATGTCCAGTGCTGGATATTCAATGCCGCATGCGCTGTACCTGTAATGCACAGTACCGCAATGATCAGAAATTTTTTCAACATCGTCTTTCCTGGTTGAGAGCTCGGCGAAAATCTTAGTGACGAAGACCGGAAACATCCGGCTTGCGCTCGGCCTGCGCCGCCACGGGCAAGGGTTCAAGTGTGGCCACCGTCAACTGATCATCGGAAAAATATTTTTGCGCGACTGCCTGCACCTGTGCTGGCGTGACAGCGGAGAGCTTTTCGATAATGCGATCGATCTGACGGAAGGAAATGCCCGACATTTCCATCGCACCAATTTCCATCGCCTGCCCGAAAACAGAATCGCGTTTGTAAACCTGACTGGCAATGAGCTGCGCTTTGACACGCTTGAGCTCTTCTGGCGAGACACCGTCTTTGGCAATGCGCTCTACTTCAGCGCGCAAGGCTTGCTCAAGCTGTGCGACGCTGGTGCCCTTGGCAGGCACACCGGAGAGCGTGAACATCACCGGGCCGCGCGCGGTGCCGTCATAGCCAGCGTCTACGGCGTTCGCGAGGCGCTCGGTACGCACCAGTTTTGCCGGCAAACGCGCATTGTCATAACCATCAAGAACTGCCGCCAAAACATCCAAGGCATGCGCCTCATCATCCTTTTCGACGTCGATGAGCTTGGGTACCTTGAAAGCCAGAACGAGATAGGGATTTTCTGCGGGTGCTTTGACAACCACGCGCTTGATACCTGTTTGCGGTGGCTCTTGCTGTGGCTTCATTTTCGGCAGCGTCTTGGGCGGAATCTTGCCAAAGTATTTTTCGGCAAGCGCATGGACCTGCTTCGCGTCGACATCACCGGTGACGACCATGGTGGCATTGTTGGGTGCATACCAGCGCTGATACCAGGCCAGCGCATCGGCCGCCGTCATATTCTGCAAATCGTCCATCCAGCCAATGACCGGATTCTTGTACGGATGCGCCACATACGCCGTTGCGTTCAGCGCCTCATACAACAAAGCGATAGGCTGATCGTCGGTGCGCAGGCGGCGCTCTTCCATCACAACCCGGATTTCCTTGGCAAATTCTTCCTTGTCCATCCTGAGGTTCTGCATACGGTCCGCTTCCAGCGCCATGACTTTTTCGAGACGGGATTTCTCAACCTGCTGATGATAGGCCGTGTAATCCTTTCCCGTGAAAGCATTGTCGCGACCACCGAGTGCGGCTACTTTTTCGCTGAACTCACCGGGCTTGAGCTTGGCAGTGCCCTTGAACATCATGTGCTCAAGCACGTGAGCTACGCCCGTCGTGCCATTCTGCTCATCCATGCTGCCAACGCGATACCAGACCATGTGCGCCACGGTTGGCGCCCGCCGGTCTTCCTGTACGATGATGCGCATGCCGTTAGCCAATTTGAATTCCTGCGCCTGTGCGCCCGCCCAGACAGCGCCGGCCGCAACACTGAGCATCATTACCAACAAACTGACAAATGCCAGACATACCGCACGAAATTTCATGGTCTTTGCTCTGCTAAAATAGGGATCATCTGGCGCGGAAATGCGCCGAAGCGCCTGATTGTAGCCGCTTGTCTTTTTCCCCGCTGCGCACCACCCCGGACGCCGATGTTCAAGTTTTTCAAGAAAAAATCACAGGAACCCGAGGTCCCTTCCGCGATCGATGCTAGCGCGACAGGCAGCACATCCGCAGCGTCAACCACCGTATCCGGCACATCATGGGTGCAAAAGCTCAAATCGGGCTTGTCCCGCACCTCATCGAACCTCTCGACGCTGTTTACCGGCACAAAGATCGACGAAGATCTTTATGATGAGCTTGAATCTGCGTTGCTGATGGCGGATGCCGGTGTTGCAGCGACAACGCAATTACTGGATGCCCTGAAGGCTCGCGTAAAGCAAGACAAGCTGACCGACTCAGCCCAAGTGAAGCATGCGTTGCGCGAGCTGATGATCGCCTTGCTCAAGCCACTGGAAAAACCGCTGCAACTTGACCGCGCGCAGCCCCTGGTGCTGATGATTGCCGGTGTGAATGGCGCAGGCAAAACGACGACTATCGGCAAGCTGGCCAAGCATATGCAGCGGCATGATCAGAAAGTCCTGCTCGCCGCCGGTGATACCTTTCGTGCGGCGGCGCGTGAACAACTGATGGTCTGGGGCGAGCGTAATGATGTTGCAGTCATCGCCCAGGAATCCGGTGATCCGGCAGCGATTGCCTTCGATGCAGTGCAAGCGGGTCGTGCACGTGGCGTCGATGTGGTGATGATTGACACCGCAGGCCGGCTCCCGACGCAGCTGCATCTGATGGATGAACTCAAAAAAATCCGTCGGGTGATCGGCAAGGGCATGGAGGGTGCGCCACACGAGGTGCTGCTGGTCATTGATGGCAATACAGGCCAGAATGCACTCGCTCAGGTCAAGGCTTTCGATGATGCCTTGTCCCTGACAGGACTGATCGTAACCAAACTCGACGGCACAGCCAAGGGCGGTGTGCTGGCTGCGATCGTGACGCAGCGCGCGATCCCGGTGTATTTCATCGGCGTTGGCGAAGCGATTGATGACCTGCAGCCCTTTGTTGCCTCAGAATTCGTTGACGCGCTTCTGGGCTGATAGCACCGCATTTTTGAAACGAAACGTGTGAAACCTGTCTTTCTAACCGACCAACGATCACGCACATAATCGATGTCCATCATTTCGTTCTCCCACGTTACCAAAAAATATCCGGGCGATGTCGTCGCACTCACCGACCTCACGCTGTCAATCAACGAAGGAGAACTGGTTTTTCTGACAGGTCCATCGGGTGCGGGCAAATCCACATTGCTCAAACTGGTTGCGGGTATCGAACGCCCCACCGGCGGTGTCTTGCTGGTGAGTGGTCAGGATATGCGCAAACTCAATCGGACGACGCTGCCTTTTCTGCGTCGCAAACTGGGGCTGATTCTTCAGCAGCACCGACTCCTGCAGGATCGCAACGTGCTCGATAACGTGATGCTGCCGCTGGTGGTCACGGGTGCATCGCCGCAGGAATCACGTCAGCGCGCTATGGTCGCACTCGAACGCGTCGGGCTGGATGCCAAAGCGCTTGCAACACCGATGTCGCTCTCGGGTGGCGAGCAACAGCGCGTCTCGATCGCGCGCGCAATTGTTCACAAGCCGCGCATCATCCTGGCCGATGAACCTACGGCCAATCTGGACCGCGCCAGCGCAAAAGGCGTGATCGACATGCTGCACACGTTTCACTCTGCCGGCGTCACTTGCATTATCTCCACTCACGATGAACGTCTGTTGCAAGGAGCAGACCGCGTGTTCGAACTGGCGCGCGGCAAGGTCGCTGCCGTGCATGATGCAGAAAGTGAGGTGGGCGCATGAAATTTTTCAGAGAACATGGCTTCGCATGTCGCGCCGCGCTTGCGCGCATTTCCGCTGCGCCTGGGAGCTTTATTTTCAATGTGCTGGTGATTGCACTGGCCTTGATACTGCCGCTAGCTGGTCTGACTTTGCTCGACAATGTGCGCCCCGTGTCGCAAGGCATCGCGGTGGAACCAGAGATCAGCGTATTCCTTTCCACCGATATTCCGGGGGGTCGTGCACAGGCATTGGGCGACGAGATACGCGGGCTGATACAGCGGGAACAGCTCAAGGCCAAAGTGGAATTCATCTCGCGCGACAAGGCACTCGATTCGCTGAAACAGCGCGCGGGGCTGGGCGATGTCGTTGCGACCCTGGGCAACAATCCTCTACCGGATGCCTACGTCCTGAAACTGGCCAGCGCCGAGGATGTCGCCGGTGCATCGCGCATCGAAAAACTCGCGGCAGGGATCGGCAAATTATCCGGTGTCGAGGTCGTGCAAATGGACTCCGCCTGGGTCAAGCGCCTGGCTGCGCTCATGACGCTGGCGACCACGGTGCTGTGGCTGCTGGCAGCCACGCTCTGCGGCGTCGTACTGGCCGTGGTGTTCAACACCATACGCTTGCAGGTGCTGACGCAGTCGGAGGAGATCGCGGTATCCCGACTGCTGGGCGCCACCGATGCCTTTGTGTCCCGCCCCTTTTACTACACCGGCGCGATACTGGGATTGGCTGCTGGCGCGCTCGCGCTGGCCGGCGTCATGCTGGCCATGCTGCTGCTCAACACCTCCGTCACGCAGTTAGCTGCGCTGTACGGCTCCCCCTTCCGACTGGCGCCCCTGCCCGCGAGCACCACCGGCATGCTGCTGGCCGCCAGCGCGGCGCTGGGCGTGCTGGGTGCGGCCCTCTCGGTTCGGCGTTCCCTGCGCCAGCCCGGCTAAACCTGCCGGCTGGCAGGCCAGCGGCGCTTCCTATTTGATAACAATCTTCAGTCCAATACCTGCTCGCCCAGTATTAGCACTCGGCCCACGAGAGTGCTAATATTGCGCTTGTAAGGGCGAAATCAGCCCGTGAAAGCAGCTTTCGGGTGCAAACCCATCAAGGAGAAACAATGACAGCTTTGTCCGCATCGTCCGCACTTGTGCCGGCTGATCGTCAGGCACTGGCTCTCGGTTTTCCCGGCAGCCTTGGTAATCTGGATGCTTATATTTCAACAGTCAACCGACTCCCTATGCTCACGCAGGAGGAAGAAGTCTCGCTCGCGCGTCAATTGCGCGATAAGGCCGATCTCGCTGCGGCGCAGGCACTGGTGATGTCGCATCTGCGATTGGTGGTATCGATTGCGCGCGGTTATCTGGGCTACGGTCTGCCGCATGCCGATCTGATTCAAGAAGGTAACGTCGGCCTGATGAAAGCCGTTAAGCGCTTTGACCCGGAACAGGGTGTGCGTCTGGTGTCGTATGCGATGCACTGGATCAAGGCAGAAATTCACGAATACATTTTGCGCAACTGGCGCATGGTCAAGCTCGCAACGACTAAAGCCCAGCGCAAGCTGTTCTTCAATCTGCGCAGCCACAAGTCGGGTCTGGATACGATGACACCGGATCAGGTCGATGCGTTGGCAAAGACGCTGAACGTCAAACGCGAAGAAGTCATCGAAATGGAAACGCGTATGGGTGGGCGCGACATCGCGCTGGAATCGCCCAGCGATGATGAAGATGATCGTCTCTCGCCGATCGGCTACCTGTCAGCCGAGCATTCCGAGCCCACCAAAGTACTGGAAGCCAAACAGCGCGACCGTTTGCAATCCGAAGGACTGGAAACCGCACTCGCCAAGCTGGATGATCGTTCGCGTCGCATTGTCGAAGCGCGCTGGCTGGCCAATGATGATGGATCGGGTGCGACGCTGCATGAACTGGCCGCTGAGTTTGGTGTGTCGGCTGAGCGCATACGCCAGATTGAAGTCGCTGCGATGAAGAAGATGAAGTCGGCGCTGGCTGAGTTCGCGTAAAGTTTTTCTGCACCCTAAACGGAAAGCGGCTTGAATGCAGGGGGCATCTTTTTGAGGTCGTGGCGGGGCGGAGCCCTGGACCAAACGATTTTTGAAAGTGCGCAATCGAAGCGCTTCGGTCTGCTGCGAACCATTGCGAAATCAAACCCGCGTCCGTCAATGCCCCTGAACTGCCTTCCAGGCTATGTATTCGGACGGTCGTAACCCGTAGCGTTCCAGCACACCCTCGTGCACCCTTCGGAGTTCTTCGATGATCAGTGCCTGTACACCCTCTTGCTTGCCCTCGGGAACACGTTCTGCGACGGCGCGCTGAATACTGAAAAGAGGCTCAAGTTCAGGCCGCGTGATCACTTCGCGGATGGTCTGCTTGATGAAATCACGCCAAGCCAGGCGAAGGGGATCGGGCTCGGCCAGATTTTGCTTGATCGCCAGATATTCCTGCGTAGAACGTTCGTAAGCCCAGACATAAAGGTCACGCAGCAGCTCCACGCGGGTCATTTCGTACACGCCTAGGGTTGCCCGGCTGTAGGCCTGTTCTGGCACGCCTAGAAAAGTCAGAGGACAAAGGTTCGCTCGGAACAGTGGTAGATTCGCGGCCAATCGTGAGGTGCGCTTGTTGATGTCCGCAAAGGGCTGCAGGTAGGGCACATGCACCATCATGAAGAAGGATTGCTCAAACGGATCTCCAATCTGATTAGCTTTATCCAGAAGCACGCCCAGCACGTCATCGACCTGCTGTGGTGTTGAGAGGGGGCGATAGACGCTTTTGCCGATATCGACAGCGTGCTGGCGAATTCGTCCCTCATCCGCTGGATTGGGCAACAAGTTTTCTGCCAGAGCGCTGTGCAAGTTCATCAGCGTATAGCGATTGAATTCCGCACTATCGATGTTTTCGACCAACAGTTCGATAGCCGTCTTATGGTTCAGAATCATCTGTGTTTCTATGGCCGCCTTGCCACGCGCCGCCCTGCCATGCTCGATGAGTTCGCGCGTGTCGAGCCGAGAGTAGGTGTTGCCCTCGAGATGGCTCGATGCCCACGACAAGTCGATTAGCAGTCGGGTGAGAATGGCGCGGCTGTAGGTGCCTGCAGGTTCGTCAACGTCAGTGGTTCTGCCCATCTTGTGTAATTGGCGGCGTAGCGACTGAGACAAATACCAGGTCTCATTGGGACGGTAAGCATCGAGAAAATCACGCTGATAGCCTACTGGCTTGCGCGCTTCCGGAGGCTGGTCGATGTAAGCAAGGATGTCCCTGCTATCGGCAGACAGGGGAATGAAAGGCGGGAAGCTGTCTACTCCGGCGGCCAATACACCGCTGCCAGATTGGGTATCTGGACGAAAATAGCGACGTGCCCGACCTTCACCCAGTGCAGCGACCTGGCCGTTTTTAATCAGCTTCGCGATCAAGCGCTGTGCTGTTCGTCTCGCAATATGAGGGTGGGCGGTCAGCAGTTCAGCCAGCGTCAATCCGGTCTCGGATGCCATGATGCTGGTCAGTAAATCTGTGGTGGACAGCATAGCCTTGTGGCGCCGTTTGAAGTGAATATGGCGCAATTATGGCGCAGTTTATAGAACTGCGCCATTTTAACTCGAAAAGTGGCGCAATTCGTAGCAATATGCGCCACGGCCCTGTGATGGGCATTTAACACTGTCTAATTTTCAGACAGAAGCAGCTTCAAGTCATTGAGCAGCGGCGCACCATTCTGCCCATGTCTCACAAACAGCCGCAGATGACCCTGCGTATCGAACACATAGCTAGCTGCAGTGTGATCGATGGTGTAGCTCTTGCCATCCGGTCCCGGTACACGCTGCTGGAAGATTTTGAAATCGCGTGCGACTTTTTCGGTCGCAGCTCGGTCGCCATAAAGCCCTAAAAATCCGGGATGGAATGCGGGCACGTACCCCGCCATCGCTTCAGGCGTATCGCGCTCGGGATCGAGGGTGATGAACAAGACTTGCAGTTTGTCGGCATCGGGCCCCAAGGATGTCATGATGCCGGCCATGTCGGACAAGGTGGTCGGGCAGATATCCGGGCAGTGTGTGTAACCGAAAAAAACAAACACGAGCTTGCCGCGAAAATCTGCGATCGTGCGCGGCTTGCCGTTGTGGTCGGTGAGCGAAAAATCCTTGCCGTAGTCGAGGCCCGTGATATCGGTGTTGGCAAACACCGTTTTAGGCAGAGGCAAACTTTTTTGATCGCAGGC
>JAIXXZ010000060.1 GCA_027490465.1 Oxalobacteraceae bacterium
AGCCCGCTTCAGGGCATCCATGATCTGGCTATCCGTAAATCTCGACTTCTTCATGTAGAACTCCTCCTATTGAGAAAATTCTACTTCAGACCTCCGCTAACCTGAGGGAGGATTACCCCTTAGCCCGTTGCTGACCTGCTAGCACACGCTCACGAATCAGATTGCGTTCAAACTCACCGATAGCACCAAAGACAGAAAAGATCATGCGCCCTGACGGTGTGCTGGTATCCATGCCTTGCTGCTGAAAATACAGATCAATCTTGAGTGCTTGCAGTTCGTTGAGAAGCTCGACCAGATGCTGAAGAGAGCGACCGAGACGATCAATACTCCAGCACATCACCATGTCAAAGCGACGCCGAGTAGCATCCTTCATGAGAGCGTCTAGTGCAGGGCGATCGTTGCGACTTTTAGCACCTGAGATACCGCTGTCTGTGTATTCGTGAACGATGATGTAACCGAGTCTGTCACAGAGACTGCGGAGTTCAATGAGTTGATTGTCTACTGTCTGTTTGTCAGTAGAGACACGAGCGTAGATGGCGATCCTTTTGGTCATTGTTCATCTCCAGAGATGCTTTCAGTTGATTGGAAAGCACTACTGCAAAATGACGCTGGAACCACTCTTCGGCATCTCAACACATGTGTTGAAAACATGTGTTGAAAGCATTTTTGACAATTAGCGTAAACCTTTGATTATACAAGGTTTTTTACGCTAAAGTGACTACTGGCGGAGAGGGTGGGATTCGAACCCACGGTAGACTCGCGCCTACGCCTGATTTCGAGTCAGGTACATTCGACCACTCTGCCACCTCTCCGGGTCGAAAACGGGTGTTTCCGAAAGATCGCGATTGTAGCAGAACTCTGGTGACCAGCGAAACGCTGGCCGCTCGGCTCAATCAGGGATTAACACCTTGACCCCACCCATATAGGGCCACAGCACCTCGGGGATGGCAACACTGCCATCGGCCTGCTGGTAGTTCTCCAGAATAGCGACCAAGGTACGCCCGACCGCGAGACCGGAGCCGTTAAGCGTGTGCAGCAATTCAGGCTTGCCTTGAGCATTACGAAAACGTGCCTGCATGCGTCGGGCCTGGAAGGCTTCGCAGTTAGATACTGAGGAAATCTCGCGGTAGGTGTTTTGTGCAGGCAGCCAGACTTCGAGGTCATAGGTTTTCGTCGACCCAAAACCCATATCACCAGTGCACAGCGTAATGACACGGTAAGGCAGTCCGAGTTTTTTGAGAATGTTCTCTGCATGCGAGAGCATTTCTTCCAGCTGCTCATACGAGTGATCGGGATGCGCAATCTGCACCATCTCGACTTTATCAAACTGGTGCTGACGAATCAGGCCACGCGTATCACGACCATGACTGCCGGCTTCGGAACGGAAACAAGGTGTGTGCGCGACCATGCGCATCGGCAGCTGCTCGGCGGCCACGATTTCGTCACGCAGGAAATTGGTCAGCGAAACTTCGGCTGTAGGAATCAGATAGAGCGCCTCGCCCTCACCTTCCTGGCCACCTTTTTTTACGGCGAAGAGATCTGCCTCAAATTTAGGAAGCTGGCCAGTACCGCGCAACGTGTCAGTGTTGACGATATAAGGCGTGTAGCACTCTGTATAGCCATGGTCAGCTGTGTGCGTGTCGAGCATGAACTGGGCAATCGCCCGATGCAGACGCGCGATGCCATTTTTCATGACGGTGAATCTGGCGCCAGAAAGTTTGGCGCCGGTATCGAAATCCAGCCCGAGTGGCGCGCCGACATCGACGTGGTCTTTGACATCGAAATCAAATTCGCGCGGTGACCCTACCTTGCGCAATTCAACATTACCGTGTTCATCGTCGCCTTGCGGAACGGACTCATGCGGCAGGTTGGGGATGGCGAGCATGAAGTCGGACAGCTTGGCCTGCACGATCTCCAGTTGATCTGCCGAAGCCTTGAGTTCATCACCCAGACCAGCCACCTGATTCATGACGGCGGCGGTGTCTTCGCCTTTGCCTTTGAGGATGCCAATCTGTTTGGAAAGAGAATTGCGCTGAGACTGCAGCTCCTCGGTGCGAGTCTGTATGGCTTTTCGTTCGGCTTCGAGGGCATTGAACGCCGCCACATCCAGCTTGAATTTACGCTGCGCCAGGCGCTCGGCGACGTGGGTGATGTCCTTGCGGAGGAGTTGGATGTCGATCATGGGAATGGGGGGCTTGCTGGGCAAAGGTGGGATTGTATCAAGGGCGCTGATCAAGCTTGGGAAGCTCCTGGGGAAGGTAGTTTTCACCCTTTCCCAAAAGAACGGTATGAATTCAAGGAATGTAATCCATGGTTTACATAGCGTATTCCATGGATTACTATCTACCTATGCTCCGTGTCCTTGAAAGTGAAACTTTCCATCATTGGCTAGCCAAGCTCAGGGACCGAGTCGCAGTTGCAAGAATAAATGCTCGAATTAGACGACTATCGAACGGACATTTCGGCGACTGCAAATACCTGCGACAGTCTGTCCACGAATTGAGAGTCGACCATGGACCGGGCTATCGGGTGTATTTCACAACCAGGGAAAAGACAGTCGTGATGTTGTTAGTCGGGGGCAGCAAAGATACGCAAAATATAGACATTGAACGCGCAATACAAATCGCAGAAGCGTGGAGATCCGAGACATGAGTGAAAAATTTACCGATTGGGATGCCGTGCAAGAACTTAAGAGCGAAAAGGATATCGCTCTATATTTCGAAGCATGTCTTGATGATGATCCAGGTGATGGCAGCCTGATACGCGCGGCATTGGGAGACATTGCTCGGGCGCGAGGAATGAGCCTCGTGGCACGTGAGACGGGGCTCGCACGAGAAAGTCTGTACAAAGCCTTGTCACCCGAGGGGAATCCGGAGTTTACGACTGTGATGAAAGTTATCAAGGCGCTGGGATTCAAGCTTCATGTCGAGCTGACACAAGGATAGTTGTTTCCGGCTCTACTTTTTCTTCGCCGCTGCAGCAGCCTCCGCATCCAACCGACTGAGATAAGCCAGCTTCTCCGCGATCTTCCCCTCCAGCCCACGCGGTGTGGGCTGATACCAGCCCGGCTCGCCAAGACCCTCGGGTAAATAAGTTTCACCAGCCGCATAGGCCTCGGGCTCATCATGGGCATAGCGGTAGAGTTTGCCGTAGCCCAGTTGTTTCATCAGTTTGGTGGGCGCGTTGCGCAGATGCTCGGGCACGGGGCGCGAGCTGTCTTTGGCGACAAACGCCTTGACGGCGTTGTAGGCGTTGTAGACCGCGTTTGATTTGGCGGCGCAGGCAAGATAGACAGTGGCTTCGGCGAGTGCGAGCTCGCCTTCGGGTGAACCCAAACGCTCATAGGTCTCGGCGGCATCCAGCGTCAGACGCAATGCGCGCGGATCTGCAAGACCAATATCTTCTGCCGCCATGCGAATGAGACGACGTGACAGATAGCGCGCATCGGCGCCACCGTCGAGCATGCGAACCAGCCAGTACAGTGCCGCATCGGGACTGGAGCCACGGACAGATTTGTGCAGCGCCGAGATCTGATCGTAAAACGCATCACCGCCTTTATCAAAGCGCCGCAGGCTATCGCCCAGACTTTCCTTGAGCAACGCCGTATCGATTTGCGTTTGTTTTTTTTGTACTGCAGCGCGCAGGATGATTTCGGTGTTGTTGAGCAACTTACGGCCATCGCCATCGGCACTGGCGACAAGCATGAGGGCGGCGTCTTCATCGATACCGATATCTTCGTGAAGTGCCAGCGCACGCGTGAGCATCTGCAATAAATCATCCTGACTCAGGGACTGCAGCACATATACGGCTGCGCGCGAGAGCAAGGCACTGTTGACTTCGAATGAGGGGTTCTCGGTGGTGGCGCCAATGAAGGTGAACAAGCCACTCTCCACATGCGGCAGGAAGGCATCCTGCTGACTTTTGTTGAAGCGGTGAACCTCATCGACAAACAAAATCGTTCGACGTGCTGAGGTGGCCTGGAGCAGCTGCGCGCGTTCGACCGCTTCGCGTATATCTTTTACGCCTGATAAAACCGCCGACAAGGCCATGAATTCGGCTTGAAATCCCTGCGCCATCAAACGGGCAAACGTGGTCTTGCCGACGCCGGGCGGTCCCCAGAGAATCATGGAATGCGGCTGACCTGATTCAAAAGCCACCCGCAACGGTTTGCCTGCACCTAGCAAATGCTGCTGACCTATGACCTCGTCAATCGATGTCGGACGCAGGCGCTCGGCCAGTGGGACAGCGCTCATCGCTTATTGCTGAAGTACGTCGGCGCCCTTGGGCATCACAAAACGAAACTGGTTGGCGGGGAGCGAGGGATTTTTTTCGAAACGGGTAAACGACAGCAGGGATATCTGACCAAAGCTGTCACGCAATTCCATCGCAACTGGCACACCGTCTTTCAAACCGATGCCAATTTTTTCGAAGTTGGTATCTTTGGTTTTTGGTATGGCTTGCAGCCACTCGATACCATCCCGTGTGCCGCCCTCGGAGAGATTGAAATTTTTTTCCAGATCATTGCTGCCGAACAGTATCGCCGCCGGCGAAGATCCGATGGCATTACCTAATTTTCTGACGGTGACCTGATTGAGGTCTTTATCGTAGATGTAGAGCTTGTCGCCATCCGCCTGCAAGATTTGCTCATACGGCTTTTGGTAGATCCAGATAAATTTTCCGGGCCGCGCGAACTGGAAGCTGCCCGTAGAGGCATTCGAGGTCTGAAGTTTGCCGCCCTCCTCTTTCACGAGTCGCTGGGTGAATTCACCGCGGGCGCTCTTGGTCGCAGCAACAAAGGCCTTGAACTGGTCAAGGGCCGCGGCCTGCACGGCCCAGGGAGTCAATAACAAACCGATAAGAAAAATCAATTGTCGCAAGCTTTTACTCCGTGTTGGTATTGGGAACAAGAATGTCACGATTGCCATTGGAATGCATGGTAGA
Organism: Oxalobacteraceae bacterium; assembly: GCA_027490465.1. Classification (GTDB taxonomy): domain Bacteria; phylum Pseudomonadota; class Gammaproteobacteria; order Burkholderiales; family Burkholderiaceae_D; genus Pernthalerella. Next base: position 4,942 of record JAIXXZ010000060.1, read on the forward strand.
GACTACACCGCTTTGCTCCATTTGCTCGAGCAAACGCGCAGCGCGGTTGTAGCCGATACGAAGATGACGCTGCACCAATGAGATGGAGGCGCGACGATTTTTAAGTACGACAGCAACGGCTTGATCATAAAGCGGGTCAGCCTCGCCGCTTGGTCCACCGATACCACCCAGATCGCCACCACCATCTTCCGATACACCACCCTCCAGTATGCCTTCGATGTAATTAGGCTCACCTTGGGATTTTAGATGATTGACGACACGATGCACTTCGTCGTCGGATACAAACGCACCATGCACACGCACAGGCAAGCCGGTTCCGGGCGGCAGGTAGAGCATGTCACCCATACCGAGCAGCGCTTCGGCGCCCATCTGATCCAGAATGGTACGTGAATCGATCTTGCTCGATACCTGGAAGGCGATTCGTGTCGGAATGTTGGCCTTGATCAGCCCGGTAATCACATCCACTGAAGGACGCTGCGTGGCGAGTATCAGGTGTATGCCCGCCGCACGCGCTTTTTGTGCGATACGAGCGATCAGCTCTTCCACTTTCTTGCCGACGACCATCATCAGATCAGCCAATTCGTCGATCACGATAACAATAGTGGGCAGCTTCTCCAAGGGCTCGGGCGCATCGGGTGTGAGGCTGAAGGGATTGGGGATTTTTTCTTCCTTCTTTTCAGCATCTGCAATTTTCTGGTTATACGTTGACAGGTTACGCACACCGAGCTTGGACATCAGCTTGTAGCGGCGCTCCATTTCATTCACAGCCCAGTTCAGCGCATGGCCGGCCTGCCGCATGTCGGTAACAACGGGTGCCAGCAGATGCGGAATGCCCTCGTAGATCGAGAGTTCAAGCATCTTGGGATCAATCAGGATGAGACGTACCTGATTCGGATCAGCCTTGTAGAGCAAAGACAGAATCGTTGCATTGATACCGACTGATTTTCCGGAGCCCGTCGTACCGGCGATCAGCAGATGCGGCATTTTGGCCAGATCTGCCACGACAGGATTGCCAGCGATATCCTTGCCCAGGCCGATGGTGAGCAGCGAGGCGTTATCGTTGTACACCTTGGAGCCGACGATCTCGGACAAGCGCACGATCTGGCGCTTGGGATTGGGCAGCTCAAGACCCATGTAGTTCTTGCCCGGAATAGTCTCGACAACGCGAATTGAAGTCAGCGACAGCGCACGCGCAAGATCACGGGCCAAATTAACGATCTGACTGCCTTTGACACCCGTAGCAGGCTCGATCTCATAGCGCGTAACCACCGGTCCGGGATAGGCCGCAACGACTTTGACTTCAACACCAAAGTCCGATAATTTTTTCTCGATCAGACGGCTGATGAATTCCAGCGTCTCGATAGCCACAGTTTCCTGCTCTGCAGGCGCCTCATCGAGCAATGACAGAGGCGGCAAGTTGGTATCGGGCAGGTCAAGGAATAAGGAAACCTGCTTTTCTTTTTCCACGCGCTCCGACTTGGGTACCGAGACGACTTGCGGAACGATCTGTATGGGTGCATGTGACTCGACAATACGCGCACGTTCCTGAACAACGATCTCTTCGCGCTTGACGGCAGCCTCAAGACCCGCTTTGCGATCTTCGGCGGCAGCGTAGCGTGCGGCGATCCATTGCGCAAAATTTTCTATGCCACCACCGAGCTTCTCGGCAACCGCCATCCATGAAATATGAAAGCAGAGACTGAAACCCAATCCGAAAATCAGCAACAAGAGCAGTGTGCCGCCGTCAAAACCGAAGGTGTTCTGCACGCCGCCACCGATGATCTCTCCCAATACGCCGCCATGCTTGCCGGGTAGCGTGAATTTCCAGGAATGCATGCGGATATGTTCCAGCGCAGCGCTACCAAGCAGCAGCATTACAAAACCAGCGCCGCGTATGCCGGCTTCGTAGCGATGTGGCTTCTCGGGTTCTTTTTTCAGCAGGAAGCGTTGCGCCAGATGGCGATAGCTGACCCACACTGCAGCAAGCAAAGCGATGCTCCACCACCAGGCAGAAAATCCGAATACAAACAGCATCAAATCAGCAAGCGTCGCACCGGCAGCGCCACCCCAATTATCCGGACGCATATTGGCCCCACTGCGATGGCAGATGCCGTCCGCAGGCGCCACAGACCAGCCGGGATCGCAGGGTGAATAGGTAAACAGCGCCAGTGTGAGATAAGCGCAGAGCACGGCAAATACCAGCCAGCGAGCCTCGGAGAGCAAACGAATGAGGCGATTGGGCAAAGGGTCAGGCGGTGGTGCCGGTGGTGTACGGGTGTAAGTTGTGGTGTTTCGGGTCATAACTGATCGGGATTCCGGCGGCGCGAGTGAGTCTTGGTCAGTTCATCTATAATTTGAGCCTTGTTTCGGCGGCACTATCGCATGAATCAGTGCAGGATGATACTCCCTCCCGGATACCTGTTCTCCTCAAGCTCCAAGCTCCCGCCCTACCCGTCATTATTGTTCATTTCAAAAGATCCTTATGCCCAGCACCAAACATGCACGTGTACTTATCATTGGTTCCGGCCCCGCCGGCTACAGCGCTGCTGTCTATGCAGCCCGCGCCAACCTCAATCCGGTACTGGTGACCGGTGTCGAACAGGGTGGCCAGTTGATGACGACCACCGATGTCGAAAACTGGCCCGGTGATCCCATGGGGGTCCAGGGCCCGGAGCTGATGCAGCGTTTGCTGCAGCATGCGGAGCGCTTCAATACCGAAATCGTTTTCGACCATATTCATACCACCCACCTGAAAGAAAAGCCGATCCGACTGGAAGGCGACTCGGGCAGCTACACCTGCGATGCGTTGATCATTGCCACCGGTGCTTCCGCGCAATACCTTGGTCTACCCTCGGAAGAAAAATTCATGGGCAAAGGCGTATCGGCCTGCGCGACCTGCGATGGTTTTTTCTATCGCAACCAGGAAGTCGCTGTGGTGGGCGGCGGCAATACGGCGGTCGAGGAAGCGCTTTATCTGTCGAACATCGCCAGCAAGGTGACGGTGATTCATCGCCGCGATAAATTCCGTGCCGAACCCATTCTGATCGATCGCCTGATGGCAAAGGTCGCCGAAGGTAAAGTCGCCATCCACTGGAACCACACGCTCGATTCCGTCACCGGTGATGACAGCGGCGTGACAGGTATCGTCATCAAATCCACGGCTGATGGCAGCACGAAGCCCCTAACGCTGCACGGTTTGTTCATCGCTATCGGACACAAACCCAATACCAGTATTTTTGACGGGCAGCTTGATATGCGTAACGGTTACATCATTACGCGCAGCGGTCTTGAGGGCATGGCGACCATGACCAGTATCGAAGGTGTCTTTGCCGCGGGTGATGTGCAGGATCATATCTATCGTCAAGCAATCACCAGCGCCGGTACCGGCTGCATGGCCGCGCTCGATGCCCAACGCTATCTGGAAAGCCTCGAGTAAAAAGCCTGTAGCAAAACACCAGGCACAGGCTCGAGGCAGACAATTCCACGCAATATCAGCCCACAGGGTCCGTGCTTATGAAAGACTTTACCGAACTCAAGTCGCTGCAGAAGCAACTGAGCGAACAGGCTGCCGCAAAAGCCCAGGCAGAGCGGGAACAACGCGAGCGCGAGGAACAACTCGCTCGCGAAGCCAACCTGTTTCGCCACAGTGTCGGTGAGGTCAAACCTCTGAATGCCCCACCCAGAGTGGAGCCACCACCGCAGCATCCGCTACCGATTCCCCATCAGCGCATTGCCGACGATGAAGCCGTGATGTACGAATCGCTATCCGATGAGTTCAGCATCGACACGCTGCTCGAAACCGACGAAGCACTCAGCTATGCGCGCAGCGGTATTGGTCCGGATGTACTCCGCAAATTGCGTGGCGGCGAGTGGGTGATACAGGGTCAGCTGGATTTGCATGGGCTGCGCACCGACGATGCGCGCGAGGCGGTGGCGCTCTTCCTGCGCGAATCGGTGCGACGCGGCTTTCGCTGCGTGCGCATCATCCACGGCAAAGGACTGGGATCGGTGAACAAGACGCCCGTACTGAAAAATAAAGTCAGAAACTGGCTGGTGCAGAAGAATGAGGTGATTGCCTTCTGCCAAGCGCGCGCTGCGGATGGTGGCAGCGGCGCGCTGATGGTATTGCTTAAGGGCTAATCAAACTGCCTCAGCGCCCGTCTCACCGGTCCGGATACGTATGACTTGCTCCACAGCCCGTACGAAGATCTTGCCGTCACCAATTTTTCCGGTGCGCGCGGCTTTGACGATGGCTTCGATGGCGTGCTCGACCACATCTTCACTGACGACTGCTTCGACCTTCACCTTGGGCAGAAAGTCCACAACATATTCGGCACCTCGGTAAAGTTCGGTATGGCCTTTCTGGCGGCCAAAGCCCTTGACTTCGGTGACGGTCAAGCCGGTGACACCTACACCAGCGAGTGCTTCGCGGACTTCGTCCAGCTTGAATGGTTTGATAATGGCGGTGATCTGCTTCACGAGATACTCCTGTCAGTTAGTCTTTGAATTTTGAAGTAATCGGGTAGCGCCAGTCCCGGCCAAAAGCGCGATGAGTCACACGCGGGCCCACAGGTGCCTGCCGGCGCTTGTACTCATTGATCCTGATGAGCCGGGTAATTCGCTCAACGTCTTCTTTACGATAACCCGCCGCCAGCAGTTCTGCAACGCCTTGCCCCTCTTCCATGAACAGTCGCAGAATGCCGTCCAGCACTTCATAGGGCGGCAGTGAGTCCTGATCGGTCTGATTCGGCCTGAGTTCAGCCGACGGCGCGCGCGTCAGTATGCGCTCTGGTATCACGGCAGAGATGCCATTTCGATAATCACAAAGCCGGTAGACCAAGGTCTTTGCGATGTCTTTGATGACCGCATAACCACCCGCCATGTCGCCATACAGTGTGCAATAGCCGGTGGCCATCTCGCTCTTGTTGCCTGTCGTGAGCACAATTGCGCCTGTCTTGTTCGACAGCGCCATCAGCAGGGTACCGCGTATGCGTGCCTGAATATTCTCTTCGGTAGCGTCTTCGGGCAGGCCGTCAAACTCGAACGCCAGTGCATTGCGGAAGGCATCAAAACAATCGGTGATGGGTATCTCGTCATAGCGAACGCCAATGCGCGCAACCATGTCGCGTGAATCGATCCAGGAGATATCTGCGGTATACGGTGAAGGCATCATGACCGCACGCACCTTGTCTGCGCCAAGGGCATCGACGGCGATCGCCAGCGTGAGCGCAGAATCAACGCCACCTGAGAGACCGATGATGGCACCGGGAAAACCGTTCTTGCCCACGTAATCACGAACACCTGTCACCAATGCGGCATAGACCTGCGCTTCGACTGACAGTGCGGGCGACAGCAGCTGGCTTTGCGGCTCGGCGCCTTCAAATGCAATGATGGCCAGTGCTTCTTCAAACGAAGGCAGCTGTGCGCACATCTCGCCACGAGCATTGAGAACGAAAGAGGCGCCATCGAAGATCAGTTCATCCTGAGCGCCACACAGATTGGCGTAGACCAGCGACAAGCCCTGAAGGCTGACATGCTCGCGCATGACCTCTTGCCGCAAATGCTGCTTGTTCATGTGGTACGGCGATGCATTGGGTACCAGCAAAACCTCGGCACCAGCGGCGCGCGCTTTGGCGGGCATCTCGGGGAACCAGGTGTCCTCGCAAATATTCAACGCAAAACGCGTGCCCTTGACGGAAAAAACGCAGACATCATTGGCCGGGGTGAAATAGCGCTTCTCGTCAAAAACAGTGTAGTTGGGCAGTGCCTGTTTGCAGTAGGTAGCGATGATCTTGCCATTGCACAGTACGGATGCAGCGTTGTAATTGGCATCATGGCGCGTCAACGGGTGACCCACGATCACATGCAGATCAGTCAGATTGGCCATGTCGGCTGCCAGCGCCTGCAACGCCAGATCGGATTTTGCGTAGAATGATCGGCGCAGCAGCAAGTCCTCAGGCGGATAGCCGACCAGCGACAATTCGGGCGTGAGAACAATGTCTGCACCTTGGGTTGCCGCACGGCGCGCGAAATCAGCGATGCGCTGTGAATTGCCCGCCAGATCTCCGACGGTACTGTTGATTTGTGCGATGGCTACGTTGACTGTCATGGCCGTGAATCAGGCTGCATAGAAAGAATGAGACCCCTGCTTCAATGAAGCCTATCCCGCAAAAGCCGAATTATCGCACGCGTGTGCTTTCCTCTCTGGCGGAGGCTGGACAGCAAGCCTGGGACGCGCTGGTATCTCTGCAGTCGGAGGCGAATCCCTTCCTGTCCTATGCCTTCCTGCACGCCATGCATGAATCCGGCAGCGCCAGCGAAGACACGGGCTGGCAGCCTCAGTATCTGACCTTGTGGGAAGAAGACACCCTCGCGGCCGCGCTGCCGATGTATGCGAAGCTTCACTCCTACGGCGAGTATGTGTTCGACTGGGCATGGGCCGATGCCTACCGGCGCAATGGCCATGAGTACTATCCCAAACTATTGTCCGCCATACCCTTCACACCGGTGACAGGCGCGCGACTGATGGCGCGCACTGAAGAGGCTCGGATTGCACTGCTGAAGGCTTTGCTGGATGTGCAGCAGGCCAGTGCCTTGTCTTCCACGCATATCCTTTATCCCCCCGCTGATCAGGCCCTGCAGCTGGAAACTGCGGGTTTCATGCTGCGCAGCGGGGTGCAGTTCCACTGGCAGAACAAGGGCTACGCGAATTTTGAACAGTTTCTGGATACGCTTGATCAAAAGAAGCGCAAAAACATCCGCGCAGAGCGTCGCAAGGTACGCGATGCCGGCATCATCTTGCGCCAGATTCGTGGTCGTGATGCAAACGAAGAAGACTGGCAATTCTTCAAGCGGTGCTATGACCACACCTACCGGGCCCATTACTCCAGCCCTTACCTGAATCTGGATTTTTTTCTGCGCATAGGACAAAGCATGCCGGAAAATATTCTGATGGTGATTGCCGAACGTGAGGGCAAGCCGATTGCCTCGTCCTTGCTGATTCACGATGAAAGACGCTTGTACGGGCGTTACTGGGGCGCGATTGAACAGCATGCTTGCCTGCACTTCGAGACCGCGTACTACCAGCCACTGGAATTCTGCATCAGCGAAAACATTACTTCATTCGAAGGCGGTGCTCAGGGGGAGCACAAGATGGCACGGGGATTCTTGCCGCAAAAGACCTGGTCGGCACACTGGCTGGCCCATCCGGGATTTTCGGATGCGGTCGAGCGCTTTCTTGCTCAGGAAGGTCAAGGTATTGCGGCGTACATGGATGAACTCAACGACCGCAATCCATTCAAAAAATAAGGCGGCCGCTGCCCAGCGACCCACCAGGTAATGAGGGCAGCCGGATATACTTTACCCGGCTGCCCGCAACATCAGAAGTTCGGCTTGCTTGCAGCGCGCTTGTACGCTTCAACGCCATTCATGATCTCAGCCTGCGCGTCGGCAGGACCAAACCAGCCATCGACCTTCACCCATTTACCGGGCTCAAGATCTTTGTAGTGCTCAAAGAAGTGTTGAATCTGTTTCAAACGCAGCACGTTCATGTCTTCGGGCTTTTGCCAGTGGGTATAAATCGGCAATACCGAATCTACCGGTACCGCAAGGACTTTGGCATCGCCGCCGGATTCGTCGGTCATCTTGAGTACGCCTATGGGCCGACAGCGAACGACCACACCAGGAATCAATGGAAACGGTGTGATGACCAGCACATCGACCGGATCACCATCATCGGCAATCGTATGTGGCACATAGCCGTAATTACATGGGTAGTGCATGGACGTTCCCATGAATCGGTCGACGAAAAGTGCGCCGGATTCCTTATCGACTTCGTATTTGATCGGATCGGCATTCATCGGGATTTCAATGATGACGTTGAAATCGTTCGGCAGGTCGCGACCTGACGGGACGTCGTTGAGACTCATGTTTTACCTCGGGGAGTTTGAAAACGAATAACCCTTGATTATAACGGTCCAGGCTTTCCTTCTGCTTACAGATGGCGCGCAGGATTGAGGTCTTTCTCATCCAGTCGCCGGAAAGCCGCTACGGGGCTTGCAGCCTATCGGGCGTTGCCCTTGGCATTGTCCCGCTGCGTGGTGAGTGCGCACTGGCGATAATGAACCGCTGCAGCCTCTGATTGATTCAGAGCTTCATGCATCTGCGCAAGCCGCAAATGCGCTTCCTGTGCAACACCTCGCTCCGCAGTCCCGGCCATTGCCTGCTCGAGATGACGCTGCGCTTTGCCCCAGAGTTTTTGCTTGAGGCATAAAGCTCCCAGTACCAGCGACAACTCGGCATCGTTGGGACGCTCGCGAGCCCAGCGTTCGCCATTTTCGATCTGGGCCAGCAGCGTGGCTGATCCTTCGGGCGCTGCACAATTGCGGTAGGCGCGCAGCAGCCGCGCATCCCATTGCACCGCCAGCGCTTTTTCAACGATGTCAGCAGCCTCCTGTTGCCGGCCGATTTTCATGAAAGCGTTTGCAGCCATGGCTGCGATGCCGGAACTCACACGGTCCGCAGCGGGCACCGTCGCCCAGAGCTTTTTGAGGGCTTCAGGATCCTCGGCAGCCATGGGGAGCAGGGCTTCATAGGCCAGGTCGCGCAAACGTCGAGAAAGCGTGGGGTGCAGGGCATCATGCTTGTCCAGCAGACGCACCAGCCGCAATACTTCGGGCCAGTTGCGTGCGCTCTGGTGCACACGCAAGGCAACACGCAGTGCCTGCGCATGCTTGATGCCGTGACTGTTGAGCTCGGAAATCGCTGCCAGCGCATCATCGATTTGGCGATTGTCCTCGGCGAGCAACTCGGCCATCGTCATCAGGCGCGCGGTACGCAAGGTACTGTCCTCGCCTGCGGCGTTGAGCCATTCGTCGCGGCGACGATTTTGCTGCAGACGATGCGCAGAGCGGGCGCCGATCAGCGCAGCCAAACCAGCGTACTCGGGTGCCAGCGAGGCTCGGGTTGCGGATTTCTCTGCCCGCCCGAATCGACCTTCAAGATAGGCCTTCAAAGCCTCCTGCAACGCACGTCCGGATTCACGCAACTGACGCGTGGCGCGATATCGCTCGACGCGTGCCGGCATCGCGAGTGTTGTACGCACGGTGCTGATGATGACAAACATCAGGGCAAACAAGGTCACGATGGCGATGACGAAAAAATTCAACGACAAATCTATCCGGTAGGGCGGATAGAAAAAAACAACGTTACCCGGATTAAAACGCGCCAGTACCGCCAGCCCGATAGCCGTGGCAAACAGTGTCAGTATCCAGATAAAGAAACGCATAGTCGATGCGCCCGGGTCAGGGTCTGCTGGACCGCGACTGACGCACGGCATTCAGACTGTGCGACAGCGTCGGCATCTCGATGTTGAGTACGCTCTCCTGCAACCGGCGTATCTGCTCGCGACCGGCCTGCGTCTGACGCGCACGCGTGTCGAAGTAGCGAACAAGCGCGCGATCGGCTTCGATGAGGTCACTGCGGAAAGCGGCATCATTGCGAGAGAGCAGCGCAATACGGGCGTTCAATAAACGCAGCTTGAGGTTCTCGCGCGCAAAAAAGGCCTCGCCCGGCGAGAGCAGCAGCGCCTCCGGCGAACTGACGACGCGTACGCGCACCAGATCGCGTATGTCGTGCCAGAGATCACTGGTCCAACGATGCCAATAGTCCAACCATGCGCTGCGCCAGTCTTGCGCGGCAGGCGTTGCCACCACACCCGCTGCGCCGGATGCCTGCGCCGCCGCAAGGCGTGTCTTGGGTGACGGCGCAACCACAGCGGGTTTTTCATCGGCCAGTAACGGCATGCTGTCTATTTCGGCGACCAAGGTATCGAGACGCAGGGCAATACCGGTCAGATCTACATTGGGAAGGCTTTTAAGATTGTCTATATCTCGGGCAATCGCCCGGCGCACTGCAATGAACTGAGGACGGTCAGCGCGGGACAGGCGGGCATCTGCATTTTGGAGAGCAATCAACGCACCGCGAATATTGCCAGCCAGCTGCAACTGCTGGCTAGCGGTGGACAGGACCTGCTCGATCTCCGCCAGCGCCCATTCATCCCGGTTTTTGGCCAGGTCCTGGTAGAGCTGTTCCAGCGCCAGCTGCTGGCCCTGCGATTCAATCTGCTTTGCCTCGAGCACGGCCACTTTGCCCTGCAGTACCTTGAGCTCATCATCAACCCGACTGGCGATCAGCTTGGTCTGACTGTTCGTTTGTTCGCCACTCTGGAGTCGCTGCGCGACTTCGCGGCGAAGGTCGGTCACATCCGTGCGCGCATTCCACCATTCCAGCGCCAGCAGCAAAGCGAGCACACCAATCACGGCTTTCAGTCGGAAACCGGGCTGCGTCAGGATACCGGGCAACTGCCAGCCAGAAGAGGATGCTGCCTTGGGGGCGTCCACCTCTGCGGCGGATTCTGCAGGGGGTGTGGGTGATGATCGTACGGCAGACGGGTCCGAAGGGGCGACCGCCGGTTCGGTCGCGCTTGCGTCCGCTGGTGCGCTCGCCGCTGGTTTGTCGGGATGTTCACTCATGTGCGGGATTGTATCGCGGCACACAGGGCTTCGTCGCCTGATGCTGTGCGTATGAGTCGTTGAAATCCGAGTTCTTCTGCCGTGTACGCAATTCGCTCATGCGGAACGATGAGCGCACTCATCTGCAAAGTTGCCCAAGCTTCGGCACCGGCTACCTCCAGCGTCATTTCTTTCAGGTAGCGCAGCGCTTCTGAGCTGGTAATGACCCAGTCACTCCCGCTGTCGAGAAGCTCTATGAGCTGCGACCTGCGCACATCGTTCATCACAGGGGGACAGCGCCGGTATGCAGCCACTTGTTCGACCTCAACACCTGCATCGCGCAGGCGGTCTGCCAGCAATTCGCGACCCGTCTCGGCACGAACAATAAGAACTTTTTTGCCCGCGAGCGCAGGCAGGTCAAGCACTTCCAGCAGCGTCTCGGAATCGGTGCGCTGCAAGTTTGCCGGACTGACGATCGGCGCGCGCTCTGGCGTCATGCCGTGCCGAGCGAGCGCCTGCCGACTACCCTCGCCGACGACAGCCGCGGTCAATCCCGCCGGCCAGTCATGGATATGTTCAAACGCAGCGTCAATCGCGTTCGGGCTCACGAAGGCCACCATGACGTAATCGGATAAGCGCTCCAAAACTCGCTGCAGCTCACGAGTATCAGGCAGCGACTGGATATCCAGCAGTGGAAAGATGCGCGCATCGATCCCCGAGGCTCTAAGCCGCGCCACCAATGGCCCCGCCTGAGCGAGCGGTCGTGTGATGGCCACGGGCCTGTCGGTTTGCAGCATGAAGGCCACCTGCGTAATGAAATATTCAGTGTTGTCGTCGACACTGCAGATCAGGCACTGCTTGCATGCAGTCGCTTGCCTGATCGACAAGCCGCTGTCAGAAGCACTGATCTGATCGATGCTTAATCGTCAGTCTTGCACTCGGCAAGAATGGAACGCGCGTCTTGCGATTCGAGCAGGCTGGCAATCTGCCGACCCAGGGCCTCCGGCGCTGTCGAATCGCCGTTGATTTCGGCGCGTGCAATCCGTTTGCCATCGGGCGTTGCCACCATGGCCCGCAGATGCATGTCGCCACCGTCGACTGTGGCGAAGGCAGCCAGTGGAATCTGGCAACTGCCGCCGAAGGTCAGGGACAAAGTTCTTTCTGCGCGAACCGCGTGTGCGGTATCGGGATGATTCAGCGGCGCGAGTAGCTGCCTGAGCTCTTCTCTGCCAGCGGGAATTTCGATGGCCATCGCACCCTGACCCGGTGCGGGCAGGCTGTCTTCAGGCTCAATGACGGAGCGTATGCGGGAGGCCATGCCCAATCGCTTTAGCCCCGCCGCCGCAAGAATGATGGCAGCGTATTCGCCCTTGTCGAGCTTGGCCAGACGCGTATCGAGGTTACCGCGCAGCGGGTGAATGACGAGTTTGGGGTAGCGGGCGGCGATCAGCGCCTGACGACGCAGGCTGCTGGTACCGACAATGGCGCCATCCGGCAGATCTGCCAGACGCGCGTAGTCGTTCGAGACAAAAGCATCACGAGGGTCTTCGCGCTCGAGAATGGCTGCGAGCTCGAAACCTTCTGGGAGTTCCATCGGCACGTCCTTGAGAGAATGCACCGCCAGATCAGCCTCACCCTGCTGCATGGCGACCTCCAGCTCTTTGACAAAGAGGCCCTTGCCACCGACCTTGGAAAGCGTGCGGTCGAGGATCTGGTCGCCACGAGTCGTCATGCCCAGAATTTCGACGGTGCTGTGCGGATATAATTCGACCAATCGCGCGCGCACGTGCTCAGCCTGCCACATGGCGAGCCGGCTCTCCCGCGAGGCGATAACCAGTTTTCCGGAAAATGATGCGCTCAATGCAGCCTCTCTGATTTGGGAACAGCGTCGAACCCGTGACCCGTTGCTCACTGCTGAAAGTGCGGCGGATTCTAACATGCGCATCACACCCTACCCATCCACGCAGACCGTTATCTCCCCATGCCTACCCAAAAACTCCCCTCGCGCACGAACCGGACCGCCGACAAGGACGCGCCGCTGAAAGAAGATATCCGGCTGCTGGGTCGACTGCTCGGCGAGGTCATTCGCGAACAGGAAGGTGAAACAGTTTTTGAGATTGTTGAGACGATACGCCAGACGGCCGTGCGGTTCCGCCGTGAATCGGATCCGCAGGCCGGCGCCGATCTTGACCGGCTGCTGAAAAAACTGACACGCGACCAGACCAATGCGGTCGTTCGTGCTTTTTCTTATTTTTCACACCTGGCCAATATCGCCGAAGACCAACATCACAATCGGCGGCGACGCGCTTATTTGCTGGCGGGCTCGGCACCACAGGCGGGCAGCATTGCAGCAACGCTGCACAAGCTCGATACCGCGGGCGTGCCCGGCAAGGCAGTTCAGTCGTTTTTCTCGGATGCGTTGATCTCGCCGGTGCTCACCGCCCACCCCACGGAAGTGCAACGCAAAAGTATTCTGGATGCTGGTCGGGAGGTGGCGCGGCTGCTCGCGGCGCGCGATCTGCCCATGACCGCTGGAGAAAAAAGCCGCAACACAGAGTTGCTGCACGCCGAGGTCGCCAAGCTGTGGCAGACGCGCATGCTGCGCTACTCCAAGCTCACGGTCGATGACGAGATCGAAAATGCACTTTCGTATTACCGGATCACCTTTTTGCGTGAGCTGCCGGGCTTGATGGATGACATCGAATCGGAAATCACGACGCAGTACCCGCACAGTCGCCGCCACCCGCTGCCACCTTTTCTGCAGATGGGCAGCTGGATAGGCGGCGATCGTGACGGCAACCCCAATGTGAATGCATCGACCATGACGCGGGCGATGTCGCGTCAATCGACCACGATTCTTGATTTTTACCTGGAAGAGGTACACGCACTGGGTGCCGAGTTATCGATTTCCACGCTGCTGGTCTCGGTGAGTGCTGAACTGCAGGCGATGTCAGATGCCTCACCGGATCAGTCGCCGCACCGTACCGATGAACCCTATCGTCGAGCACTGATCACGGTCTACGCACGTCTGGCAGCCACGGCACGCAAACTGGGGGTGCAGAATATTTTGCGCCAGGAAGTTGGTTCGCTGGAGCCCTATGACAATGCGGCCGGTTTCATCGCCGATCTGGACGTGATTGCAGCATCATTGCGAGCCAATCATGGCCTGCCGCTGACCCGTCCGCGACTCGATACCTTGCGACGTGCTGCCGAGATATTCGGATTTCACCTCGCAACGCTGGATATGCGTCAAAGCTCGGATGTGCATGAGCGCGTGCTGTCCGAGCTGTTTCGTGCGGCCGGTGTGGTGGCCGACTATGCAGCTCTCGACGAAGATGAAAAACGTACCTTGCTCCTGGCCGAGCTCGCTCAGCCCCGACTGCTGTACTCGCCTTATCTGAATTATTCGTATGAAACGAATTCGGAGCTGGGCGTGATTCGGATGGCGAAAACCGTTCGCGAACAATTCGGCCATCGCGCAATCCGCAACTACATCATCTCTCACACCGAAACTGTGTCCGACTTGCTCGAGGTATTCCTGCTGCAAAAAGAAACCGGGCTGCTGCGCGTTGGTGACAGCAGTACCGCGGCTGAAGCCGAGCTGATGGTTATCCCCTTGTTTGAAACCATCCCAGATCTGCGCAACGCACCGTTGATCATGGATGGCATGCTTTCGCTTCCTGGAATACGTGCACTGGTCAGTCGCCAAGGTGATTTGCAGGAGGTCATGCTGGGTTATTCGGATTCGAACAAGGACGGCGGCTTCCTGACTTCGAACTGGGAGCTGTACAAAGCCGAAGTGGGACTGGTAAAGGTATTCCGCCAGCATGATGTGAAGCTGCGTCTGTTCCATGGTCGCGGCGGTACCGTGGGTCGTGGTGGCGGCCCAAGTCATGAAGCGATTCTCGCGCAACCGGCAGGGACGGTGAATGGTCAGTTTCGTCTGACGGAGCAAGGCGAGATCATTGCTTCAAAATTTTCCAATCCCGAGATCGGACGCCGGAATCTGGAACTGGTCGTTGCAGCTGTCATGGAAGCGAGTCTGGCGCCAGGAAAAACTGACATCAAACATACCCGGCGACTGGCAGAGTTCGAAGACATCATGGAACAACTCTCGGCACACGCCTATAGCGCCTACCGGCATCTGGTGTATGAAACGCCGGGCTTCACAGATTACTTTTTTGCGGCAACCCCCATTGCGGAGATAGCAGAACTCAATATCGGCTCTCGGCCAGCATCCCGCAAATCGACGCGCCGCATTGAAGATCTGCGCGCCATTCCCTGGGGATTCTCATGGGGACAATGTCGCCTGCTCTTGCCGGGCTGGTATGGATTTGGCAGCGCCGTTCATGCCTGGCTGGGTGACGATAAATCACGCACAAAAAAAATCACGCTACTGCGTGCGATGCTGAAAGAGTGGCCTTTCTTTTCTACCCTGCTGTCGAACATGGATATGGTGTTGGCCAAAACGGATCTCGCCGTTGCGTCGCGTTATGCGAGTCTGGTACCAGACAAAAAACTGCGCAATGCAATCTTCAAACGCATCGTCGCAGAACATGAGCTGGTGACCGAATCTCTGGCGATGATCACCGGATCACGTGAACGTCTGGCAAACAATCCGACACTGGCGCGCTCCATCAAAAACCGCTTTGCTTATCTTGATCCGCTCAATCACTTGCAGGTAGAGCTGATCAAACGTCATCGCAGCTGGAAGGAACAGGACAGGGAACCGGATATTCGCGTGCATCGGGGCATTCATTTGTCCATTAATGGTGTCGCAGCAGGCTTGCGAAATACGGGTTAAAGCCCTTGAGCATAACGAGAGAAGGTCATCCTTACTCTATAATCGCGGCAAGCTGAATGCCACAGAAAAGACTTGTATATGAACGAACAATTTTCAAAAAAGAGCGAGGCCTGGTCCGCACGGTTCTCTGAGCCCGTATCGGATCTGGTCAAGCGCTATACCGCATCGGTGTTCTTTGACCATCGTCTGGCAAGTGTTGATATACAGGGCTCATTGGCGCATGCAGAGATGCTGGCGCACCAGAAAATCATCAGTGCGCAAGATTATGCAGACATACAGCGGGGCATGGCGCAGATACAGTCTGAAATCGCCGATGGCAAGTTTGAATGGCTGCTTGATCTGGAAGATGTGCACCTCAATATCGAAAAACGTCTTACCGAGCTGGTCGGTGATGCGGGCAAGCGCCTGCATACCGGTCGCTCGCGCAATGATCAGGTAGCAACCGACATTCGTCTCTATCTGCGCGCTGCGATTGACGATATCGCGGCCCTTCTGCGTGCGCTGCGCGTGGCATTGGTCGACCTCGCAGAAAAGAATGCCGATACGATTCTGCCGGGCTTCACGCATATGCAGGTCGCGCAGCCGGTGACTTTTGGCCATCACATCCTGGCTTATGTGGAAATGTTCGGCCGCGATGCCGAGCGCATGGCCGACTGCCGCAAACGGGTCAATCGGCTACCTCTCGGTTCGGCCGCACTGGCTGGCACGACCTTTCCCATCGATCGTGAACGCGTCGCAAAAACACTGGGATTTGAAGATGTCTGTCATAACTCGCTCGACGCGGTATCCGATCGTGACTTTGCGATTGAATTCTGCGCTGCCTCGGCGCTGATCATGACGCATATCTCAAGGCTCTCGGAAGAATTGGTGATCTGGATGAGCCCGCGTGTGGGTTTCATTGATATCGCCGACCGTTTCTGTACGGGCTCGTCGATCATGCCGCAGAAAAAGAATCCGGATGTCCCCGAACTGGCGCGCGGGAAAACCGGCCGCGTCAACGGCCATCTGGTGGCCTTGCTGACTCTGATGAAAGCCCAGCCTTTGGCATATAACAAGGACAATCAGGAAGACAAAGAACCGCTATTCGACACGGTTGACACGGTTATCGACACCCTCAGAATTTTTGCAGACATGGCGGGCGGTATCACGGTCAAGCCAGCGCCTATGCGACAGGCAGCACTGCAAGGCTATGCAACAGCCACGGACCTTGCCGATTATTTAGTCAAAAAGGGCTTACCCTTCCGGGACGCGCACGAGGCGGTCGCACATGCCGTACGCGCTTGCGAGCAACGGGGTTGTGATCTGGCTGAGCTGTCGACCGAGGAACTTCGGCAGTTTTCCGAGCTGATAGGACCGGACGTCCACCAGGTTCTGACCCTGGAAGGCTCGGTGGCGGCCCGTGATCACGTGGGCGGAACCGCCCCCGAACAGGTGCGCCTGGCCATCCAGCGGGTTCGCAACCTGCTGGCCTGAGCCAGTGCGCCAAGAGGAAGCATCCGCGGCTTTTACGGCCCGGATGCTTTTTTTTTATGGCAATGTTGTGATAAAACGTCGTAGCCGCCCACAATTAAACCAATCGATAGAACAATAGGCAAACTGCTGCAGAGCAGCACCGGGGCATAATCAATTATCGGCTAAATTTTCGGTCACGCTTGCCGTCCCCTTTTTTTCAGGTTTTGAAATCTCGGGAGTATGAATGGCAGTGGCGAACCTGGCAGTGAAAAATTAAAATCAAGGAGACACTGATGCAGTTGACAGTCATTGATCAAACACTTCACGAGTGTGCTGCCGGGGATTAAAAATCAGCAGTTCAGACGCGCCGCCCTCACCCGCATCGTTTACGGTGATGACGGAATTACTTCGCTACTGATCCTTAAGTCAATTTTCGCGAAAGAAATAAGACCATGTCATTCCTATTGTCTCTATCGAAATATATCGATGCGCTGAACGAAAGAATCGGCCTCGGCATTAGTTGGGCTCTGCTGCTTGCAGTACTGATCTGCAGCGGTAATGCAATTGTCCGCTATACCTTCAATACCAGTTCCAACGCCTGGCTGGAAATCCAGTGGTATCTGTTCGGAGCGATTTTCCTTCTTGCGGCATCGTACACACTGCGCCGTAACGAGCATGTCCGAATTGATGTCGTCGTGGGGCGCTTTTCAAAGCGCACTCAGGTCTGGATTGATGTCTTTGGATTTCTCTTCTTTCTACTCCCCGCTACGCTGCTCATTCTCTACTTTGCCGTGCCGTTTGCAATGGAGTCGGTGCGCAATCAGGAAGTCTCCAGCAACGCCGGCGGACTGATTGTATGGCCTGCAAAAATTCTTATCCCGATTGGTTTCCTGCTGCTGACGCTGCAGGGTGTCTCCGAGCTGATCAAACGCGTGGGTTTTCTGATGGGTCAAGTCGATGCCAGCGCTTTCGAAAAGCAGAGTACGACGCCTGCAGAAGAAATCGAGGCGATCAAAGCCGCCAATAACCTGAACTGATCTCAATCGAGGCGCCTCATGACTGAATTTCTCATTGCGAACATGGCACCGATCATGTTCGCTGCACTGGTTGTATTCCTGCTCTCGGGTTTTCCCGTGGCTTTTTCACTCGCTGCCAATGGCCTGTTGTTCGGACTGATCGGGATCGAGGTAGGACTTTTGAAGCCCGAGTTGCTGCAGGCGCTGCCCAACCGCCTGTTCGGCATCATGGCCAACGACACCCTTCTTGCCATTCCCTTCTTCACCTTCATGGGTCTGATTCTCGAGCGCTCGGGGATGGCTGAGGACTTGCTTGACACCATAGGCCAGCTATTCGGTCCGCTGCGCGGTGGCGTTGCCTATGCGGTGATTTTCGTTGGAGCTCTTCTGGCAGCAACCACCGGTGTCGTAGCAGCCTCGGTGATCTCCATGGGGCTGATTTCGCTCCCGGTGATGCTGCGCTATGGCTACGACCGCAGGATAGCCTCGGGCGTTATCGCGGCATCAGGCACGCTCGCGCAAATCATTCCACCATCATTGGTCCTGATTGTGATGGCAGACCAGCTGGGACGCTCGGTAGGCGACATGTACCAGGCGGCTTTCCTGCCCGGCTTGTTATTGACGGTGATGTATGCCCTCTATGTGTTGGCGATATCGATGATTCGTCCGAGTGCACTACCCGCACTGCCGATCGAAGCCCGCAATCTCCGCCAGGATGATGGCAGCAGCGGCATCATTTCACTCTTTGTTGTGATTGCAGCTGGCCTTGCTGCCGGTTGGTTGTTTAACCAGTTTTATTTGGTGACCAAGCCCACCCTCAAAGCAGATGAGGCTATCGTGTACAGCGGCGTTGTGACCGTTTTCCTGACGTACACACTGGCCATACTTAACAGCAAGCTCAAGCTGGGTCTGTTGTCCAAACTGGCAGAGAAAGTCGTGCTGGTGCTGGTACCGCCGCTGGCACTGATTTTCCTGGTACTGGGCACTATCTTCGTGGGCATCGCGACGCCAACCGAGGGCGGTGGCATGGGCGCACTCGGCGCCATGATCCTTGCGTTAATGAACCGCCGTCTGACTGGTGATTTGCTGAAGCAGGCGATGAATTCCACCACACGGCTTTCCTGCTTCGTGCTGTTCATCCTGATCGGCTCCAGCGTGTTCTCGCTGGTGTTCCGCGGCGTGAACGGCGATCTTTGGGTAGAACATCTGCTGACTTCGCTTCCCGGCGGCACCGCAGGCTTCCTGATCGTCGTGAACATTCTGTTCTTTGGTCTGGCGTTCTTCCTGGATTTCTTCGAACTGGCCTTCATTCTGGTGCCGCTGGTCGGGCCGGTTGCCGACAAATTGGGTATCGATCTGATCTGGTTTGGCGTGCTGCTGTCGGTCAACATGCAAACCTCGTTCATGCATCCGCCGTTCGGATTTGCACTGTTCTACCTGCGCTCGGTCGCACCCAAAGAAGTCAAAACCAGTGATATCTACTGGGGCGCGGTACCTTTCGTCGGGATTCAGGTGGTGATGGTCGCGTTGATCATCGCCTTCCCTGCGCTGATCTCTGTGGGTACCAAAACGGACATGAAGGAGCAAATCGAATTGAATATCGATATGTCCGGCGACAGCCTCGATGATCTGACCAATACCGAGTTCTCATTCGATGCAGATACCGGCAGCGGTGACATCAAGCTGGATATGGAGCCATCGCCGGCGAAAAAATAAGGCGGATTGAATCAGCGCCTTGCAGAACTCCGGTTTAAAAGCGCACCCTCAGTGGTGCGCTTTTTTATTGCCTTGCTCATGGGGGCGGTTTGGTGGTTTGTCTGCCGCAATAAGATGATCATGCACAGCAATCGATACAGGTGACAATCCACTCCCTTGCAGGGCTAACTATGCAAGATGCTGTTAATAGACATAAAAAATCCCGCCGTAGCGGGATTTTTTGTGGCTGGGACCATGAATAAGCTGGTTTACTTCCGACTGATCAAATAAGCCTGCATCGGCGTCTCGGCAACGGAGTACCAATTGTTCTGATCCTGACGGAAGCGACGCCATGGATCCAACACCTTCTTGAACTTCGGATTTTTTGCCGCTTCCTCTTCGAAAACCTCCATTGCCGCTTTA
This sequence comes from Oxalobacteraceae bacterium, assembly GCA_027490465.1. GTDB lineage: Bacteria > Pseudomonadota > Gammaproteobacteria > Burkholderiales > Burkholderiaceae_D > Pernthalerella. Next base: position 24,843 of record JAIXXZ010000060.1, read on the forward strand.
TGGCAGGCATCCATAATCGACTTGGAGAATGAACGCACTTTCACGCCGTTCTTGATCAACCGGGCCAATGCTGCCGGATTGCGCGCATCGTACATCGCCTGCATCGTCACATGAGCGTCATAGGTCGCCACTTCAAGCGCTGCCTGATAGTCCTTGGGCAGCTTGTCCCACTCTTTCTGGCTCACGTAGAACGACAACTGCGCACTGGCTTCCCACCAACCGGGGGCATAGTAGTACGGAGCGACTTTGTTGAATCCCAGCTTTTCATCATCATAGGGACCGATCCATTCCGCCGCATCGATCGTGCCTTTTTCCAGTGCCGGATAAATGTCGCCACCAGCGATTTGCTGGGGTACCACACCAAGACGTTGCATCACGCGTCCGGCGAATCCACCAACACGCATTTTCAGGCCATTGAGATCCTGCGGTGAATTGACTTCCTTGCGGAACCACCCACCCATCTGGCAGCCGGTGTTACCGCCCATGAAATTCACGACACCGTAGTCATGGAAGAACTCCCGCATCAGTTGGCGACCGCCGCCTTGATCCATCCAGGCCGTTTGCTGGCGTGATGTCATCCCAAAAGGAATCGAGGTATCGAATGCAAAAGTCGCATCTTTGCCAAAGTAGTAGTAAGAGGCCGAGTGCCCGATCTCTACCGTACCCGCCTGTACCGCATCCAGCACTTGCAGTGCCGGTACGATTTCACCTCCAGGGAACACACGAATATTGAATTTTCCGTCTGTTAACTGAGCAACGCGCTTTGCCAGAATCTCGGAAGCGCCATAGATGGTGTCGAGCGACTTGGGAAAGCTGGAAGCAAGTCGCCAGTTGATGGTCGGATTAGTCTGCGCGATGGCAGGCGCTGCCACGATACCGGCCGCTGCGCCGGCGGCCGCTTTTTTGATGAAAGCACGACGTGTCATAAGTGTGTCCCCTTCTCCCAGTTTAAAAATAAAGCGCCAGCCCGCTGATCGGGATTATTGCGGGCTCGCAGCTTCGCTGTTAAAACAATGGCAATTCTAGGAGGGGGACTTCAAAGACAGCAATAGGGAGATCAGTGCAATTACGCATCTGTTGTTTGCACGCACTATCTGAAACATTTCTGCACAATTAATAAAAATTTCCTAGCGCCACCGTGAATAAAAACACGAGGAAAGAGATGTCGTAAAACTGCATCACTCCATGGAAAAAATTGCAGAAAAATCAGGCGCAGCAGCTTTGCCCGATGTTTCCGAGGAGCATGACTACAGGGAAAATATCGCGAGCGCTTTTGCGACCAATCAGTTTGGTCGAAAGCAAACGATGGGCGAGAATCGTTTGCAGGCAGGAAAAAATGGAGGACTCAAAAGCGCATCTCGTCAGGCCGCCGGGGAGACGCGCCGTCGAAGACGGCAAGGCTGGATAGAAAACGTCTGGCGCAGTAGTGGGCATGCAAGCCACGGTCCGCGCCAGACGAACACGGGAGAAATCAGGTTGGGCACGTCAGGAGAGTTTTCAACCGCCCGCGATCGTCATGGTGCTGATCAGGATGGAGCCGGTCTTCTTGGTGCCGCGAACCAGAACATCATCGCCGATAGCGACGATGTCTTTGAACATATCTCTGAGATTACCCGCAATCGTAATTTCCTCGACAGGGTATTGGATCACGCCTCGCTCCACCCAATAGCCTGATGCACCACGCGAGTAATCACCCGTGACGTAATTGACGCCATGGCCCATCAGCTCGGTCACCAGCAAACCGGTATCGAGCTTTCTGAGCATTGCGTTGAAATCATCACCCGCGCGCGTGGTCGAGGACACAATCTGCAAATTGTGTGATCCGCCTGCATTACCCGTTGTTTGCATGCCGAGTTTGCGTGCGGAATACGTTGACAGGAAATATCCCTGCACGATGCCATTGCTGACCACGTCTCGACGATGTGTGCGCACACCCTCTTCGTCGAAAGGCGAAGATCCGACAGCACCCGGCACATGCGGATCCTCAATGATCTGGATGTGCGGACCAAAGACGGCCGTACCCAGAGAGTCCGTCAGAAAAGTGGATTTTCGGTACAGGGAGCCGCCAGAAACAGCCTGCACAAACGATCCCAACAACCCGGCTGCCAGCGGCGCCTCAAACAACACCGGGCATTTGCGAGTGTCGAGCTTGCGCGCACTCAGGCGCGACAGCGCGCGCTCAGCGGCATAGCGTCCAATCGCCTCAGGCTGCGCCAGCTTGGTCGGATTGCGATCGGATGAGTACCAGTCATCACGCTGCATATTGTTGCCCTTGCCAGCGATAGGCGATACCGAGAGCGAATGACGAGAATACGGATACCCCCCCATAAAACCGCGCGTGTTGGCCATCACGAAATGCGACTGCTGCGCATACGTGTTGGCTCCCTCACTGTTGGTAATCCGCTTGTCGACGGCAAAAGCCGCTGCCTCGGCACGCTGCGCCAGCGCAACAGCCTGCTCGGCGGTCAATACCCAGGGATGAAAAAGCTGGAGGTCACGCGGCTGCATCTCCAGAAATTCTGCTTCAGGCAAGCCAGCGCAATCATCTTCGGCGGTGAAGCGCGCAATGTTATAGGCAGCTTCAACCGTGTCTTTGAGCGACTGTGCGGAAAAATCCGAGGTGCTCGCGTTGCCACGGCGAATGGCACGATCACGACCAAGATACACGGTCACACCGATACCCTTGTCCTTGTTTTGCTCGATGGTTTCGATCTGCCCCTTGCGCACCGTGACAGACAAACCCTGGCCTTCGCTGATCTCGACGGCAGCGTCCGAGGCACCTTTATCTTTGGCAAAGCGCAGCACATCCTGCGCGATCTCTTTGAGTTGATCCTGGCTATGGCTGAAAAATGATTGGGTCATGGGGCGTTTTCTGGATGTCAGGGTCAAAGCAGGTATCATAGCAGCCGTTCAAGAATGCCATAGGCCGTCCATCATGCCCAACGCCAACCGGGGCGCAGTCGGATTCCAATCCAGTGAATTCGAACAGCAATACGATCGCCCGTCCAAGTCCCAACTCAAGCGTGAAAGCACCGCTCTGCAAAAGCTGGGGGAGACCCTGGTCAACGCCGCACGGGATCGTGTCAAGCGCATACCCATGCCCGAGGACGTTCAGGAAGCCATCCTGATCTGCCAGCAAATCAGCGACCACGAAGGACGCCGTCGACAGCTCCAGTACGTCGGCAAGAAAATGCGCACGCTGACCGAAGAAGAAGTGAGCGTGATACAAACCGCAGTCGATGGCTGGCGCGGTACGTCTCGCGCCGAGGCAGCTGCATTGCATGCGATCGAGCGACAGCGCGATCGTTTGCTGGAAGATGACAGCGTCATCACCGAGCTGCGCGCGCGACATCCCGAGCTCGATGTACAGCATATACGTACGCTGGTGCGCAATGCGCGCAAAGAGCAAGCTGAAAAAAAGCCGCCAAAGGCCTATCGCGAAATTTTTCAGCTCCTTAAATCACTTCAAGGCGAAACGCAGTCTCCGACCGAATCTGAACACCATGACGATGAAGAAAACCCGTAATCATCCCGATGAGCTGCTGATTGGACTGGTCTCGATATCGGACCGTGCCTCAAGCGGCGTCTACGAAGATCAGGGTGTACCCGCGTTACGCGACTGGTTTTCACAGGCACTCAGCAGTCCGTGGCAGATGGAAACCCGTCTGATCCCCGATGAGCAGGCATTGATAGAAAAGACGCTGATTGAACTCGTCGATCAGGTTGGCTGCGATCTGGTGCTGACCACAGGTGGCACCGGCCCGGCGCGGCGCGATGTGACCCCCGAAGCGACTCTGGCCGTTGCCACGAAAATCATGCCGGGCTTTGGCGAGCAGATGCGACAAATCAGTCTGCGCTTCGTACCAACAGCCATTCTGTCCCGGCAAGTCGCTGTGATACGCGAAGCCCATGATCACGCGGCGCTCATCATGAATCTTCCGGGTCAGCCAAAATCGATACGCGAAACACTGGAAGGCCTGCGCGACGATCAAGGCCAATCAATCGTCGGTGGCATCTTTGCTGCTGTCCCGTATTGCATTGATCTCATAGGTGGCCCTTATATCGAAACCCATGACGCTGTATGCAAGGCCTTCCGTCCCAAATCGGCAATCCGCGCAAAATAACAGCGAAAAATAACACTCATTGAAGCCATGACTGACCTGCCCTGCCTCGAAACGATTGAACTAAGCACCACTGAGCATCCAGCAGCCGCAGTGATCTGGATGCATGGTCTGGGTGCCGATGGCAATGACTTTGTGCCCATCGTGCGTGAACTCGATCTTTCTGGCTGCCCCGGCATACGTTTCATCTTTCCGCACGCTGAGCCTATGCCCGTCACGATCAACGGCGGATATGTAATGCGAGCCTGGTATGACATTCTGGGCATGGACCTTGTACGACGCGAAGATGAAACAGGTTTGCGTCAATCGCAAACGCGGATTGAGCAACTCATCGAACGTGAAGTGACCCGAGGCATACCAGCATCGCGCATTGTTCTGGCGGGTTTTTCGCAAGGCTGTGCCATGACCCTGCAAACCGGACTGCGCTACCCGCAACAACTCGCAGGTCTGCTCTGTTTGTCGGGCTATCTGCCGCTTGCCGACTCAATTGCCCAAGAGCGTCACCCCGCAAATCAGCAAACGCCTATCTTCCTTGCGCACGGCCGGGGCGATGGCGTTGTCCCGATTGACCGAGCAGAGACTTCGCGCGACCTGTTGCGTGAACAAGGGTATGACATCGAGTGGCATGACTACCTGATGCAGCACTCGGTTTGTGAAGAAGAAATCACCGACATTGGTCATTGGCTCAGGCGCGTTTTAAGCCAGGCAGACGCTGAATAAATCAGCGTTTTTTATCAAGCCAGCGTCTCATTCTGAGCTAGCACCAACTCATCATTCAATCCGTCACACATCCTCACAGCATCCGTCTGCATCGTATTTCCACTTTCCAAACTCAGCGCTCAGAAAATCTGCAGTGACAAGCAGACACCTGCGATTTCGATTGCTTGTCAGATCATAAAGATTTGCTTTTGACACAAGAAATCCCGGGCAAGCATCCGCCATAAATTTTTTATGGATTTCGCTGAGGCACATAAAAAACATGAAGCGCTCACGCAACAGAATCAATGATTTTGATCATTTGTAGAACGCGATCAATAAACTACAGATTTGCTTTCTGTAGTGTGGAAAAAATATCTGCAGCAATCTCGTCATGACCTCTTTGTGAAAAAAGTCTGGGCGATCCGAAACTCTTGAGGAGCACGCCATGCAATTTCTCTACCGACCTGAAATGCTGCCCTTCGAGTTTCTTGATTCGGAGCGCGACAAGGTGCTGGACTTTTGTCTACGCACACTGCTCTGGAGTAATCCGGAAAAACTGCGCGCGTTCATGGGACCTGATCCAACGCAAAGCTCTTATTTTTCCGAGTTTGGCGAAAGTGGTTTCGAGTGCCGCCTGAAGAACACGGAAGCACAGGAACTCTCGCGGGATTGGCCCAAATGGGCGCAGTACAAAGTGACCGCCTATGATTTTTATGGCCAAGACCGCCAAGTAAGCTTCTATCCGGCCAAGCTGTTTGAAGAACACATACGCAATGGCTTGCGTAAATACATCAAGATCTTTCCAGAGAAGCGAGAGTCCATAGTACGTCTCTGCACGGACCTTGAGCTGGGCACGCTGTGATGACGCCATTGCGATGCACCCTCTTGGTCAGGTGGCCAAGCGTTTTTCTGAAGCGTGATGGCAAGACATCGCCAGCAAAAAGCGTTTCGTCCGGGTCTAGCGCAGCTACTTCGCGGCTCTGGCAAGATGTAGAATAGGGGCAAGCACGGACGCACCCCGTCGGGGGGGCACCACGACAGAACAATAATGAACGAGACCCTTACGCCGACAGAGACGAGCGCCGCGCCGCAACCGGCCTTCAGCGTGCTTTTTCTGTGCATGGGCAATATATGCCGCAGTCCAACGGCTCATGGCGTGTTCCGGCACATGGTCAAAGAAGCAGGTCTTGATGCCATCGTACATATCAGTTCGGCAGGCACCCACAACTACCATCCGGGGAAACCACCTGACCACCGCAGTCAGCAGACTGCCGCACAGCGTGGTTACGATCTGTCCGACTTGCGTGCCCGACAGATCACCCACGCCGATTTCATCGAACATGACTTACTGCTGGCCATGGACTGGGATAATCTGGCACTGGCTGAACGCGTCTGCCCGCCGTCGATGCAGCACAAACTCCGGCGTCTGACACAATTCTGCAGGGAGCATGATGTCTCGGTTGTACCCGATCCCTACTACGGCGGCGAAAAGGGTTTCACACAGGTGCTCGATCTGATCGAGGATGCCTGCACTGGCTTGTTGGATTATGTACAGCGACACTTGCACCACAAAATACGGCTGCAGGAGAGCGAGGGAGATCGTCAATGAACAAAATAATCACTGCTCTGCTGGCCCTGATCGTTTTGGGGGGAATAATCATCACCGCGCAGATGACGGGTCTGATCAGTCTTGACATGAATGATAAAAAACCGCCCTATCAAAACAAAGGCAAGCTCGATGTCGTTTGTGAACTTGAGGTCAGCAAACCCAACGACAATCTTTCTCAGCCCTTCGATACTGCGCGTTTAACCATACCTGCGCAATTCGATTTTGATGAAAATACCGGTTGGTACACAGGCGAATATGCGATATCGATGAACCGCAAAGGTACGTTAAACGTGCAAGATGATCTGCTCAAAGTCAGCCGCCCGGCACTGTTCAAACGTTACGGACTGATGATCACCGGAGAGCATTTCACGCTCAATCGCAGAAATGGCCAATTCAAGCAGTGGCTCGATCTCGAAGGCGACAAGCGCCTGGATCTGATCACTGGCCGCTGCAAGCGCGCGACCAATGCGCCGTTCTGACATGCGCCATCTCGTATGACTCTCAGCCGTACCTGCGCCTGCAAGAAATGAGGTTCCTATCCCAACGGCAGCGCCATCCTGCCGAATGACGCCAGCGACTGACACTGGTGGCGATACCCATCCGCTGGTGATCGCAGTATCGGGAACCTTGTCGCTGGCGGTGGCCATGGGTATAGGACGGTTTGCATTCACGCCGCTCATGCCGATGATGCTGCATGACGGACTGCTGGATCTTGCCAGCGCCAGCTGGCTGGCCAGCGCGAATTATTTCGGCTATTTGCTGGGCGCCATTTTGTGCACGCTGCAGCCCACGATTTGGTCACGACAAGGCTGGTCACCCTTGTCAGTCTCGCGCATGGTACGCGCCGGCTTGCTGCTGACTTGCCTGCTCACCGCACTGATGGCCATCGACGCTCCCGCAGCGTGGCCTTGGTTACGCTTTATAGCCGGCGTGATTACCGCAGTCACCTTCGTCTACACCAGCACCTGGTGCCTGGGACGTTTGTCGCGCATGAATCTACCCTCTTCGGGTGGGATTGTGTATGCCGGCCCGGGCGTTGGCATTGCCAGCAGCGGGCTTCTTGCCAGCCTGATGGTGCAATTAGGCTGGCATTCCAGCGCGGGCTGGCTTGCATTTTCTTTGCTGGCCGCACTGATGATCGCTATCGTGTGGCGCGTTTTTCATAGCGATACCGGACTGCCTCTGCCCACGGCAACGCATGCACTTTCGGCAAGTGGTGGCAGCACGACCGAAAAAGCGGCACTGACAATCGCCTATGGTCTGGCCGGCTTCGGTTACATCATCACGGCGACTTTCCTGCCCGTAATTGCACGCACAGCCATGCCCGATTCAGCGTGGCCCGATCTTTTCTGGCCCATGCTAGGCATCGCTGTCGCATTCGGCGCCATCATGGCATCGCGAATTCCAGCACGTGTCGATCAACGCTATCTGCTGCTGGCGTGCTACCTGATACAAGCAGCAGGTGTCGCTATCGGTAACTGGATGCCGATACTGTCGGGTTTTGCGCTGGGCAGCTTGCTGGTGGGATTGCCCTTCACCGCAATCACTTTTTTTGCGATGCAACTGGGCAGAAAACTGCATCCGCAATCAGCCCCTGCGATCATTGGCATGCTCTCTGCTGCATTCGGTTTTGGTCAGATCATCGGCCCGCCAGTCGCCGCATTGCTACTCTCACGCGCTGCCACGACGGCGCAAGGATTTACCTGGTCGCTCAATATCGCAGCGACCACACTGGTCTTTGGTGCATTGATCTTCTGGTGGATGGCGAAGGTATTTCCTGACCAGGGCAGTGTCGCCTCGCCCAAGTAGTCAGGCACGCTGCCATTTGCTGCAGGTAGTCAGGAGGGCGGTGGATCGTTGTAGAGCACGGTAATGCTGATACGCCGGTTACGCGGATCGGCAGGATTGTTCGGTGCAAAAGGCGCCGTGTCGGCCACGCCCTCGACGCGGGCAAACCGCCCGCTGGACATGCCTGCCTGTTCCAGCATTCGACGCGTGGCTTCGGCACGCTCTATCGACAATGACCAGTTCGTCCTGTCGCTGCCCTCTGGGAAGGGGGTGCTGTCGGTATGGCCCTTCACGGCCATTTTGTTGGGCATACCCGCCAGTGACTTCGCCACCTCATTGATCAGGGCGCGAGCACGCGGATCCATGGCTGCATTGCCACTACCAAACATCGAGAAATTGGCCTTGTCGATAATGTCGATACGCAGCCCATCCTTCTCTCGTGTGAAGGTGACCTGACTCTTCAGGTCGGCCAATTGCTGATTGAGCGAGAGTCTCTCGTCAATTTCTTTTTCCAGCTTGTCGAGTTTTTCTTTCTCGGCTTGCGCGGCGATTTGCTGCTTTTGTTCTTCTGTCAGATTTTTCGCATACTTCGGATGCGGCTTGTCATCCGGCGAGGTGCCCAGATCTTCGCTGGGTCCTGCTTCGGATCGCGGTGTAACGCGTTCCATCAAGGCTTCTTGTTGGGGCGTGTCAGGTATCCCATCCGGATCAATGATGGATCGTCCGCCAAACATCCCGTTCGAGCCTGCAGTCTCGCCCATAGCCGCTTCCTTGCGGTCGGTCGGCTGGAAGTATTCGGCGATACCCTGGCGCTGTTCCTCGGGCGTCGCACCCAGCAACCACATGAGCAAAAAGAAGGCCATCATGGCCGTCATCATGTCGGCCAGCGCAATCTTCCAGGCACCGCCATGGGCGCCTGCATGCCCATCATCCAGCACTTTTTTCCATTTGACCGGCGGCTTGGGCGCCTCGTCCGGATCCGGTGCCTCAGGCGCAGCCTCGGTCGGCGCCGCCGATTCGGCGGCTGCGACTTCTTCTTCTGGCTTTTTATCTTCTTCTGCCATGGTGGGATGCGGTCTCTGTGCGGCGCGCTAGGCGCGAAGGGTCAATAGCTTGAATCGGCAAACGACGCCGCAACTGAAGTGATGCTTGGCAGAAATATAAGCGAAAAGCCCACAGCCTGTCGAACTTTCATGCTTATCAGAAAAGCATGAATTCAATTCAGCGCCCGCCGCCATCCAAGCGATTGCTCACTATGCATGCCCACGGGTGGGCCGCATCAGCAATTTCACCTGGGCACAAAAAGCATGTGTCCAAATGTAACGCCTTGCATCGAGCCATCATTTCTTTCCTAGATTACATGCATGCCATTGAGGCAGAAATGAACGGATCCCAGGGAGGGATAATGAAAAACCTAGTCAAGACACTCGCACCGCTCGCACTGATAGCTGCATGGCCAGCGGCGCATTCTCAGGAGATGGCGCGCGTCCTTTCAAGCACACCCGTCATTCAACAAGTCACGGTACCGCGACAGATTTGCACCGAGACCCAGATACTGGTGCAGCAACGCCGATCCGGTGCCGGTGCTGCCATGGGCGCACTGGCCGGCGGCATCCTCGGCAATCAGGTGGGTGATGGCTCAGGACGTACCGTCGCTACGGCCATTGGCATGATTGGCGGTGCCATTCTGGGCGATCAACTCGAGGGCGAGCCCGCACCAGTTGCCAGAACCGCGGACAGCTGCACCCAGCAAGTCACCTACGAAAACCGTGTAGTGGGCTACAACGTCGTTTATGAATACGCGGGTCGCCAGTACACCACACAAATGAACAGCGATCCGGGATCCCATGTCAGCATCCAGGTGACACCCACCAACACCGATATGCAGGTTTACACGACACAATCACCGCCGCCGCCCGTGATTGTGCAGGCACCGCCTCAAGCAAGAATCTACCCGCCGGTGGTGGTTACACCGGCACATCGTCCTCCGGTGTATTACAGCCCACCCGTGTATGGCCTGCCGACCGTGAATTTTCACTGGGGTCGTGCCGGCCATGGTGGTTACCACCATGGCCATGGGCGGGGGCACAGACATCATGACAACGGCTTCCCGGGGCGCTGGCGCTGAGTCTGCTGCCACACCAGGCGCAAGCCATTCATTCGGCGGTGCATGGGGCCCCAACCAGGGCTGCATGCACCGCTTGTGTTTTCCGCTTTTCCAAAGACCCTCTGGCCACGCCTGCACGTATACTCCCGACTGACGGCAGCCACGCTGCCACTTTTCAACTGGCCACGATACAAAAAAATGAAGGCAGGTCTGATTGGCATCGGGTCCATGGGCATGGCCATGGCACTGAATCTCCACCGCAAAGGCCTGCAGGTCTGCGCGCATGACATCCGTCCCGAAGCAATGCAGGCAGCCAGTGCCGCTGGTATCCCCACTTGTGTCAGTCCCGCCGAGCTTGCGCAACAAACGAACCTGATCATCGTGGTGGTCGTTAACGCGAAGCAGGTTGATCAGGTTCTGTTTGGCGAAACAGGCATTACCCGCTCGCCTTGCGACGGAAAAACGATCATGTTGTGCCCGACCATTGCACCGGAAGATACGCTGGCCATTGCCGAGCGATTGACGAGTCTCGGGCTGACGGTCATCGATGCGCCCATCTCAGGGGGTCCTGTGCGTGCTGAAGCAGGCACCATGAGCATCATGCTGGCCGGTGCCGATGAGGTCATCGCGCGCCATCAAAACGTTCTTGATGCGCTGTCGGACAAGATCTTTCGCCTTGGAACCCGCATCGGCGATGGCGCAAGATACAAACTGGTCAACAATCTCCTCGCTGGCATCAATCTCGTCGCAGCCGCCGAAGTCATCTCACTGGGTACACGACTCGGCCTCGACCCCCAGCAACTGCTTGCACTGATGTCCGCATCCAGCGGCCAGTCCATGATGCTGGAAGATCGCATGACGCGCGCGCTGGCCAATGATTACGCGCCCCGGGCGCATGCGCATATTCTGACCAAAGATGTCGCGCTGGGCGTGGCCATGGCGAACAAAGCAGGCCAGGAGACGCCGCTGGCTGCGTATGCGCTGGAAATTTTCAAGGCGACGTTGGCCAGCGGTTATGATTCGCTGGATGATGCCGCAGTGCTGAAGATTCTATTGAACGACCAACAGGGAGTTGCTGAGAAAAACTGCGTTTTATGACCACCCAGCACGGTTGTACAGCGCTGAGGATTAGAAAGATCGAAGGCTTGATACCATCCTTTCAACCTCAACATTTTGCAGTGTTGTTTAATCAGCCCTTCCACAGAACACGACAAGATCCAAAATAAAAAGGAGACAACGATGGAACGACGCAAATTCATTCAGGCCGCCGGTGGCGCCGCTGCAGCGGCTGTCGCGACATCCGCCACGGCAGAAGCGCTGCCCACGCTGACTTGGCGGATGGCATCGAGCTTCCCCAAATCGCTTGATACGCTGTTTGGCGGTGCCGAGTTTTTTGCTCAGCGAGTATCTGAGCTGACTCAAGGCAAATTCACGATACGCGCTTTTCCCGCAGGTGAAATCGTGCCCGCGTTTCAGGTGCTCGATGCGGTGCAAAACGGCACCATCGAAATGGGCCACACACCGCTCTATATTTATTTTGGCAAGGACCCGACATTCACCTTTGATACCTGCGGCCCTTTCGGCATGAGTTCACGCCAACAGACCGCGTGGTACACCGCAGGCGGCGGCCGGGAAATATTTATGGAATTCCTGAAGAGCTACGGCATTACGACTCTGCCTTGCGGTAACACAGGCTGTCAGATGGGTGGCTGGTTCCGCAAGGAGATCAAAAGTCTGGAAGACATGGCTGGTTTGAAAATGCGCGTGGGTGGATTTGGTGGTCGCATCTTGCAAAAGCTGGGCGTGGTGCCACAGCAGATTCCTGCCGGCGACATCTATCCTTCGCTGGAAAAAGGCACCATTGATGCCGCTGAATTTGTCGGCCCCTACGATGATGAAAAATTGGGCTTTGACCGGGTCGCGCCTTACTACTACACACCAGGCTGGTGGGAAACCGGCTCGCATCTCTCCCTCATCATCGGCAACAAGCAGTGGAATGACCTGCCCCCGCTCTATCGTGCAGCGCTTACTGCAGCCTCGTATGAAGCGCATGTGATGGTGCAGGCCAAATACGACGTCCGCAATCCGCAGGCACTGGCACGACTGATCAAGCGGGGCGTCAAGCTTCGCCCCTTCCCGATGGATGTGATGAAAGCCAGCCTGAAAGCAGCAAAAGAAGTGATGGCAGAAGAAGCATCGAAAAATGCCAACTTCAAAAAAATCTATGATCACTACACGAATTTTCAGGATCAGCAGAACAAGTGGTACTCGGTTGCGGAACAGCGCATGCAAAATTTCCAGATCGCGGCGCTGAATGCCAGAGAAAAAAAAGAGTAAGTGACTGATATTCAGACAGGGAAAAAATGATGCGACTCCAGGGAAAAACTGCACTCATCACCGCTGCCGGTCAAGGCATCGGTTATGCCAGCGCCCTCGCCATGGCGGCTGAGGGCGCCAGCGTTATTGCGACAGACATCAACAGCGAATTGCTGGCTCGGTTCGATGGATTGCCGAATATTCAAACGGCCATGCTGGACGTGATGAATAAAGAAGCCATCAATACCGTCGTTAATCAACTCGAGCGCATTGATGTGCTCTTCAATTGTGCCGGCTACGTCCACGCGGGTAATGTGCTTGAAGCCAGTGATGCCGATTGGAGCTTCGCCTTTGATTTCAATGTGCGCTCGCAATTCTGGATGATTCAGGCCGTACTACCCAAAATGCTCTCGCAGGGTAAAGGCAGCATCATCAATATGGCCAGCGTGGTCTCCAGCGTCAAAGGTCTTCCAAATCGTTTTGTCTACGGCGCCAGCAAAGCCGCCGTCATTGGATTGACGAAAGCAGTCGCTGCGGATTACGTCGGCAAAGGCATACGCTGCAATGCTGTCTGCCCGGGTACCGTTGACACACCCTCACTTCAGGATCGCATCAATGCCTATGACGATCCTGTCGAAGCACGCAAGCAATTCATTGCCAGACAGCCGATGGGTCGCCTCGCCAAAGCCGAGGAAATCGCCCCGGTTGCGGTATTTCTCGCCTCGGACGACTCTGCCTTCAGCACCGGCAATATCTATTCCGTCGATGGTGGCATGACCATCTGACCAGCTCAAGACTGCCAATAGAGCGGCGCAATCATCTCAATCGCAGAATGTGCAGCCGAAGAAACGCACCTCGGGCATTTAATTACTTTTTTGATATCAAATTTTCCCTTGTGCGGAGCACGCTTGCCATGAAAAAATGATCTTCTTTAACCAGAAGTAACTTTTTATGAGCGGCTCCACTGACACGAGCGATACCAACCCACCTCTGTGGGGCAGAGCTCTGCTCATATGGGGTTCAATCGCGCTGGCGTCCATCTTCTTGCTATGGATGTTGGCCCATGTGGAACGCGTGGCAGATCAGAATCAGGCAGAGCTTGATGGAAGGCGGCGCGTTATCAGCCAGACCAACAGTTACGCGAAAGAGCTACAAAGTTCCATCGAGAAGATCGACCAGTTGTCTCTGGTGATTGCCCGCATCGCCAGCGCCGGTACAAACAGCGCCACGCATCAGATTTTTCAGGGTCTGCCCTCTTATGAATGGTTCAATCCCCTGCTGATTGACCAACATGGGATCGTGCGCAGTGCCCGCACATCTGCCCCCATTGGCATGTCCGTTTCGGATGCCCGATTTTTTCGGAATCATCTCGAGTCAACTTCCACTGAGCTCAAAATCAATCCGCTTGAAACCGGTGTGGGCAGCCTGAGGGGCAAGCAAGTCATTCGATTCTCCCGTCGCATCAATGACGCGCAGGGAAAGTTCGCCGGTGTCATCTCACTGAGCGTGCTTCCGGGTCAACTCACCGAACTCGGTGACGTTATTGCACTCGCCAATGGCGATATCATTGGCATCAAATTTACCAATGGCGACACCCTAGTCCGGCAAGACATCGGCCGCGAATTTTTACGGGACAATTTTGATCTTCTGAGCAAAACCGATGCTGCAAAAAATTTCTCGGAAATCCGCGTGCCGGGCGACTTGATGTATGTCGGCTGGGCCAAGCTGGATAACTATCCATTAGAGGCTGTCATTGCAGTCACCCACACCAACATACTGCAATCTTTTAACGAGACAAGCGACGTTTACAATCTCCTGCAAGTAGCCGGTAGCAGTCTGATTGTTTTTCTTTGCCTCACAGGTGGCTGGCTACAATCGCGTCGCGATACACGCTTGCATCATAAAAACAAAATCACCAGCACCTTCCGTCTTGCCGTCGATGCGTCGCGGGAAGAGCTGTACATGCTTTCGCCTTACTTCGATAAAGACGGTGGCATGACAGATTTTCTAATCGAAGACTGCAATGGACAGGCGATGCGCATGTCAGGCAGAGAAAAAGAAAATTTCATCGGGAAGCGATTGAGTGAGATCTCCAGCGGAGAAAATCTCGCAGCCACACAATTATTTCTTCACACGGCGATGAATGATGGATTTGCAGAGAAAGAAGTATTTATTTTCCGTGAAGGCCCAAAGAAAAAATGCTGGTTTCAGGCGCGCGCCGTACGCGCCGATCTTGGGCTCGCTGTAACACTGCGCGACATCACCGAGGTCAAAGAAAAAGAGCGCCAACTCAAACAATTGGCCCTTACTGATGCACTGACGCATCTGCCAAACCGTCACTGGATGAATCAGCAGCTGCCGTTCATCATGGAAACCGCTGAAGATAACGGTCATCAATTCGCCGCCTTGTTTATTGACCTCGACAACTTTAAAACCATCAATGACACGCTTGGCCACAAAGTAGGTGATGCTTATCTGCAGGCGGTTGCGCGAATACTCCAGCAGTCAGTGCGCAAACACGATCATGTGCTGCGTCTGGGTGGTGATGAATTCATGATTTTGTTGAACGAACTCGATAACACAGATGTTGCGCTCGAAATCGCAGGACATCTACTCACCCGACTACGCGACATCGATACGCTGGACGCCAACAGCAGCCTGTCTCCGCGTGCCTCGATTGGTGTCGCCTTCTTTCCCGAAAATGCAACAACGCCCGAGGGTTTGGTTCAGGCTGCTGACATCGCCATGTACGAAGCCAAGCGATCCGGCAAGGACAGGGTCGCACGCTACTCCAGTGAAATGCTCGATCAACTGTCCGAGCGCATGAGCATGGAAAGTGCGCTTCAACACGCCATTCCGGGTGGGCAGTTGCTGCTGTATCTGCAACCGCGTGCCAGCGCAGCAACGGGTGCGCTCGTAGGATTTGAAGCGCTGGTGCGATGGCAACACCCAGAGCTTGGGCTAGTTACACCACAGCGTTTCATTCCACTCGCAGAAGAAAGTCATCTTATTGTGGAAGTGGGTAACTGGGTCGCTGCAACAGCCTGCAACACGCTTGCCCGCTGGCGCGGCATTGGCAAGCCAATCGTCCCGATCTCGATCAATGTCTCGGCACGACAGCTGAAAGACGCTGAATTCCGTACACAGCTTCAGGCGCACATGCACAAGCACGGCATCCATCCCTCGGAGATTGCGATAGAACTTACCGAATCCATGATGATCGGCGATAACGATGAAATACAAAACGAACTTCGCCTCCTGGCCGACATGGGACTGAAATTAATGATTGATGATTTCGGCACGGGTTACTCATCGCTGGCACGACTGCAAAGCCTGAGTGTCGATGTGCTGAAAATCGATCAGTCCTTTGTGCGTAATCTTTCTGCCGGCGGCGAAGGCATCGTGCTGTGTCAGGCAATGACACAGATGGGCAAAACACTGGGACTGGCTGTGGTGGCAGAGGGCGTCGAAACCACCGAACAATTACAAATGCTGCAACTGATGGGCTGCGACGAGATTCAAGGCTTCATTGCATCACCCCCGGTGCCGGTCGATGAAGCCTTGCAAATGATCGGTGGTTCCCCCTTCTTTGCGCCGCTAGCTGAAATTCGCGGCCCGCAAGTGAGCGATCGCTACCTCACCGCCTGACAATCAGGTCTGCGCACGGATCGAGGGCCCCGCTGTCAGTACAATAGAGGTTTTTCAGCCTAGCCCAACGCCATGAAATATCTTCACACAATGGTCCGCGTCAGCGATGTTGACGCCTCTCTGCATTTCTATCGCGACGCACTCGGACTGGAGCTGGTACGCCAGTTTGACGTGCCCGCCGGCCGCTTTACCCTGATCTATCTGGCCGCCCCGGGTGACCATGATGCACAGGTAGAACTCACCTACAACTGGGATTCCGAGGATCTGGGTGGCAGCCGCAATTTTGGCCACCTCGCCTATGCGGTGGAGGATATCTATGCCGCCTGCGAGCGACTGCAAGCGCATGGGGTCACGATCCTGCGGCCGCCACGCGATGGTCGCATGGCATTTGTGCGCTCACCCGACAACATCTCCATTGAGCTCTTGCAGAGCGGCGCTGCGCTCGCGCCAGCCGAGCCCTGGGCATCCATGCCCAACGTAGGTCAGTGGTAATTGGTTTAAGAACAGGAAATTCAGATGCAGTCAGATACAAGCATCGCTGAAGCCAAGGTCTGGCCAGCGCATTTCGAGGCAGCCCACATGCCGGGCTCCCTGCCGATGGGCGGCGTCATTCCAATGACGCCTATTTTCGCCTTCGAGACACCAGCAACAGCGCTGATCCTCTCCCAAGAGCTGTCGCTGTCACCACAGCGTACCGATATCGACTTGGGTGGACTGCTCGCTTTCATGATTGATGACGTCATTACGTGCGCCGAAGCAGATAACCTCGTCGAAGCCAGTGAGCGCTTTGGCTATCGTGATGAAGCCCCCGGCATTTCTACCCCACCCGGCATGCGCATGAACAAAGCCGTGCATTGGCTGGCCGAAGAATCGCTGCTGGGACCCGTGTTCGAACGCATCAGCCATTTGCTTCCCGCCTCCATCGACGGTGGCACGCTCTACCCTGCGCTCAGCCGACGCATCAACATGTACCGCTACGATGCCAATGACGTCTTCAATATGCACACCGATGGCGACTGGCCCGGCTACGGTCTGAGCCCGGATCGTCAGGGCATGGTCGAATGGCCGGGACTGCGCTCATGCATGTCGATGCTCTTGTATCTGAACGGGCCTGAGGACGGCGTCGAAGGTGGCAGCACGCGTCTGTATCGTCCGGATCGCGGCTGGGTCGATGTCACGCCGCGCAAAGGCTCGGCACTCTTCTTCCGTCACGGCTTTGGTCCGCAGAGTGTGTTGCATGAAGGTTGCCGCGTTTTTGGCGATGTGTCGAAATATGTCGCACGCATCAATGTGATGTACGCGTGGGACTAGGAACCGTTCTCGTTAGTTCGATGGCATGGCGCACCGACGAAGACAGTACAGTCTGTACGGCGAGGAGGTGCATCGCCGCCATCGGCCTTACGAGATAGGTTCTGAATGGCTATCGCGGCTAAGCATTACGTGTATGTCATCGAGCTATCGAAAGATGTGCTCTATGAAGGAAAATTCAAAAAAGCCAATCCGGACTACCAGCCCGGCAAGCCCTGCGTCTACGTGGGCATGACTGGGCTGGATCCTGATTTGCGCTTTGATCGTCACAAGGCCGGCATTCAGGCCAACAAATTCGTGCAGACCTACGGCCTGCACCTCCTGCCCGAGCTCTACGAGTCGTACAACCCCATGCCCTATGAAGATGCGCGCTACATGGAAGTCGATCTGGGCATACGCCTGCGCGAAGCCGGCTTCGGTGTCTGGCAGGCCTAAGCAAGCAGCCAAATTTGATTGCGCACCGTGCGCGAAAGTCGTGCAGTAGCTTGATGCCCTACGTTAAAGCAAAGACACTGCATCCCGGCGCAGGCCGGGATCCAGTGTCGTTCGTCGTGCCAACGATGGATCTGACACTGAAAAATGCGGTGCTGCTTAGTTACCACCTTTAGCGCCTGTCACTACAGGCAAAAAGATTTACAGCATCGGATATTCCTCAACCAGAATCGGCTGAATGTGCTCGACAAAATTAGGCAAATCAGCGAGCAGCGTTTTACCTTCCGGGCTCTGCAATGCAGCGTCGAGTGCCTCCTTGGACGCAAACCATAATTCGGAAAAACCGTCGAAACCAAATTTTTCGATATCACTGGCAGCCACCAAATTGACCGAGTAACGCTGCATACCGGGTAATTTCTTGCAGAGCTCGGCATGCACAGTGAGCCAGTGCGTCTCGAATTGTTCTCGGGTCATGCTTTTTTTGCGCTGGACCATGCCGATGCGCTTGACGCTGCCAGGTTTCATTTTGCCTCCAGGGATTTGCGGCTTGATGCCCGTGCATCAAGTCGGATGACGCAGTATAAAAAATTCGACGCCGTCATCGCTTCGATATTTACGAATACCCGGTTTCGGTACATCACATCATTCATTATCAAAAAATTACAACAATGCGAATCGAATAACATAAAGTCGAAAAATTATTAAATAATTAGCATCGTTATTTTCTTCCGCGCGCTGTAAATTTTGAGGTCTATAATCACACATATCCCGATAAATCAAAGGGATAACGGCTGCCCACCCAGGCAGCCAATGGGCCTCGCGGTTCACGACACAACGGAGACAGCCATGCATGTGCTATCGATCGAAGACATTGAACTTATCGTTCATATGATCGAGACCGAATCGGCGGTTACTGATTTCAGCAAGCGCCAGAAACAAATCGACAATCTGATCAAGACGGGCTACGTGCGCCCGCTGGCGGGTGTGTTCGTTTTGACGGAACTCGGCAGAAGAACGGCCAGCTCGCTGCAAACCAAATCCTACGTACGCTCAAGAGTGGAAACACCACAAGTGCAGGCAAAGCCGGCTGAAGAAGCCCCCGCTTTGGAAACAACGCAGTAAGACACAGCTCTGCGAAACGACAGACGCCTTTCAAGGCGCATCTGCCTCGCTCGCCGATCAGAGTGCATGCACGAAGCTGATGAGTGCCTCGCGATCTTCCTTTTTCATATTGGCGAACTGGTCACGCGCTTTTTTCGCTTCGCCACCGTGCCACAAGATGGCCTCCAGCACACTGCGCGCGCGGCCATCATGCAGCAGATCCATGCTGCCATTGACTCTTCGCGACAAGCCCACGCCCCATAAAGGCGCCGTACGCCAGTCGCGACCACCCGCCTTGAAGTCAGGCCGGTTGTCTGCCAGATCCTCGCCCATGTCGTGCAGTAGCAAATCAGTGTAGGGATAAAACTGCTTGTCCTCGATTGCCGTCAGCATCGGGAATTTACCGGTTTTCAGTTCTGGTACATGACAGCCCGTGCAGCCAGCGTTGCGAAATAGTTTTTCGCCCTGAATGTATTTGTCGCTGTCAGGCTTGGGACGCTTGGGCGCTTCAACACCGGCCAGAAAGAAGGTCACTGCATTCCAGGCCTGATCGGTCAGTTCATGCTTGCCGGTGGTGTGCGCGCTCTGGCACTGCACCTGCACTTTGGGACAATTCTGCTCATGGTACAAGGTAGACGTAATCCCCATGTCACCCATATGCGCAGCAGCCACCTGCTGCTTGAGGGTGGGTTGATTCGCCTTCCAGCCAAAGCGCCCCAACACCTGCTTGCCGGTTGCGTCATCTTTCACATAATTCGGACGACCA
Source organism: Oxalobacteraceae bacterium (assembly GCA_027490465.1). Lineage (GTDB taxonomy): Bacteria > Pseudomonadota > Gammaproteobacteria > Burkholderiales > Burkholderiaceae_D > Pernthalerella. Next base: position 44,738 of record JAIXXZ010000060.1, read on the forward strand.
TTGAGCCCGAGTGATTTTTGCATGGCGGCCAGTGCCAGAATATCGGCTTCAGGTACCGCATCTAGATAACCCATCCCATACACCACGGGGGTATTGCGCAACGACGTGAGCGTTTTTTCGCCCAAAGGACCAAAGGCCAGTTTCGTGATGCGATTTTGTGGACGACGCAGTTCAACCTCGGTGCCATCTGCCAGAGTCGTCTTTTGCAGTTCCCAATCGATACGAAGATCCGCCTCGCCGACCACAGGATTCGACAAGGACTCACCGTAAATGCCAAATACCTGCAGTTGATTACCGTAGTCCGGATGCGGCACGGGCTCGCCCGACGCGTCGGCACCGGGCAGTGACAATCTCACGAGCTGCTGAAAACTGGTCTTGCTGGCATCGTCCACCGTCTTGCCTCGACCACCATTGACGTGGCATCCAGTACAGGCGCTCGCATGGAAAGTCGGGCCCAATCCCCACTCGCCATCAATCAGCGGAAAGATGCTCCACGAGGCTTTAAACTGCCGCAAGCCTTCCTCATACAACAACGTGTCCGCGGTGCTCAATTCGGCCACGGGCTGCAGGAATATCTGCTCGTCGGGCGTACATTGCTTGGTGGCCGGGTTCCAGAAACAGCCGTCGGATTCACTCTCGGACAAGGCATTGTTCGCAGTCGCCAATACCATCACCGTGGTCGCGACCATGGTGAGTAGCAGCAGATGACGGCGTGATTGTTTCATGACCAAGTACCTTGCGAGATTAAGGCGTTAAGACCGTCAGGCGTTCAGGCGCTCGCGCACTTGCGCAGCAGTGGCGGGGGTACCGCCGTTGCGCTCGATACGCGCTCTCGCCGCTCGTACCTGTTCCACGTTCGAAACCGTATGACCCAACGGCGCATCTTCCAGACCCACGCGAATATGACCGCCATGGGTCACCGCAAAATCAACCAGCGGATCGATCTGCACACCCAGCCCCGCCACCATCCACTGCGCGTCTGGCTCCTCGATACCGAGCAGGCGAACGTAGGCTTCCACTGCCCACTCCTCGGGTGGAAAACCGAAGGTGAAATTATCCGAAAACATCAGTCGATAGACCGGTGGCGACATGCCAGTCACCGTGCGACGCAAGGCTGCGCCCAAACGCATGAAGCCTGGCTCGTAAATCGCATAGGACGGGGTCAGTTTGTGGCGATGGCAGAGATCAAGACCGTGCCGTATGTGACTTTCGGGATTGGAGTAAACAAAGCCCTGCTTGCCACTGGCGACGTCTTTTAGCGTACTGATATTGGTCGAGCCGGGATCGACCACCGACCATTCGATCAGCCCGGCACTGGCAAGCTTCTCGACTGCGCTGTAGCGTTTTTCTGGGCTGAGTGCATCTTTGGCATCGACATCGCCGGCAAAGGGCAAGGTGCCGTAGCAGATCACATCGGCCTTGGCACGGATACGCTCAATGATGGGCGCGTAAATTTCATAATCGTCGCGCTGCCGCCCAGTGACAGGATCATAGGGATGAAAATGAATGATGGAGGCGCCCTCCGCTGCACAGGCAATGGCGTCTTCGACGATCTCGTCAGCGTGTACAGGGATTGCGGGTTGCCGCTCGCGCGACCAGGGACCATTCAAAGCGACTTCCAGCCAAACCGGGTTTTGCATACGTACTTTTTTAATTAGTAATTAATAAAAACCATCACCACCTCCCCTGCTTGCCAAGGTTTGGGGATGATGCCACGCCATAAATAAATTGCGAGAATCCGCTCTGGGACAAAGCCCAAGCTTCAACGAAATTTAATGGGCAACTGCTTTCAAAAATGGTACTTTACGTCACCGACGGCCAGCACAATAGACCGACAAAAATACTGCGGCTTATCAAAAGTCGGATGCCTTTTACGGTTCTCCGATTTTCCAGTCAGGCCATCGCAATTTCAGCAAAAACAAAAATCTACGAAGGAGAAAGGTTTCATGATGAGCGCCACCCGTACTATCCGCCGCAGTTTCGCGGGCATTATTTTTGTTTTCGGCAGCATTTTCTCCAGTGCGGCTTTTGCTGCCGGCGCGGTAGAAATGCAAGTTGAATCCATTATCCGGCAGGCCATGGAGGAATACAACCAGTCGATGGAGAATAATGATCCGGCCGCCTGGATCAAATATTTTTCTGATAACGTCAATCGCACTACACCGTTTTCCAGCCAGTCCGGAAAAAAAGATTTTTCCGAATATATGAACGGCGAATACAAAACCTTCAAGGCTCGCTTTGACGTGAAAAAAATGATCGTCGGTGGCCGCTCGGCTGCGGTGGTCTTCACCTGGGATCTCACCCACCGCAAGAGCGGCGACTCGGTGCGTATTGATGCCGTCGGCGTCTACGAAATGGGCACCAGCGGCCGCTTCGATTCGGTGGTTTATTACTTTGACCCGGCCAAAGCCGGCAAGCTGGCTGCCGATCTGAAAGGCAATTGAGGTCCACCATGAAAAATCTCACACGATCTCTACCCCTGCTGGCCCTGAGCTCGGGGCTGCTCCTGAGTCTTGCACTGCACGCCGTCCCGGCGCGCGCCGAAGAAGATGCCTTCCAGTGCCTGTCCGGAGATGAAAGCCAATGCGCGTTCGAAAATGAAAGCCTGTCCCTGTTCATCCAAGGCACCGATGCCTATGACAAGGGCCGGGAAACAGGCGACATGACCGAAGCCCGCCGGATTGCCCGACAACTGATCGACCGCAAGAACAAATACGGCAAGCGGATGATGAAGCAGGTCTACGTGCAATTAGCGCTGGGCGCTCACAAGAATCTTGTCGAAGCTCACCGCTGGCTGCAGGAAGCCATCGCCAAAGAAGAGAAATACACCCGTCTCGACATCAGCCGTCTACTGGAACAGCTATCCCAGAAAATGAGTCCAGAGCAGCTGGCCGAGGCACAAAAGAAATAAAACCATCGGCATAAAAAAACTCGCCTGCCCCAACGGGCGGCGAGTCAGATTTGGCTGTACAGCCGATTGTTCGCAAGCGTTTACTTGAGCTTCAGACCTTGTGGTGCATCTGTCTTGATAAACTCTGCGACCAAACGAATATTCTCTTCATCGATCAGTCCCTTGAACGCCGGCATACCTCTGCCAGCGCGTCCGTTCGCAATCGTGTGCACCAACATGTCGACATCCAGCGGAGTCTTGCGCAAATCTGCGCCATAACCACCCTCATTTTGTCCGCCGCGTCCATCGGGCATATGGCAGGTCGTGCAGTACTGCGTAAATGTCACCTTGCCACCGCCACGGGGCACTTTGATAGGACGATCGTCATCCTCAGCCATTGCTGCCGGCGCCATTGCCATGAGTGCCCAAGCTGACAAAGCCGCGAATGTCACGACTTTAAAGTTTGCGGTCAAACGTTTCATTACCTTTACCTCTGTATTTCGTGGGATGTATAAATTTATCTAAAGCAATCGGGCTGGTGTCTCCACCAGCCCGACCAGTCAACCTAGATTATTTGTCCAGGCCGAATACGTACAGAATGTTGCTTGGTACCTGAGTTTTGAGTTCAGGTGTCGCAGTGACGAACCACTGCGGCCATGCACCACCCAGACCGACTTCGATAGCAACGTACTGCTTACCATCCGACAAGAAGCTCATCGGTGGGGCATTGATTGCCGAGCCGGTTTCGAAGCGCCACAGCTCTTCCAGGGAAGACGCGTCATAGGCAACAACAGCGCCTTCAGCGTGACCCGAGAACAGCAGACCGCCTGCAGTCGTCATCAGACCACCCAGCTGTGGGTGCTCTGTGCGGACTTTCTTGGCCACCTGACCGGTACGAACGTCGATACCTGTGATGGAGCCGGTAATACGGCCGCAACCTGCATCTTCGAACGTCGAGTAAGGTGCACCGCCCAGGAACAACTGACGTGGCTTGTGTTCACCAGGTGTGGTGACTTCAGCGAACGCCTTGTTGCAACCCTCGATGGTGGGGATGTAGTACATGTTGGTCTGTGGGCTGTAAGTCGTTGGTGGCCAGTTCTTGCCACCCATGTGACCTGGCTCCAGCACGCCGTCAACCGTACCACGACCTTTGGTCGCTGTACCGCGCTGAGCAGCTGTACCCTTCATGTAGGTCTGAACATCCGCTTTTGGATTGTAGGACTTGGGTTTGCACTTGGCATCCAGACCACCCGACCAGTTCAGCTTGTCAACGAACTGTGTGCACCATACTGGCTCACCAGTCTTACGATCGTTGGCGTATACATAGCCGTTACGGTTGGAGTGGATCGTGATGCGACGGAACGCGCCGTTGACCTGAGTGTCAACGAAAGTGTTTTCGTTGATGGAGTCAAAGTCATACGGATCGTTTGGCGTGTGCTGGAAGCCCCACTTGATCTTGCCGGTATCTGCATCCAGCGCGATGGTGGAGTCGGTCCACAGGTTGTCACCAGGACGGTAAGCATTATCCCAGTCAGGACCTGGGTTAGCAGTACCCCAGACGATGATGTTCAACTCAGGATCGTACGAACCAGTTACCCAGGTCGTGCCGCCACCGGTTTTCCATGCACCGTGCTTGTCTTTCCACGTCTCATGGCCAGGCTCGCCTGGACCAGGAATCGTGTAAGTTCTCCAGCGACGCTTGCCGTCCGACAGGTTCACTGCCTCGAGCCAGCCGCGAACACCGTACTCGGCGCCAGCCATACCGGTCACGACCATGTCCTTGACGATCAGCGGAGCACCAGTGATGGTTTCGCCTTTGCCTGGATCAGCAACCTGTGCTTCCCAGATCTTGGTGCCATCAGTCTTGTTGAGCGCAATGATGCGACCATCGATGACAGGCGAGATGACCATGTTGCCAGCAAGCGCAACACCACGGTTGTTGATGCCGCAGCAGGCGACGGTGGTCGCGTAATCACGGTCAGGATTCGGGCTGTATTTCCAGATCATACGAGGAACGCCACCACGCGTATCCAGCTTGGTGACAGTGCCCCAGCCTGATGTCAGATAGAGGAAACCGTCTTCAGCAATCGGCGTGCCTTCCAGACCCGCGAATTGCCACTGAATGACTTCCTTGCCGCCACCGTGCATATCGCCCATCGCCCAGGTAAATGCGACCTTCAGGTTCTTGACGTTTTTGGTGTTGATTTGATCGAGGCCGGAAAAACGATGTGCCTCGAGGTTGCCGTGGTGATTGATCCAGTTGCCTGGCTCTTTCTCGCTATTGATCAGGCGTTCGGTCGTTACGTTGCCTGCAACAGCTGAAGCAGTTGACAGCACTGCTCCTGCAATAACCGCTCCCACCATAGCGAGCGATGATTTTTGGACCTTCTTCATTGGTGTCCCCCCTTTATTGTTTAAGCAGCTAAGAGATAAAGAAAATCTGATAGCTGGCAGTAATCTAGCCCTGTGTATTTGAAAAGTCAATTAAAGCAATGCAGTCGGAGTACTTAGTTTTTATTGTTACTGGTCAGTCACATTTTGATCCCATTAAGAGTGCAAAAATCGAAAAAAAATGCGGCTAAAATGTGCGCCGCAGCATGAAATAATCTCGCTGTTTTAATGTTTAAAACTCCTGATTTGGCAAATACACAAACACCTGGGCCATGCGCTAGTTTTCCGTGCCGCAACAAAATCAGCGACAAATCCGACAGCAATTGACCGTGAATTCATTTACAGTCAGGCCAGCCGCCTAAAGCCGAAAAGCCCTCGATAGCCAAGCGGTATTTCGACATGCAGGACCTGGAAACACGGCCCTCGATCTGACTAAGGAAGTGACCTATCCATGCGAATTCTTTTGAATGCATCACTGCTGATTACCTTGTTCATCAGCCACTTTGCCCAAGCCGAACCTAGAAAAATTTTCAAAGACTGTCCGCAATGCCCGGAGATGGTCACCATTCCTTCTGGCAAATTTTTGATGGGTACAAAACCGCTCGCTTCGCGCGAGGGTTTATCCGAAGAGCAGCTCAAATATGCGGGTGAATTCGAGGAATATCCCCAGCATGAAGTCACGATCACATCATTTTCCATGGGCGTTCGCGAGGTCACCCAGAAAGAATGGGTTTTTGTTATGGGTGGCAATCCCAGCGAAAATAAAGGCGACGATTTACCCGTAGAAAATATCACCTGGGAAGAAGCGAAGGCGTTTGCTCATAAACTCAGCGAAATAACCGGCAAAAATTATCGACTGCCCACCGAAGCTGAATGGGAATATGCAGCCCGTGCCGGCAGCAGATCAATTTTTCATTTTGGAGATAATCCCGCCGGGTTGGCAGAGTACGCCTGGTTCAGAGAGAACTCGGACGGCAAACCGCACAAGACGGGGACTAAAAAAGCCAATCCCTTTGGCCTGTACGACATGCTGGGCAACGTCTGGGAAAGAACCGAGGATTGCTGGCATATCGACTATGAGGATGCCCCTGCGGATGGCTCCGCATGGGAATCCGAGGACTGCACATTCCGCGTCGTGCGCGGTGGCGCCTGGGTAAATTATGCGCAATTCCTGCGCTCTGCTTTTCGCTTCCGCTACGCGCCGGGGAGTCGCTATGAATTTGTAGGGGTGCGTATCGCGCGCTCGGATTAATCCGTTGTGGACGCGATGGAGCCTTCCGATTCACGGTGCACCAGCCGGTACAACAGCGGCAAAACCAGCAGGGTCAGCAGCGTCGACGACAAGATGCCGCCAATAACTACGGTGGCGAGCGGGCGCTGAACCTCGGCCCCCGTACCTGTCGCGATCGCCATGGGTAAAAATCCCAGCGATGCCACCAGCGCGGTCATGAGCACCGGGCGTAAACGCGTTATGGTGCCCTCGCGCACGGCAGCAGCCAGGGGCAGGCCCTGCTCTTGTAAGCCGCGGATGAATGAAATCAGGACCAGGCCATTCAGTACCGCGACACCCGAGAGCGCAATGAAACCAATGGCCGCCGAAATGGAGAGCGGTATGTCGCGCAACCACAGCGCCAGCACCCCGCCTGTCAGCGCAAACGGAATGCCGGTAAACACCAGCAAACCATCTTTCAGGTTGCCAAACATGGCAAACAACAAAACGAAGACGAGAAACAGCGCAGCCGGCACCACCAGTTTCAAACGCTGCGTAGCGGACTGAAGATTTTCAAAGGTCCCACCCCACTGGTTCCAGTAACCCGTCGGCAAAGTCACCG
>JAIXXZ010000082.1 GCA_027490465.1 Oxalobacteraceae bacterium
CGAGTCCCTGGATCCGGCTCTTGATCAGCTCGCTGATTTCAGACGGGTTGAGTTGCATGTTAGCTCCTGATAGGTTGAGACCGGCGTCTCGGCCTGTCTCGCAAAGTCAAAATTTTTTTCGGGCGCCTAGGCCGCCAGTACCGTCTGCATGTGCTCCAAACGTGCGCTAACCGAAGAGTCCAGCACCTCATCACCAACGGTAACGCGCACGCCACCAATCAATGACGCATCGACGCTGACGCTAGCGTTGAGCTTGCGCCCAAACTTCTTTTCGAGCGCCACGACCAGATCACGTACCTGATCATCACTCATCGGAAATGCGCTGACGATTTGTGCGTCTGCGGTGCTTTCGAAAGCGTTCTTCAATTCACGAAATTGCTGCTCGATTTCCGGCAGCAGTGAGAGCCTGCCATTCTCGACCAGCATGCTGACGAAATTCCTGGCCTCATCATCGATTGATGCCTTGAGTGAGGCAAGAAAAACATCGGCCAACTGCGCCCGGGCGAAACGTGGATCACCTGCGATCTCGCGGAAAGCGGGCACGGCAGCCACCTGAGCCATTTCAGACAGAATTTCTGCCCAGGCATTCAGTTTGGCCGGCTGCGCGACGCGGAACAAGGCTTCAGCGTAGGGGCGCGCGATGGTTGCGTGTTCAGCCATGGTTAGAGTTCTGCCTTGAGTTGGTTCAGCAGTTCAGCATGGGCTTTCGCATCAATCTCGCGCTTGAGGATCTGCTCCGCGCCTTTGACGGCAAGCGTGGCGACATCATTGCGCAGGAGATCGCGCAGCCGGATGGCTTCAGCAGTTGCCTCATGCCGGGCAGCTTCGATGATCCCCGCTGCCTCTTCGGCTGCGTGCTTTTTTGCTTCTTCGATGATTTCAGCGGCACGGCGCTCGGAATCGACGATACGTTTCTGCGTCTCTTCATGCGCCTGCGCCAGCTCGATCTGCACACGCTTCTCGGCAACGGCCAGTTCATGCTTGCCACGGTCGGCTGCAGCAAGTCCTTCCGAGATTTTCTTTGCGCGCTCGTCCAGCACCTTCATCAACGGCGGCCACACGAACTTCATCGTGAAGAGCGCCAGGATGAAAAAGACAACGAACTGCGCAAACAAGGTTGCGTTCAAGTTCACGGTAGTTTCCTTCTCAAATTAACGATCGCCGGAGCAGTCCCCGGCAGGATGAGAATGATGGAATCAGCCAGCAAACGGGTTTGCGAACGCGAACATCATCGCGATACCAACACCGATCAGGAACGCAGCATCGATCAGACCAGCGAGCAGGAACATCTTGGTCTGCAGGCTATTCATCAACTCTGGCTGGCGCGCCGAAGCCTCGATGAATTTGCCGCCCATGATGCCAATGCCGATACATGCGCCAATAGCGCCGAGGCCGATGATCAAACCGCAAGCGAGTGCAACGAAGGCGACGTTAGTCATGAAAACTCCTTAAATAGTCAAAGTCAAAAAAACAAAACCCGGATACTTCAAAACTGGTCAGTGACCTTCATGCGCCTGGCCGAGATAAACCAGCGTGAGCATCATGAAGATGAATGCCTGCAACAACACAATCAGAATGTGGAAGATCGCCCAGATCGAGCCCGCCACCACATGCATACCAAAACCCCACCAGGTCGCGGTCGAGCCCAACAGGGCAATCAGCAAGAACACGAGTTCGCCCGCATACATGTTGCCGAAGAGTCGCATGCCGAGTGACACGGTCTTGGCGACGAATTCGATGATGTTCAGCCCCAGATTGGCGAGCCATAGCGCAGGGTGCGAGCCGAACGGTGCGCAGAAGAGTTCGTGCACGAAGCCGCCCACGCCTTTGATCTTCAGGTTGTAATAGATCATCAGCGCAAACACGCCAATGGCCATGCCCAACGCGCCATTGAGATCGGCCGTAGGAACGACGCGGAAATGAATGTCGAGACCGAAGAGACCGAAAATTGCGGAGAACAGGTCGACCGGCAGGAAGTCGAGGGAGTTCATCAGCGCGACCCAGACAAACACGGTCAGCGCCAATGGCGCGATGAAACTGCGGTCGCCATGAACGATGTTTTTCGCCTGGTCGTTCACCATCTCAACGACCAACTCAACAAAGGCCTGAAAGCGCCCGGGAACACCCGAGGTTGCCCTTTGCGCGGCGCGTATCATGAAGAACAGTCCAACAATGCCCATCAGCACTGACAAAATAATGGTGTCGATGTTGATGATGCTGAAATCAATGATCTTGTCCTGATGCTGCGTGGACAGGTGACCCAGATGGTGGACGATGTACTCGGAAGCGGTTGGCGCGTGCGCTGCTCCCTCAACTGCCGTTTCTGATGCCATGTGTCAGTGCCTAAACAATAAGATGATGTAACTTTTCAGCGCGACGATAAAAGCAGCGATAAGCGCCAGCCAATTCAAATCGCGATACCACCAGGCTACGGCCGCGAGCAACGCAACCGTCATTGCAATCTTGATGAACTCGCCGACAAAAAAAGTCATCGGACTCAGAGTTCCCGGCTTCAACGCGCCGATGTGCAAACGCAGCGCGAACAAACCATTCGGTACTACGCAACACAGACCACCAAGCAGGGCCGAAAAGAACGCATGCTGGCCGGCCATGAGGCCAGCCAGTGCTGCTGCAGCCAGCGTTGTTGCCAACTGAGTCAGAAGCAGTCGCAGCATGGAAACATTTCGGTCGAGCCGGGTGGCTCTGGCGGACTGGGGAGAAGAAATTCACCCAGCGCCGTGGCGTGGAACGCGTTCCGCAAAACCCGGCGATTATAAGTGGATTCAAGAACTTGCGTCAATTGTTTGCTCCGGCGGAAACCCGCCAGCGGGTTCTGCCAAGCGTATGGGACAAACCGCATTAATCCTGGTCAGCACGCAGGCGCGCTATGACACCCTCGAGCTGATCAAGCCCGGCGAAAGCGATGATGAGCTCGCCCTTGTTTTTCGCCCCGACCTTGATTGTCACCGCGGTGGCCAGGGCATCCGACAGCTCTTCCTCAAGCCTTGTGATGTCGCGCGACTTGTCCTTCGCCGGCGACCTGCTGCCATCCTGACCCGTGGTCGTGCGCACCACCAGTTTTTCCGTCTCCCGCACCGATAATCCTTTGGCAATGATCTGCGTGCCAAGGGTGATCTGAGTCGCAGAGTCGACCGCCAGCAGGGCGCGGGCATGGCCCATGTCCAGATCGCCAGCCATCAGCATCGCTTGCACAGGCTTGGCAAGATTCAGCAAGCGCAACAAATTGGATACGGCACTGCGTGAGCGGCCGACAGAGGCTGCGGCCTGCTCATGCGTAAAGCTGAACTCTTCGATCAATCGATGTATGCCCTGCGCTTCTTCGAGCGGATTGAGATCCTCCCGCTGCATGTTTTCAATCAGCGCCATGGCCGCGGCGGCTTTGTCGTCCACCTCGCGCACCAGCACCGGGACCTCTTTCAAGCCGGCCAGTTGCGCTGCGCGGAATCGCCGCTCGCCCGCAATGATTTCATGGGTTGCGCCATTTTTCCCGTCGCTGATCGGACGTACCAGCAGCGCTTGCAAAAGGCCCTGGGCTCGGATGGAGTCAGCGAGTTCATTGAGCGCCGTTTCATCCATGTAGGTGCGTGGCTGGTATTTACCGGGCTGCAGCACGGCCACGGGCAGGCTGAGAGATGCCTCGGTAACTGCTGTTGCCTCATTCGTGAAATCGGAAGAGCCGCCCAGCAAGGCTTCGAGTCCGCGACCCAGGCCTTTCGGTTTTTTACTGATCATGAAATTGACTTTCTTTATCTGTGATTGCCCCGCGCATCAGAGCACGGCGATACGGTCCAGCAGTTCCTTGCCAAACGCCGTATAGGCCTGGGCTCCCTTGGCCGCCGAATCAAAAATGACGCCGGGTATGCCATACGAAGGCGCTTCCGCCAGTCGCACATTGCGCGGGATGATGGTCTTGAAAACTTTGTCGCCGAAATGTTTTTCCAGCTGCGAGGACACCTGTTGCGAGAGCATCATGCGCGGATCAAACATAACGCGCAGCAGTCCGATCACTTTCAGATCCGGGTTCATTTTTGCGTGCACGATCTTGATGGTGTTCACCAGATCGGAAAGCCCTTCCAGGGCGTAGTACTCGCACTGCATGGGGATGATCACACCGTGCGCCGCGCACAAACCATTCAGCGTCAACATGGAGAGTGCGGGCGGGCAATCGATCAATACAAAATCGTAGTGGTCAAAAACACTGGCAAGCGCTTGCTTGAGCCGAAGCTCGCGTTGATCAAGCTCGACCATCTCCACTTCGGCGCCCGCCAGATCCCGGTTCGAGGGCAGCACGTCATAGTGGCCGGTCTCGGAGTTATGGACTGCGGACCGCAAATCGCCCATGCCAAGCAGCACCTGGTACACCGACACGTCAAGATCGGATTTGTTGATGCCCGAACCCATCGTGGCATTACCCTGGGGGTCAAGGTCCACCAGAAGCACGCGCTGCCCGAGCTTGGCCAAACCCGCCGCCAGATTAACCGCCGTGGTTGTTTTGCCCACGCCCCCTTTTTGATTGGCGATACAAAAAATCTTTGCCATGAATGTCGTTATCTTTGGTTGGTGTACTGATCGATCACAGTGCGCTTCTGGTTTGCTCGTGCTGATTTGTTCGGTGCTTCGTTTGCCATCTCAATCACTGCCCGGTCTGGCTCGGGTGATATGAACCAAATGTCGCTGCGCATTCAGCCCCGGTACTTTTACGGCTGTCTTCCGAATGATTTGCCATTCTTCAGGCAAGCGTTCGAGCTCTTCCGATGCCGCCTGTCCTTTCAGCGCAATCAGTTCACCGCCTGGCGCAAGCAGGTGTCCTGACCAGCGTGCAAAATCAGACAGCTCCGCAAAAGCGCGTGAGGTAATCACATCGCATTTCTCTTTCATTTCGAGCTGCTCAACGCGCCCTGTGTGCACCGTCATGTTGCGCAAGCCAAGTTCGGCTTTCACCTGCGTCAGAAATGCCGTCTTCTTGTGCACGGTATCAATGAGATGCACCTGCATCGCCGGCGCATTCTGCTGCGCCCATATAGCGATTACAACGCCCGGCAAGCCTCCGCCAGAGCCCACATCCAGCAAGCGCTGCGCACTCGCAAACGCTGGCACTGTCGCCATACAGTCAAGCAAATGCTGCGTCAGCATTTGCGAAGGATCGCGCACCGCCGTCAGGTTGTAGACCGCATTCCACTTATGCAGCAGTGCCAGATAATCGAGCAGCTTCTCGAGCACCTCCGAACTGAAATTCAGCGGCAATTGCAATGCGGCCTCACGAAGAGCGCTGTGCAGCTTCTGTCGTTCTTCAGACTGCATTCAGGCGGCGTCCGATTGCTCAGCATCAGCGACTGCGTCGCGGAAACCGCCCTTCTTCAAATGCACCAACAGCAGCGAGATTGCAGCAGGCGTAACGCCTGCAATGCGAGATGCCTGACCCAGCGTTTCTGGCCGGTGCTTTGCCAGCTTCTGCCGCACTTCGATCGACAAGGCTTTCACACTCAGATAATCAAGCGCCTCGGGCAGCTTGAGATTTTCGTAGTAGTCATGACGCTCGACTTCCTTCGCCTGACGATCAATGTAACCGGCGTACTTGACCTGAATTTCGACCTGCTCGGCCACGGCGGGGTCGAGCGCGGGATCATCAAAACGGCGGCCGTCAACGCCGGTCAGGCTCATCAATTGCGTGTAGCTGACATCCGGGCGACGCAGCAAGTCGGTGAGCGCATACTCTCGCTCTATGCCTTTGCCCAACACACGTTGCGCTTCAGCATCCGCAATAATCCTAGGACTGACCCAGGTCGATTTCAAGCGCTCGAGCTCGCGGGCGATGGCCTCGCGCCGACGTTCGAAGTGCGCCCATTGCACGTCGCCAACGCAGCCCAACTGCCGCCCGATCTCGGTCAGACGCAGATCGGCATTGTCTTCACGCAAGCTCAACCGATACTCAGCCCGGCTGGTAAACATGCGGTAAGGCTCCTGAACACCTTGCGTTACGAGGTCGTCGACCAGCACCCCCAGGTAGGCCTCATCGCGCCGCGGCGTCCATGGCTCACGGCCCTGAACCTGTAGCGCGGCATTCATACCCGCTAACAATCCTTGCGCAGCAGCTTCTTCATAGCCTGTCGTGCCGTTAATTTGCCCAGCAAAGAAAAGCCCGCGAATAGCGCGAGTCTCAAGCGAGGACTTCAGGCCACGCGGATCGAAATAATCGTATTCAATGGCATAGCCGGGTCGAAGGACATGGGCATTTTCCATGCCGCGCATCGATCTTACGAGCGCAAGCTGAGCATCAAAAGGCAGGCTGGTGGATATGCCATTGGGATAAAACTCATGCGTGGTCAGGCCTTCCGGCTCGAGGAAAATCTGATGGGATGTTTTGTCGGCAAAGCGGTGAATTTTGTCTTCGATAGAAGGGCAATAGCGCGGCCCCACACCCTCGATGACACCCGTAAACATCGGACTTCTATCCAAGGCAGCACGAATAATGTCGTGCGTTTTTTCATTGGTGTGCGTAATCCAGCACGGCAGCTGCTTTGGATGAAGCGCAGCGGAACCCATCACGGAAAACACCGGGATCGGGTTCGTGTCGCCGGGCTGCTCTGTCATGACGGAAAAATCTATGCTTCGGCCGTCAATGCGTGGCGGCGTACCTGTTTTCAGTCGGCCTTGCGGTAATTTCAGCTCTTTGAGCCGCGTTGACAGCGAAATCGCGGGCGGATCCCCTGCCCGACCGCCTGAGTAATGATTCAGGCCGACATGAATTTTGCCATCAAGAAAAGTTCCGGCCGTCAGCACCACCGCGCGAGCGCGAAATCGCAGCCCGACTTGGGTCACGGCACCGACAACCCGCTCGCCCTCAACCATCAAATCATCGACGGCTTGCTGGAAAAGCCAGAGATTAGGCTGGTTTTCAAGTCTGGAGCGGATCGCCTGCTTGTAAAGCAGCCGATCCGCCTGGGCGCGCGTCGCACGAACCGCCGGGCCCTTGGAAGAATTCAGGATACGAAACTGGATGCCTGCTTCGTCGGTGGCGATGGCCATCGCACCGCCCAGCGCGTCCACCTCGCGCACCAAATGTCCTTTGCCAATGCCCCCTATCGAGGGATTGCACGACATTTGGCCGAGTGTCTCGATGTTGTGTGACAGAAGCAGGGTTTTCTGACCCATGCGAGCCGCCACGAGCGCAGCCTCCGTCCCGGCGTGACCACCTCCGACGACAATGACATCAAATTCAGCGGGGAAATCCATGTGAACAGGCTGGTCAGAGGCAAAGCAGAGGCTGGATTATAAGGGCAATCACGTGCCTTGTTTCACGTGGAACGCTGATAGTGATGGATTTTGGGGAGATGCCGAATAATTCCACGCCCCATGGCGCGCCAGCCGAGCTGCGCAAAGCGGGGATCAGCAACATCAAGGGCTGGGCGTCATTGGCAACAAAAGTTTCCAGGCTTATTCAATCAGCGCTTTTTTAGGCTGCTCCACGTGAAACAGCGAGGCGCGTCCTCAGAAAAAGGCGTCGGTGCTGGTTTTCAGTATCAGGGCAGCAACCACCAACAAGAACACCTTGCGCACAAGCGCAGCGCCGCCATGGATGGCAAGTCGCGTACCGATGAGCGAACCCATGATGTTGCACACCGCCATGACCAAACCCAGTTGCCAAAATACGTGGCCAAGCCCCGCAAAGAGCGCCAGCGCAGCCAGATTGCAGGCCACATTGACGAGCTTGGCGACCGCAGAAGCTCGCAAGAAATCAAAACCGAACACCCGGACAAAGAGAAAAATCAGAAAGCTGCCCGTCCCGGGCCCAAAAAACCCATCGTACAGGCCGATCAGTGCGCCAACCGCCACCGCCAAGAGGGTTTTCCGGCGGCCTTTTGCGATCGGCTGGTGGATGCTGCCAAAATCTTTTCGCACCAGCACATAAGCCGCGACCAGCAGCAAGAGAAATGGCAGCGCCTTTCGCAACAATACCGGGGGAAACACTGACACCGCCCAGGCGCCGACAAACGCAAAAACCAGCGCCGCCAGAGATGCTGGCAGAGCCACGTTCCAGGCAATGGGAAAACGCTGCGCATAACTTCGGGCTGCTACGGCAGTACCCCAGACCGAGGCCAATTTGTTGGTACCAAACAAGGTGGCTGGCGCAGCGGAAGGAAAAACACTGAAGAGCATGGGCACCTGAATCAACCCACCACCCCCAACCACAGCATCGACCAGACCGGCGAGCACCGCGGCCAAAGCCAGCAGCAACACGTCAGATGGCAAGGCCTCCATGCTATTGGTTAGTATTCACTATCGCCGGGGGCCCTGTGAATACTGAGCCTCAGACGGTGACAGGCGTAGCGACGTCGGAAGATACCGCCCTTTTCCGATCAGCGCGAATCAGACCGGCCGCCTTATCCGCAATCATGATGATGGGCGAATTAGGATTGCCTGAGGTAATCACGGGCATGACCGAGCCATCAACCACCCGCAAGCCCGCAACGCCACGCACTCTGAGCTGCGGATCCAGCACCGCCATTGCGTCATCATCCCGCCCCATTTTGCAGGTGCCGACCGGATGGAAAATCGTGGTGCCAATATTGCCCGCGGCAATCGCCAATTCCGCATCGGTCTGAAATGTGGGGCCGGGCAGGAATTCCTCGGGCGCATAGCGCTGCATTGCTGGCGCGGCCACGATGCGCCGCGTAAGACGCAGCGCGTCAGCGGCCACCTGCCGGTCTTCTTCCGTGCTCAGATAATTCGGCGTGATTTTTGGCGCTTGCACGGCGTCCGATGACGCAATACGAACATGGCCGCGTGCCGTTGGGCGCAAATTGCATACGCTGGCGGTAAACGCCGGGAAAGGATGCAAGGGTTCGCCAAATTTATTCAATGACAGCGGTTGCACATGGTATTGAATATTCGCACTCGTCTGCGATGCATCCGAGCGCGCGAAAGCGCCGAGCTGCGAAGGCGCCATTGACATAGGGCCGCTGCGATTGAGCGCATATTCCAGACCAATTTTCATCTTGCCCAGCAAGCTGTTGGCCATGGTGTTGAGCGTTTTGGCGTTACGCACTTTGAATGCCATGCGCAGCTGCAAATGATCCTGCAAGTTCTCACCGACACCGTGCGCATTGAGCACGACCGGTATGCCGTGTTCTTGCAGCAGATTCGCTGGGCCGACGCCCGACAATTGCAAAAGTTGTGGCGAGCCTATCGCGCCGGCCGTAAGCAAAGTTTCATGTGCCGCCTGCGCAAACCAGCGCTGACCGCCGCCGGTGAACTCAACACCCTTGCAAACAGCGCCGCCCTCTCCTTGCTCAATGCGCAGCTTATGAACATGACAGCCCGTCATGATTTCAAGATTACCGTGACGGCCTTTCACAGACCGCAGGAAAGCTTTGGCAGTATTCCACCGAATGCCGCTGCGCTGGTTCACTTCAAAGTAACCACAACCTTCGTTATCGCCACGATTGAAGTCGTCGGTCTTCGGTATGCCCGTCTGTGCCGCGGCGTCGCGGAACGCATCGAGAATGTCCCAACGCAGGCGCTGTTGTTCGACTCGCCATTCACCACCCGCACCATGAAACTCGCTGCGCCCGGCATGATGGTCTTCGGTGTGCAAAAACAAAGGCAGCACTTGATCCCAACGCCAGCTGGCATCACCCGTGAGCGCAGCCCAAGCATCGTAGTCGCGCGATTGGCCCCGCATATAGATCATGCCGTTGATCGACGAACACCCGCCCAACACTTTGCCGCGCGGGTAAATGAGTGAGCGGCCATTCAGACCCGCATCCGGCTCGGTGCGAAAGCGCCAATCGGTGCGCGGATTGTCGATGCAATACAGATACCCTACCGGGATATGAATCCATGCATAGTCGTCTTTACCACCTGCTTCGATCAAAAGCACCGAGACGCCCGGATCTTGGGTAAGACGATTGGCCAGCACGCAGCCCGCTGTGCCCGCGCCAATGATGATGTAGTCGTAGGTGCCTGCTGATTGCATCGCGGCCTCCGTTTATTTCGCCACTGGCATAGTGAATTCAGCACCCTTGCCTATCGATTCCGGCCAGCGCTGCATGATGGACTTGTAGCGCGTGTAAAACCGAATGCCCTCTTCGCCATAAATATGCATGTCGCCAAACAGCGAGCGTTTCCAGCCACCAAAAGAATGCCAGGCCATAGGCACAGGGATAGGTACATTGACGCCCACCATGCCCACTTCGATGCGACGCGAAAATTCACGCGCTGTATTGCCATCGGAGGTAAACAGCGAAACACCGTTGCCGAATTCGTGGGCATTAATCAAGGCAATTGCTGCAGCCATATCCGGCACTCGCACAACGCAGAGCACCGGGCCGAAAATCTCTTCACGATAAATCGTCATTTCCGGCGTGACATGGTCAAACAAAGACCCTCCCAGGAAAAACCCTTGCTCATGACCGGCAACGGTATGGCCTCGGCCATCAACTAGCAAGGTCGCACCTGCGCTCTGGCCCTGCGCGATGTAATCCTCGATTTTCGCCTTGTGTGCCGCGGTCACGACCGGGCCCATCTCCGACGCGGGATTCATGCCGTTATCAATCTTTAGTGCTTTGACCCGTGGCACCAATGCGTCCACCAGCTTGTCTGCCACACTGCCGACCGCCACGGCGACAGAGATCGCCATGCATCGCTCGCCCGCTGACCCATAGGCGGCGCCAATCAGCGCATCGACCGCCTGGTCCAGATCCGCATCCGGCATCACCACCAGGTGGTTTTTCGCGCCACCCAGGGCTTGCACACGCAATGGGTACGGGCCCTTTCGACGATTGCCTTCGGTGTAAATGTATTCTGCGATCGGTGTTGATCCAACGAAGGACACCGCTTTGACATCGGGGTGCTGAAGAATCGTATCGACGGCAAGCTTGTCGCCCTGGACCACATTGAACACGCCATCGGGCAACCCGGCCTGCTGCAACAACTCAGCCATGAAGATGGATGGCGACGGGTCTCGCTCGGAAGGCTTGAGAACAAAGGTATTTCCGCAACCGATAGCAACCGGTGCCATCCACAAGGGCACCATCACCGGAAAGTTAAACGGCGTAATCCCTGCGGTCACACCCAAGGGCTGACGCAGCTGCCAGTTATCAATGCCGCCGCCAATATTGTCGGTGAACTGAGTCTTCAGTAACTGGGGAATACCCGTGGCAAATTCCACGATCTCCAGACCACGTACCACCTCACCCTTGGCATCACTAAACACCTTGCCGTGCTCGCGCGTAATCATCGCGGCCAAATCGTCATGATGTTTTTCCAGCAGCTCCTTGAACTTCGACAAAACGCGCGCGCGTTTCAAAGGGGCTGTTTCAGCCCATGCCGGTGCCGCTTTGGAAGCAACCGCAATCGCGGCATTGACTTCTTCAGCGCTACCCAGCGCTACTTGGGCAACCGGGGCACCCATGGCCGGATTGAAAACAGGCTGACTGCGGCCACTGGTGGTCGCCACCTTCTTGCCGTTAATAAAGTGTGGAATCTCGGGAAGTGACGCTGTTGTCATAAATTTTCCTTTTATAGTCTGCGAGCACTATGGCAGGATATTTGTTTAAAAAGCGGAAATCCAATGAGTTATCATCAGTCTTGTATAAATATTTCTTATATATCTCATGGATCTCACCCAGCTGCGCGCATTTATCACTGTCGCCCGGGAAGGTAACCTGACCCGTGCCGCTGTGCAGTTGCACCTCACCCAACCTGCAGTAAGTTTGCAAATTAAAGCGCTAGAAAACAGTCTGAAAGTCCAGCTCTTCGCGCGCACGCCCACTGGTATGGCGCTGACCCGAGATGGCGCCAAATTACTTCCTCTGGCTGAACGGGTGATCGGTAGTAGCGTTGAACTGTTGCATGCGGCTCATGCCCTCAATTCCACCCTGCAGGGCCATCTTTCCATTGGCACCATTCTGGACCCAGAATTCACCCGCTTGGGTGCCTTCCTTAAATTGTTGGTAGAAGCCCATCCCCATGTGTCGACGCGGCTGCAACAAGGCATGTCCGGATGGGTGGAACAGCAAATTCGCAACGCCCATCTGGATGTTGGTTATTTTGTGGGTACCCCGGCACGCGATTGCCATTCCCTCATCCTGACTTCGTTTGTTTACAACGTTGTCGCACCACAAGGCTGGCGCAGGCGTGTTGAAGACAAAGATTGGAAAGCACTGGCCGCCCTGCCCTGGATATGGTCACCGCCTGAGTCGGTACATAACCGCTTACTGACCAAAGTGTTTGATCAGCACCAAGTCAACCCGGGGAAAGTGGCCATGGTAGATCAGGAAGCCTCCATGCTGGACCTGGTTAAGTCAGGTATCGGCCTATCATTGGTTCGTGACTCCGTTGCCTTGCGAGAAGCGCGGGCGCACGGCCTTGTGATTGCCAACGCTGTTAGTGTGACAACCGAGCTATCCTTTATCTGCTTGAACAGTCGTCGCCAGGAATCAGCCATCACGCATGCGTTTCAACTCATGCAAGATCTGTGGGGCCAATAAGAAAGATGTTGTCAGTCTAACTGTTGATAAACACGAGGATAAGATTCTGGCACATCGTGGATAAGCCCGATCTGCACACCCTGCTTCATTTTTATACAAAAACTGTCCTGTCTGCTTACGCACTGTGTTCAGTGCTTATCTTTTCTCCAAGTGTTTGAACCAGCAGGGTAATCTTGGGTTATCCACAGAAACCGGCTTCTCTTATCTATTACTACTATCTATAAATACAGACTTATACAAAACAACAAAAAGCAAAAGCAGAAATTCGAGGGGATTTCATACGTGGATAAATTTGTGAATAAGTATCGGATAAATTGTGAATAAACCCCACAAGACCTTTCGCGATTTCATCCGTACAAAACGCCAGAAAAAAACACGGTCGTGCACCAATGGAGTTCAGAAGGCTAACGAGTCCTGAATTGCCGAACAGACGACAGGCAGGTGAATTTCGGGGAATAAAAATTCGTGTCTATGACGACTTAGCTCTCTGCCCCGATCTTGCTAAGAACATCAGAATCCCGTAACTGCTCACGCAACCATCGATGCCCTGGGGAGCGGGCATTACGCTCATGCCACAACATATCGATATGAACTTCGGGCATCGCGAACGGCAATTCTTTTGCCACCAGATGATCGGTCATTCCGGTTGCTTCAATCAGATGCCGGGGCAACACCATGATCAAATCAGAAGCAGCGACCACTTTACCTGCGGTGAAAAATTGATTGACCGTCAAAAGAATGCGGCGTTGCCTACCCAACGATAACAAGGCATCATCGACCAAGCCGCGTGCGCGTCCCGAGAAGCTCACCAGTAAGTGATTTGCCTCGCAATACTTATCCACAGTTAAATCTTCTTTAGCGAGAGCATGTTTTTTCCGCATGACACAGACATACTGACCCGCGTACAGTCGCTCAT
Source organism: Oxalobacteraceae bacterium (assembly GCA_027490465.1). Taxonomy (GTDB): domain Bacteria; phylum Pseudomonadota; class Gammaproteobacteria; order Burkholderiales; family Burkholderiaceae_D; genus Pernthalerella. The sequence goes on from JAIXXZ010000082.1 coordinate 13,429, forward strand.
GGCGTATCGGCGTTTCGGTAGCGCCTTGCAGTTGGGCGACAACACCGGGGAAAAAACCAATCGCCAGATCAATATCGCCACGTAACAGTTGAGGACGTGGTTCGCGCGTTGTCAGCGGGACCATCCGTATATCGATACCCGGTGCTTGGTTCTCAATCAGTCTGACTAAAGGCGGCAACATCAAGCCGGCCGTCGCATCCGCCATTGCCATTCGAAACGTGGCGTGAGCTTTTGCCAGCTCGAAGCTGCGAGGCGCAACAGCCTCTTCTAGATCAGCCAGTGCTTGTCTTACTGCTGGCCATAATGATTCAGCGCGCGCGGTTGGTTTTACGCCGTGCGCTGTACGAATCAGAAGTTCATCACCGAGCGCATCACGCAGACGTTTGACCGCATTGGATACCGCGGGCTGCGTCATGGCGAGCCGATTAGCCGCTCGCGTTAGATTTTGTTCCGTCATTACTGCGTCGAATACGCGCAGCAGATTGAGGTCAAGGGTCAGAAAACTCATGGAAGAAAAGCACCAGTCGGTTAAAGGAAGGCTTCACGGACACCGAGTGCAGATGTACGCCTCAAACAGGATGATATACAGATTTAGTATAAAAGTTATCTGAAAATAGAATTTTAAATATATCTTCTCAGAAACTATACTGCGGCGCAGCAAATGAATCTATCGACTGGAGCCGTCATGTCAAATCATTATCTTACTGCCACTGAAACCATCAAACCCCTGCCCCCATCCCTCCCGAGTCGTTTTGCGAGCCTGTGTTCGACGCTGTTTACGTCCAGGGGCACAGATACCAAATACACCGACGATCGTGTCAGCGCGGCATTGAGCCTGCAGCAGATGGCAAATGACATGGATTCGCTGCAGCCCAGCCTGGCCGCCGAACTACGAGCATTCGCAGCACGTTCTTGATGTAACAATATTAAGTAAGCTTCAAGGCCAGACGATGGGAAAATCGCTGGCCCACAAGTGCGACCCCGAGACCGGCTGCTGCAATCAAATGGTCAGTGCTGATAAACGCCAGTAAAGCACCGCCCAATGCGACACCCGTCGACTGACCAAGAAAAAAACACGAAGCAAAGGCAGCGACGGCAGCACCGCGTCGCTCAGGCGCCATCTGTGTTGCGTTGATTTGCAAAGTGTTGTGCAACATGTAGAAGCCCAAGCCAAAGAAAAGGCACGCGGGCAAGCTAATCCACCACTGCGGTGAATAGGCAACCACCAGCAAAGCCAAACCCATCACCAAGCCACCGTAACGCGTCAAACCTGTCTCGCGGAGATGACGAACTAACACCCGGGACGCAAGCGCAAATATCAAACCGCCGAGTCCAAACAGCATCACCATGGCGCCAGACGATGCAAGCGAGAGTTGGTACACCGTGTGTAAATGCGCGGGCAGAAACGCCAGTGCAACAAATACCAGCGCACCCTCGATAAACACGGTCAGTAACACCGTGCGTGCCCACTGAATAGATAACACCGCACGAAATTCCGAAACCAGTCGAGATGGAGCGCTGCCAGCCGCTTTATGGAGCACGCGCGCATTTTCGGGAAGTGATCGGTTCAGATGAACAAGGTACAAGCCAATAACAAAAAACCAGAGCGCGATCAGAAAAAAAGGTGAACGCCAGTCCAGATAATCTGCGCACCATCCACCGACTAATACGCCAGTCGATAAGCCAAGAATTTGTCCAACTAAAAACCGCGCGAGCACGGATTGTCTGTCTTCATAAGGGACGACATCACCAATCCAGGCCATTGCTAACGGAATGACTGCAGCGGCCGTTGCACCCGCCAAGCCACGCGCGACCAACAACGCTGAAAAATCACGCACAAGTCCGCACAATAAAGCCGTCGCCGCGCAAGCAATACAGCCCCAGGCAATTACCAGGTATTTCCCATAGCGGTCACCCAAGGGGCCGAAAAATAATTGGGACACCCCATAAGCAAATCCGAATACGGTGACTGCCCAGGCCGCCATACCTAACGGTATTGAAAAGTCCAATGCGAGTCGAACCAGCATAGGATCGGCAACACGCATCGACATGCCACTGCCAAATGCAGCGGCTGAGAGAGCAATAATTGCTCGTCGCAAAACAAAGGTATTTGATCGCTCGGATGACACTGAATTCATAAGTTGTTCTTTTTATAGAGACAGCGGTGAAACCGCCACATGAAGCCGTTTAAACCAGTCCCAATTCGTGTTCAACCTTGTCAAGCCTGAAACTCGGCCCTGGAGAGCCAGAACCAGCGCACGTGCTTCAGAATTTTTTTAGGGGGAGGCTGAATAAACCCGCATTTTATGGCGAGCCGGCATAGCTGTGGAACACGGGTTACGGCAAAATCGAGAGCTTGCCGCAATTAATTCAGCTGACACAGCCACCTGTTTTATTTAATCAGCGCCTCCCGAGTCATTGTTTAATCGACGCATACTTGAAGTCTGAAGTTACTTTCAAATACACGACAGTCGCCACTCACCGGATCGATAAAAGACAATGACCGAGCAAGCAATTGCAGGGGCGCAGAAAAATCATCCGTAGCAGCTGGCA
>JAIXXZ010000035.1 GCA_027490465.1 Oxalobacteraceae bacterium
ACGAATGTCGGTATCAATATTGATCTTGCGAACGCCATGACGTATGCCTTCCTGAATTTCTTCGACCGGCACGCCATAGGTTTCTTTCATGTCGCCGCCAAACTGACGTATCTCAGCCAACAATTCCTGAGGCACGCTCGATGAGCCGTGCATGACCAGATGGGTGTTCGGAATACGCGCGTGGATTTCCTTGATGCGATCAATCGCCAGAATATCGCCGGTTGGTTTGCGCGAAAACTTGTAGCCGCCGTGGCTGGTACCAATCGCAATAGCTAGCGCATCGCACTGGGTCTGACGCACGAAGTCAGCAGCCTGACTGGCATCAGTCAGCAATTGCTCACGCGTCATCGTGCCTTCAGCACCATGACCATCTTCCTTGTCACCCTTCATGGTTTCCAGCGAACCCAGCACGCCGAGTTCGGCTTCGACTGTCACGCCAATCGCGTGAGAAAAATCCACTACACGACGTGATACTCCCACGTTGTATTCATAGCTTGCCACCGACTTGCCATCTTCTTCCAGCGAGCCATCCATCATCACCGATGAAAAACCTGAGCGTATCGCGGCCATGCAGACCGCCGGCGACTGGCCGTGATCCTGGTGCATGACGATGGGAATATGCGGATACGCCTCAACTGCTGCAGAAATCAGATGACGCAAAAAGGCTTCACCTGCGTATTTGCGCGCACCGGCAGAGGCTTGCATGATCACCGGCGCGCCGACTTCATCGGCAGCAGCCATGATGGCTGATACCTGTTCAAGATTATTGACATTGAATGCCGGTAAACCGTAAGCATTTTCTGCAGCATGGTCGAGCAACTGGCGCATTGAAACGAGAGGCATGTTCAGAATCTCCGGAAATAAAAATTATCGTTCACCAATCTTTGTGATCTTCAGGGCATTGGTACCACCGACCTGCCCCATGGGCTCACCCCAGGTCACGACGATCATGTCATCTTTGATTGCCAGCTTTTTGGCGACCAGCAAGGCCTCGACATCAGCGAGCACCTTTTCTCGGTCGGCGGAAGAAGGCTTGAGTTGGAGTGTGTGTACGTTACGGTAGAGCGCAAGCTTGCGCTGCGTCGCGAGACTTGGTGTCATCGCATAAATTGGCATACCGATGTTGTGGCGGCTCATCCACAAGGGCGTCGAACCGGATTCGGTGAGCGCAACAATCGCGGCGGCCTGCAAGTGATAGGCGGTAAACAAGGCGCCATACGCAATCGATTGATCAATGCGGGTGAAGGTCACATTCAGGAAATCCGTATCCAGCGACAGATGCTCGGACTTCTCGGCTTCGGCACATACAGCGACCATGGTTTCCACGGTTTCCACCGGATATTTGCCCGCCGCCGTTTCCGCCGAGGTCATCACGGCGTCTGTACCATCAAGCACCGCATTGGCAACGTCGGAAACTTCTGCGCGTGTGGGTATGGCATTCTGAATCATGGATTCCATCATCTGCGTGGCAGTGATCACCAGTTTGTTACTGGCACGTGCCATGCGGATCATGCGTTTTTGCAGTGCAGGTACGGCAGCGTTACCGACTTCGACCGCCAGATCACCCCGCGCGACCATGATGCCGTCCGAGGCATCGAGAATTTCCTGCAAGCGCGGAATTGCTTCGGCACGCTCGATCTTCGCAATCATCTGCGGCTTGCGGCCATAGGCCTCGCCGGCGATATTCGCCAGCTGCCGCGCCATTTCCATATCAGTCGCATTTTTGGGAAACGACACCGCGACGAAATCAGCACCCAGACGCATCGCGGTCTTGATGTCTTCCATGTCTTTCGCCGTCAGTGCTGGCGCAGACAAACCGCCGCCCTGACGGTTGATGCCTTTGTTATTGGACAGTTCGCCACCGATTTTCACGGTCGTATGGATTTCGCTGCCCTTCACCTGCGTCACAACCAGCACGATCAAACCATCATTGAGCAGCAGCACATCATCGGGCTTGAGATCGTTCGGTAATTCTTTGTAGTCGAGACCGGCGCGGTGCTGATCACCCATCTCGCACTGCGCATCCAGAATGAATTTTTCGCCTTTGACGAGCTCTATCTTGCCGTCCTTGAATTTGCCAACCCGGATTTTCGGTCCCTGCAAATCCGCCATGATCGCGATCTCGCGACCGCAAGCGGCCGCCGCATCGCGCACCATCTGCGCCCGTGCGACGTGGTCTTCTGCGGTGCCGTGCGAGAAATTCAAACGCACCACATCGACACCTGCTTCGATCATGCGCTTGAGGATGTCCGGGGTATTGGATGCAGGGCCGATAGTGGCAACGATCTTGGTGGCGCGAGTTTTCATCAGGGAGTCTTTATTGTGCGCGCTGCTCGAGTATGTCGACAGCCGGGAGTACTTTACCCTCGAGGAATTCGAGGAAAGCCCCGCCGCCGGTAGAGATATAACCGACTTTGTCGGCAATACCGTATTTGGCAATCGCCGCCAGCGTGTCACCACCGCCGGCAATCGAGAAGCCGCTGGAGCGGGCAATCGCCATCGCCAGCGTTTTTGTACCGTGACCGAATTGGTCGAATTCGAACACACCGACCGGGCCATTCCAGACGATGGTGCCGGCATCGAGTAACTGCGCCGCCAACACTTCAGCGGTTTGAGGGCCGATGTCCAGAATCATGTCGTCGGCTGCGACGTCATTGACTGATTTAACGGTGGCCACCGCAGTCGGCGAAAATTCGGTCGCGCACACAACATCCGTAGGAATAGGTACCGTCGCACCGCGCGCGGCCATGATGTCGATGATGGCTTTGGCTTCGCCAACCAGATCGGGTTCGGCGAGTGATTTGCCAATCGGCAGACCCGCAGCCAGCATGAAGGTATTGGCGATACCGCCACCGACAATCAGTCGGTCCACTTTGCTGGCCAGTGATTTCAGAATGGTGAGCTTGGTTGATACCTTGGAGCCCGCCACGATCGCGGCGAGCGGCTTGGCCGGCTGGCCCAGCGCCTTGCCCAGGGCATCGAGCTCGGCCGCAAGCAAGGGGCCAGCGCAGGCGATGGGTGCAAACTTTGCGATGCCGTGCGTGGTGGCTTCGGCTCGGTGCGCAGTACCAAAGGCATCATTCACATATACGTCGCACAGCGCCGCCATTTTTTTTGCGAGCTCGTCACTGTTCTTCTTCTCGCCGATATTCACGCGGCAGTTCTCCAGCATTACGACCTCACCGGGAGCCACCGATACACCATCCACCCAGTGCTGTTTCAGCGCGACTGGCTTGCCCAATAATTCAGACAGACGCTGCGCGACAGGTGCGAGTGTGTCCTCGGCCTTGAGTTCACCTTCAGTGGGGCGACCGAGATGCGAAGTCACCATCACAGCAGCGCCAGCCTTGAGCGCCGCCTGTATGCCAGGGATGGATGCACGTATCCGAGTATCTTCAGTGATATGGCCGGCATCATCCTGAGGCACATTCATATCCGCACGGATAAAAACGCGTTTGCCCTGCAGCTTGTTCTGTTCGGCGAGATCACTGAGTCGGTTGAATCGCATGTCGGATTCCTCTGGTGGGAGTGGCTTTCGGAAAGCCCGCTATTTTACCGCAGGCCATACCCGCAAAGACCGTTGCCAGACCGGCATTGCATGGTGCCGCCCCTCGTTCAGCTGAGCAGGCGAAGTAACGTAAAACAAGCCATGCCAAAGACCAGTGTTCCCAACAGATGACGGGTCTTGAGGAAGAACAACACGGCGGCAATCCCTGCCAATAACCGGATGTTTTTCCAGGGCTCGACCAGAGCGCCGCCCGACAGCAGCAGGTCGGGCGCCAGAATCGCGGCCAGCGCCACCGCCGGCATAAAACTGAGCGCATGCTGCAGCCAGTCGGGCATCCGCACCGACCGCGCAAACAGGAAGAAAAATCCGCGTCCCGCCACTGTGCCCATGGTCATGAGCGCAATCAGCAGCAGAAATTCGTTGTTACTCATGAGACGAATCCTGAGGGGCCGCGGAAGCACGCTGGGTGATCAGTCTGTCGGCGGCCACCGCCGCAGCAATACCCAGCACCATCGCCACGAGCAAACCCAGTCGGTAAGGCAGTCCGACGCTCATGATGGAGACAATGCTGGCCACCACCACGCCTATCAAGGTAGGTCGGTTGGCCACCAGGGGCACGGTGATCGCGAGCAGTGCGACCGTGCCCGCAAAACCTATGCCCCAACTGCTGGGGATCTGGCTCGCCAGGAGGATGCCGGCCACCGTACCGACCTGCCACGCGGTCCAGTTGGGCATGGCCAGCCCTTTGAAATAGCCGACCTTGCCAGCGGTCTTGCCCAGCGTGTGCGCGGGATAACGCTGAGGGAAGAAAGCCATGATCACATCGACATTGAAATAGCCGTACCAAAGTCGCTGATACCAGGGCAAATGGGCGAAATGGGGGCCGATCACAGCGCTGAAAATCACGAAGCGCAAATTAACCATGAAACCCGTGAACACGATCACTCCCAGCGGTACGCTGGCCGCAATCAGGGGCAGAACCGCCAGCTGCGCCGACCCGGCGTACACCGTCAAGGTCATCAGCAGCGCTTGCCAGATCGTCAGACCCGCCTGCACCATGGCCATGCCCGTGACCGTGCCCCATGCAAAGAGGCCTGGCATCGTCTGCGTACTGACGCGCACCCCGTCCCAGAACGCGGCGCGTTCGCGCTCTGCTGCTTCAGTAGGGATGTCGTTCATGAAAAGTGAGTAAAAATTCAGCAGCCCCAGCGAATGGGCAATCCGCTATTTTAACGATTTACCTGCCGGACAAATCCACCTCCGATACCGAGTCAGTGTCACAGCGCATGCGGAGTCAGGGCAAATCAAGGGCTTGGCGCCTTTTTCGCAGCCATCAGAGGACCCGGTTGTGTTTCATCGCCGCTTCCCTGACAAGCAGCCATAGTGCTAACGAGACATGCGCTGAATCCGTTAAAATCAGCGTTTTGCGATATTGACGGGAGAATGTTTCATGTCCATGGCTGACCGCGACGGCAAGATCTGGAAAGACGGCCATATGATCGAGTGGCGCGATGCCACTTTGCATATGCTGACCCACAGCCTGCACTATGGCATGGCGATTTTCGAAGGTGTACGCGCCTACAAAACCGTCGATGGCACTGCGATTTTTCGTCTGAAAGAGCATACGCAGCGCCTGTTCAATTCAGCGAAGATTTTCCAGATGCAGCTGCCCTACGATATGGAAACGCTGATGGCAGCGCAACGGGATGTCGTACGCGCCAACCAGCTGGAATCCTGCTACATCCGTCCACTGGCCTGGATAGGCTCGGAAAAAATGGGCGTCTCGGCACGCGGTAATACGATTCACGTCTCGGTCGCCGCCTGGCCCTGGGGCGCTTATCTGGGCGAAGAAGGCCTGGCCAAAGGCATACGCGTCAAAACCTCGTCATTCACCCGCCACCATGTGAACGTATCCATGGTGCGCGCAAAAGCCAGTGGCTACTACATCAACTCCATTCTGGCCAATCAGGAAGTCACGGCTGAGGGTTACGATGAAGCGCTGCTGCTGGACACCGAAGGTTATGTGTCCGAGGGCGCTGGCGAGAATGTCTTTATCGTCAAAGCCGGCAAGATTTATACGCCTGATCTGGCGAGCTGCCTCGATGGCATTACCCGTGATTCCGTACTCACCATGGCGCGCGATTTGGGTATTGAGGTGATTGAAAAGCGCATCACGCGCGACGAGATTTATTGTGCCGATGAAGCCTTCTTCACAGGTACGGCCGCTGAAGTCACGCCAATCCGCGAGCTCGACAATCGCACGATTGGTGCCGGCAGCCGTGGACCCGTGACTGAAAAACTGCAATCCTTATTCTTTGACGTCGTGGGCGGCAAATCGGCAAAGTACAAGCACTGGCTGACACCTGTCTGAACTAAGGATCAAAGAATGACACAGTCATCTTCAGTTGTGGAACTTGACAGTCCGGATCTGCCGGCCTACTGCCCTAACAAGGCCATGCCGGTCTGGTCCTCTCACCCGCGCGTATTTTTGGACTTCAACGACCAGGGTCGCGCGAAATGTCCTTATTGCAGCACCCAGTATCAGCTCAAGCCCGGCGCTCACGCTCACGGACACTGATACCAACGAGACCTGGCAGCCGTGGCATGGGTGCCCACGCCGCCCTGTATAAAAAAACGATACGCTGCCCATGCCCAGTTCGATTCGAATTTTCGCCACCGCCGACGATGTGGAACACGCGTTCTACGACGCCATCGCACGCGCAGATCTGGAGAGTCTGATGGCGCTGTGGGCTGATGATGATGAAATCAGCTGCGTCCATCCCGGCGCACCCCGCCTTCAGGGTCATGCGGCGATACGCGAATCATGGGAAATGATTTTCGAGCGTGGCCCGGTGCATATCCGTCCGCGTCATCTGCACGTGAGCCAGAATATGAGCAGTGCCGTTCACAGCCTGATCGAAGAAGTAAAAACACCGGACGACCCCGACTGGCAGCAAGCCCACATCGTCGCCACCAATGTTTATCTCAAAACACCGCAAGGCTGGCGCATGGTGGTGCATCACGCATCGATCGCGCCCGGTGCGCCCGCGGATGAGCAAGCCGGTGGCTCAGGCGTACTGCACTGATGGATTACCGCGCACCGTTATGGCTGCCGGGCGGGCATCTGCAAACCATCTATCCGGCCAAATGCATCAGCCCGCCTGAAGTCACGCTGCATCGCGAACGCTGGGACACCACCGATGGTGATTTCATCGATGTTGATTTCGTTGAAGGACTGCCGGGCAAGCCTTTCATCGCACTCTTCCATGGGCTTGAGGGTTCTTCATCAAGTCACTATGCGCGCGCCATCCTGCATTACATAGAGGCATTGGGCTGGTCAGGTGCGGTACCGCATTTTCGTGGTTGCTCTGGCGAACTCAATCGCGCACCGCGTTTTTATCACTCTGGTGACGCTAGCGAGATCGATTGGATTTTGCGTCGCATGGCGGGTCATCCCCAGGTACGCAATGCCTCCGATTTTTTTGCAGTGGGTATTTCACTGGGGGGCAACGCCCTCTTGCGTTGGCTGGGCGAATTCGCCGAAGAGACGAAGTTTGTAGATGCGGCCTGCGCTGTATCAGCCCCACTCGATCTCGCTGCGGGTGGTGCTGCGCTCTCACGTGGTCTGAATATGATTTATACGCGCACATTTCTTCAGACTTTGAAACCCAAGTGCCTGCAAAAGCTCGAACAATTCCCCAAACTTTTTGACAAAGAACGCATGTTGGCGGCACGCGATCTCTACGAGTTTGATAATGTCGTGACAGCACCGCTCCATGGCTACCGCGACACCAATGATTATTGGGACAGGGCCAGCGCAAAACACGTTTTGAGTGAAATCGCCGTGCCCACGCTGGTAATGAATGCCCGTAATGATCCTTTTCTGCCAGCGCGACATCTGCCGCGCAAGGCGTCCTCATCCGTCATTCTGGAATATCCGGCACAGGGTGGCCATGTGGGATTTGCAAGTGGTTATCCGCCGGGTTCGCTGCAGTGGTTGCCGAAGCGGCTGGTTCGTTTTCTGTCGGATCAGGTCCTGCTCCAGCCCGGCGACTCAGACACCCTGCTGTATGCAAGCTGATTGACGATGGATGAGATTGTCAAACAAGCGTTGGCGAAATGGCCGTCCGTGCCGCACTGTTACGGATGGCTGGCACTGGATGCACGCGGCGCATTCCGCATGCGCGACGAAGCTGCACAGCACGCCGACAGCCCGGGCGACATCATTCGTCACACTGCGCTACTGGCCTTCATTTATCGCAACTACACGCACGATGAGCGCGGTGCGTGGTTTTTTCAGAATGGTCCGCAGCGCGTGTATGTAGACCTTGAAGCGACGCCCTTCATTGCGCGTACAGATCCCGTGCATCAGTTCGTTCTGCAAGATGGCGAGGTGATGTCGGGTATTAATGCGGTCTGCCTGACGGAACAGGGTCAACTGGTGCTCAGCAATGGTCGACAAATAGCAACGCTGGATGATCGCGATCTGGCGCAATGCCTGCCGCTTTTGAAGATACAACGCAAGGTCGTCGATGACGAACAGCTGATGCACTGGCTGGCATCGCCTGATGATGATCTCAGTCTGAGTACGCCTCAGGGGGATGTACCCGTGCGTTGGGTGAGGAGCGATCTACTGGCGTCACACTTTGGATTTATCAGAAGACCTGCAAAAACCTAGCAGCTGAGATTGATTTGAGCCGCTGATAGGCAAAGAAAGACACCGGATCCCCTCTTGCAGGGCGCGCACTGGCTTGCAAGCCAGTGCCGCTGCGCGGGCAGACCGCATGCGACCCGAATCCTCCCTCGCAATCACCGCTTCCTGCTCTGCGCCATCATCTCCTGCCAGACCACCTGCAATTCACGCTCGCGCGCATCAATCATCGCCTGATCGTAAAACGACGCATCCGGTGCGGTGCGCGCAATCCTGAGTTGCTCCAGCGCAGAGGGCAAAGCACCGGAAAGAAAGTAATACTCCGCGAGTGCCAGATGCTGCAAGGCCTGCTTGCCCTGTTCTGCATACACGCGCGCCAGTGAACGCTGCACACCGGCATCCTGACGATACAGTTGTGACTGATCGCGCAGAAACGCTGCGGCGGCTTCTTTCTTTCCTGCCGCCAGCAGACTTTCCGCATACTGCATGGTCAGCGCGCGCGACAAAGGAAATCGATTGCGTCCTTCAGTCGCCAAGGCAAGCGCCTGCTCTGGCTTGCCACTGACCAGACTATATTCAATATCCATACTCAGCAAGGCAGGCGATGACGGCGCCGATGTTTCGCGTGCCACATCAGCATGCAAGGCCTCAAGCAGCGCTCCAGCACGCGCTGCATCTTTCTGGCGCAAGGCAATCATGGCCAAGCCGTAACGCGAACCCATCACCTGTGCCCGCACGCCCTGCTGCAGCTGCTCGGTAAAAAATACCGTCGCATCACGCCAGCCTTGCACGGTGTCGTCTTGCAAGACACGTGCACGCGCCTTCACCAGAGCAAACTCGAGACTATCAACACGCTGCCTGTACGGCATATTGCGTATACGCGCCTCAATATCGGCGATACGCTCGGTGGTCAAAGGATGGGTACGCAAATAGGAAGGCGCGGAGCTGCTACGGCTGCGACCGGCAGCCTCGAGTCGCCCGAAAAATGCCACCATGCCATTGACCTCAAAACCGGAACTTCGCAAGAGATTCAGGCCAATTCGGTCAGCCTCGCGCTCGGCATCCCTACCGAAGCTTAATTGTCTTTGTGCCGCCAACCCCGTACCCCCCATCATCGCCGCCGCAGACAAGTCGGGACTGGTGCGCGCCGCCAGCACGGCCAGCAGCAAACCTGCGAGCGGCAGCAAGGCATCCTGACGCTGATTGCCGATCATGCGCGCAATATGGCGTTGCGACACGTGACCAATCTCGTGCGCCAGGACTGAGGCCAGCTCGGATTCGGATTGCGAGGCCAGAATCAGCCCGGTATGCACACCAATGAAACCGCCGGGTAGGGCAAACGCATTCAATGAAGGATCGCGCACGGCAAAAAACATGAAGTCATAACCGGCATCCCCCCGCGCTTCCGAGCTCGAGGAGAGCAAGACACCGCCCGCCTGATTCAGATAGTCCAACACGATGGGATCACCCACGTAGTCACGGTCGCGGCGGATGTTGTTCATCACCTGCTCGCCCAGGCGGCGCTCCATCAGGGGCGACAGCTCTTCGCCGTCTGTTCCACCCAGATTAGGCAATGCCTGCGCCTGCAAAACCGAGGGCGTCAGCAGCGCTGGCGCGGAAAATGCAAGCACGGCAGCTGCCAGCAGGCGCACCATAGGCCTGCCCCTGCGCGGAAGAAGACGAGGTTTCATGGTGCTATGATACCTGCAACCAATTTTCGTTCGCAGCACCTTTCTTTAGATACATTTTCAGCATGAGCTCAGCCAAGAATCTCCCCAGTCCTGCCAACGATAACGGTGGCCTCACTCACTTCGACGCTACCGGACAGGCGCACATGGTCGATGTCGGCGCAAAAAATGAAACGCACCGTGTCGCCATTGCCAGCGGCGTCATTCGCATGTTGCCGCAAACCCTGGCCATCATCACCGCAGGTACTGCAAAGAAAGGGGATGTCCTCGGCATCGCCCGCATCGCCGCCATCATGGCAGCCAAGCGAACCAGTGATCTGATTCCCTTATGCCATCCGCTTGCGCTGACCCGGGTTGCGGTCGAATTCACCATCGAAGAGGCAGATGCCAGCATCATGTGTAACGCCCAAGTCGAGACGTATGGCAAAACCGGCGTGGAGATGGAGGCCTTAACCGCCGTGCAAGTGGGGCTGCTCACCATTTACGACATGTGCAAAGCGGTTGATCGCGGGATGGTGATGTCGGATATTCGCGTGATGGAGAAACAGGGTGGGAAGTCGGGGCATTGGAAGGCGGAGTAGTGGGTACTTACACTGAAGCTACGAAACTTCAGCCATAACACAATAAAAATGCAAAAGGCCTAGTTCTGTCCTTTTAAGGCAGGCACATGGCAACCTTCAGAAACAGAAACGGCAAGTGGCAGGCACGTATTCAGCGACAGGGACAGGTTCCCATCAGTAAGTCATTCAACACTCGGCAAGACGCTGAGCGATGGGCGAGACAGGTTGAAGCCCAGATGGATCAAGGTAAGTTCGTGTCATTGCGGCTTGATGAAAGAACTACGCTTGGTGAACTTGTCACCCGGTATATGGCCGAAGTCACTCCGCTAATGAAAAGCGCCGAAGCCGATTTAATCAGGCTGGCAGCCCTCAAACGAAACCCCCTGTGCAAATTAAGTCTGGTTGCCCTCACCCCAGCGCGCGTAGCGGAATTCAGAGATCAACGTCTGAAACTCGTATCTGGCGGCACCGTCATTCGGGAACTAGCTTATATCTCCAGCGTGATTAACCACGCGCGGCGTGAGTGGGGCATCAACATCGACAACCCTGTCCGACTGGTACGAAAGCCACCCACCCCACAAGGCCGAAGCCGAACTGTCAACGAAGCGGAAATGCTCCGCATACTGGATGCCCTCACGCCGCGGCCCACCCGCAGGGTAAGTCCATGGATGAAACCATTGGTCGAATTGGCTGTTGAGACCGCAATGCGCCGTGGCGAACTGCTCGGACTGCGCTGGGAACATACCGACTTCAGCAATCGAGTTGCCCACTTACCGGTAACAAAGAATGGGGAGGGACGCTACGTTCCGTTGTCATCGCGCGCTGTAGCTATTTTGGAAGGACTACCCCGAAGCCTGTCCGGCTATGTGTTCCCTATAAAGCCGCAGACTGTGGCGGCCGCATTCATGAAGGCGACTGACCGCGTTGGGTTGGGAGATGTGCGGTTCCACGACCTCAGGCACCGTGGTGCCGAGCTCGGCTTGCTTCAATGCGAAGGCGATTTGCTGCTCCGTGAATTTGCTTCTCTTCATCCCTGACCTCGTTTCATATTGTGCAAATTAGCCAGAAAATTCTAATTTAGATCGAGGCTATTTGGTGGGGTAGGGTCAGGGTAGAGTCAAATTTCTAGCTGGGTGATTTCAGTCCGTTGCAATTTGAGAAAAACTGGCTGGCAGAACAGACAAGGCGTTCTGCTTAATCGTATCGGTTATGGGGTTCGTAATTCGAGGGCAAGGTCAGAGCCCGCTGCAAACTGCAATACACGAATATCCCGATGTTCCTCGATTTTCCTCGATGTTCCTCGATGGTCCTCGATGTTCCTCGATGTTCCTCGATGGTCCTCGATGGTCCTCGATGGTCTATGTCGACCGCCAGAAGGAAATTTTTTGCTAGAAACACTAGTCTAAAAAACATGCAATAATTTGGAACGATCGCCTTTACCCCCACAAGACCGGACCATCGGCGTTAGTAATTCACAGCTCGTTTTTCTCTAAACAGCCTCGAAGGTAAATAACCCAAGGCACTATGTGGATGCCGCGTATTGTAATGTTCGAACCAACCCGCCAACCGTCGCATCACCGTTTGTGCATCGGGCCGATGAGCAAGATCGGCATAGTCGCGCTTGAACGTTCGCACGAAGCTCTCTCCCATGCCGTTGCTCTGCGGACCGCGCATCCAGGTCGTTACCCGCTTCAACCCCAATTCCTGAGCAAACAAACGCGTCTTCGTCGCCGTGTAGCAGCTGCCATTGTCGGTCAACCATTCCACTTACCCGATAGCCTTGCCATTGGCACCGAAGCGCTGCTCGACTGCTTGCATCATCAAGTTGCCGACCAAGTTAGCATCGCTACCCTTGATTGTGGCCACCCAACTCATCGCTTCGCGGTCACAGCAGTCCAATGCAAACGCAACCCTCACACGTTCGCCGTTATCGCAGCTGAGCCCAAACCCATCCGAACACCAGCGAGTGTTGCTGGCGTCGACTGCAACCCGACCATCATGCCGTCAATTCGACACCCGCTTGTCACCACGGCGATGAAGCAGCAATTGGTGATTTCGCATGACTCGGTAAATGCGCTTGTGGTTCGTCTCACCCAGGCGAGTTGCTGTTCCGGGGTCGAGCGCCTTCGTCGCTGCACCCCAGCGATGATTTCTATTTTTGAATTGCCCCCTGACGACGTAAGCATATCCATAGTCGTATTCCTATCCGTTAGTTTAAGGGATACCGATGGAACGGTCTTCTAGGTGAATAACTCAGTAATACAATTTGGAAAATTACAATAAATTTCTTCTAACCCAGGAGGGCCCAATGGCTAATGTAACTTTGAACAGCGACTACATCGGACTCGATAACTATTTTTCTCAAGACCTTATCGCGCTTGAAGTATTGCAAATGATTCTTGGTGACGGGGTCAGTGATTTGGCTGAGGGATTGGCATATTTCGGATTGCCTGATCTCTTGAGTAACGAGTATGCAGTTTCTTCCGGAAACGGAACCACCCAAAAAATCTTCACGTATAGTGATAGTGATGTGGGAGTTAATAACGTTTACACGTTTTCTGGAACCGGTTTGGATGCGGCCAATTACCGTATAAATAACTTTAAGTATTCCGAAAATGAAAAGTTCGACGGCTACACCAAAATCTCCTCGGGAGAGGGCAAGGGCATGATCAGCAAGCGCGGAATCACGGCAACATCTCTCAAAGATAAGTTTGATGAGACTGTAAGTGTTGATGGACTAAAGTCCAAAACGATGACTTCCAGTGATTTCTTGGGTGAGCACTTTCAAAATTGGAGTGGTGCCGCTTTCGCTCGAGAGGCCAGGAGTTTCAAATTTTCCACAGAATATTCGGCGGAATATCTTTCCACTGCTCAGGCTACTTACGGAAAACCATTCAAAAATACCAGTAAAAGAACGCACTCGATTACAAGCAAAGAAGGGTTTGAAATTCAAGGTAATGGTCTCGAATTTGATGACAGCGGTAGTCCTTCCAGTTGGGATAATGTAGTTTTTGATGGCGCATTGGACACAATCAACATATCAGTTTCGACCAAATGGGCGCTGGACTATGCTTACCCTCAAGGCACTGGTCAAGTCAGCTATAAGTCAACGGAAAAAAATATTCGTATCGCTGATGCTTTGACATCGGTATTTGATGGCGTCTTGGTAGATGGCGTGACACTTGATGAGCAGCTGGTAGATGCCCTATTGCCTGCTTTGTTCTTTGGTAATGATGTCATTACCGTGACTAAACTCGGGGGGTATTCGGACGAATATCAAGGGTCCGTGTATATCAACGGATACGGTGGTAACGACAGAATCACTGGAGGTGTAGGCGATGACACGATTATTGGTGGAAAGGGTAAAGACACTCTGACCGGGGGCGTCGGCAGTGACACTTTTGAATTTTCTGCTGGTGACAGCGCAGTGATATTGGGTCGTATGGATTCAATCACCGACTTCAAAGTTATGGATGGAGATATTATTTCACTGGCTGGGTTGCAGCTTCCGACCACAGTCCTTTGGAGCGACGAATTAGCCAAAAGCGTTGTGGAGGCCCGAATAAACGCTAACGAGGAATTTGGCGATGATGCTGGCGTAGTTTTTGTGCAGCGGTTTAAAAATGACGTTCTGCTGTTTGCCGATATGAATTCAGATGGCGTAGCTGATCTTGGTGTGCTGCTGACGGGTGTGGCAGCAAACTGGACCGACTTTATAGACTACTCCGAAAATGGCTATATTTTCGGGGGTGGACTCGGCTAATTTGCTCTCGGGGATATGATGCTACATGTGGATATTGGGTTCTCGTAGCGGCCGCATCAGAATATCAAACATAACAGAGGGAATGCCTACTTCAGCCCGCTTGAATAAGCGCAACCACTAACTTGCGCTTAGCTGTGTCATTTATCCTCAGACACGGCACTCTGGTGGCTTGCTGTAACCAGTCGATCGGACAATGTGATCACGGAAAAACTCAACTTGAAACCAAAAGCAAAATGAGCAAAACTGACTTGCAGAGCAGGTGCGACGGACTGCTTAAGTGTGTCGGTTATGGGGTTCGTAATTTGAGGGCAAGGTCAGTTGCATTTGGTAGAGAAACGTGCTCCGCCATCGCCGGCAGACTCCCCGCTAACGATAACAGGACTCAAGTCATCAAATATGGTCAATTTGTCGAGAACGCCCAAGACCCTGGACTGCATCCTTCGCTGAAGTCGAGCCCTCAACAAAAAAATTTGCTCTTGGGTTGGGCTAAGTACCAATGGGGCGGGGACCGCGATAATCTGCTCCGGGGAAACTACTACACCATGCAGATCGATGCAACCACACCAACGCAAATGAATATTTCTTCAGGCAAATCATCGGTTATAGACATCTCTTTTTAACTCAATCATTCGGTTTCGTTGGAACATTCTTCGTTGGCGCCAGTGGCACCTCGGCTTGGGTTACCAAATGAGTCCATGGGCTATTCAATGACCAACGCAAATTTTGCTTCATTCTCATTTGCTGTTGACAATGCCGTTGCTACGAATAATTTTATTTTTGATTTCAACAACGATAATTTTCTACGGTATAAAAAACAGCCATTTGCGATCGGATCCTTCACCATTTATGCACAAGAAATTGACCAGCGAATTTTGTTTCGAATTTTTTCAGGCAGGGATCAACAAAGCCTACGGTTCATGACTTCCATCTCGCTGGGCTTGCGCCGACTGAGTCATCCAGACTAGGCAGCTAAGTTCCCGATACCGAAGATCACAGCAGAGGGTTGTAATAAATACCCCGCAATAGCACCTCTGAATGGGCTGCCTATAAAACTGGACGATTCGAATTTTGATATTGATTTAGGCATGATCGATTTCAATGGGAGTTTTAAAGATATCGTGTTCTACAACTTCGATGCTGGCGACACCTCGAAACTTCCCTCGTTACCCAGCGACTATGGACTCGAGGTAAGTGATAGACTCACTGATGACTTGGAAACAGTCTCTTTTCGCATATTAGCGTTTGGCGAATCTCCTGCTCTGATAGTAGGTTTAGTAGACGTTTCGTCGGTAGATTTTAACGTTACCGTGTACCTGGTAGCGGAGCAGTGATATCCCTACCACAGGCTCTTGGCGACTGGAGCCTAGCTAGTCAGTACAATGACAAATGCGGCCGTGTTTTTTGGGCACCGTAGGCAAGCTAACGAGAGGCATCCTGGTTTTTGATGCGATTGCAAACCCACGTAGCGTAAAGTCTTGTGATCAGCAACCTGATCCCCCACAGTGTAGCATTGACAAATGAAAAATCTCCGCACTGACATCTGATGAACATTTTATTGACAGGGTTGGCCAGAGGACTCGGGTATTTTGGATTGCATTTCGTTGTATGAGTCTCTATCAAAATTCCGCCACTGGCACTCGGAGTGACTTACCATTGACTGCGCCGTTTGAGGGCCCTCATTTTGCAAGAAACTATTTTCTGTTGAATCCACAGAAGATGCAAGCGCTTTACGACATGGAGTACGCCTGATGAATTTTGACTCCAAGTTTACTGAGAGCGCTGAACTATCTCATCGATTTTGGCTCCACATGCCGCTGTACAGGCACGCCGTGTTTTTCAGCTTTATTATCAGCATGCTGGCGTTCGCGCCAATGATATTCATGCTGGAAGTATACGATCGCGTCATTAATAGCCGAAGCAGCATGACTCTTCTGATGCTGCTTGTCTGGGTACTTGTAACCTACCTGATTATGGAATGGCTCGACCTCGTACGCCACAAACTGATGTACAAGGCAAGCGAACAATTTGATGCGTCGTTGCGCAAAAGACTGTTTGACGCTAATTTTGACAGCAACTTAAAAAATTCGAACAGTGGCTCGATGCAAGTGTTCAATGATTTGCGAACATTGCGTGACTTTATAGCATCACCAGCGGCTACCACGATAATGGATACACCCGCCTCAGTCGTCTGCCTCATAATTCTGTTTTTCATAAGCCCCTGGCTTGGCGTGGTGGCCCTACTTGGAGCAGCGGTACAGGTGGTGCTTGGCGTACAGACTGAGCGTAAAACGCTTCCAGCTCTTACCGAAGCCAGCAAAGCCTCCATCGCTGCACAAAATTATGCAAGTGGTGTTTTGCGTAATGCGCAAGTTGTGAGTGCTATGGGTATGGCGGCTCGCATACACCGTCGCTGGATGAAACGACAGCGGCTGTTCCTTGCCAAGCAGGCGGATGCTTCAGATGTAGCAGGGCTCAACAGCGCAAGCGCTAAACTGATCCAGATGCTGCAGAGCTCCCTGATTTTGGGGCTTTCGTGCTGGTTGATGATCAAGGGGATGCTTCTGGGTGGTGGTGGCATGATGATTGTGGCCTCCACGATAGGTGGGCGTGTCCTCGCGCCATTGGCGCAACTCATTCTTCATTGGCGTACGGTGGTCAGCGCTAGAGATGCCTTCCAGCGCCTGGACAAATTCCTGGGTAACTTGCCCGAACGTCGCTACGGTATGTCCCTGCCTGCCCCTGAGGGGTATCTGGTTGTAGAGCGCGTGACTGCCGGCGCACCAGGCAGTACTTATCCCATTGTCAGAGACGTGAGTTTTTCGGTCATGCCCGGCGAGACGGTAGCGGTTATTGGCCAATCCGCTGCGGGCAAGACATCGCTTGCACGCCTGCTAATGGGCATCTGGCCCTCATTGTCTGGCACAGTCCGGCTGGATGGTAATGACATGCATGCGTGGAGCAAAGCTGAACTGGGTCCCTATGTTGGCTACTTGCCACAAGACATTGCTCTGTTTGACGGCAGTATCGCCGAAAACATTGCCCGATTTGGCGATGTCAAAATGGAAGCCGTGCGTGAAGTGGCCCGGCAAGTTGATTTGGACACAACCATCGATGGGCTGCCTGATGGCTTTGACACTCAGTTGGGTGAGGACGGGGCTCGCCTATCTGGTGGCCAGCGCCAGCGAGTGGCGCTCGCCAGAGCCATTTACGGTTGGCCGAAGTTTGTTCTTCTTGATGAGCCCAACTCAAGCCTTGATGAGGCTGGCGAAAAAGCGCTGCTGGCAACGCTGCTGGAGCTAAAACGCCGTATGACCACCACTATCATCATTACCCACAGAACTTCCGTGTTACCTGCGGTGGACAAAATACTGATACTTCGCGATGGCAAAGTCGCCGGCTTCGGGCCACGCGATGAGGTGATGACCGCAATGAATCAAGCTCGCCAGCCTCAAAGGGGGGCTGGCGGCCTGCTGTCGAGGGCCGGTGGAGTCAGATAATGAACCAAATCCGCAATTCTTGGCAAAGCGAGCTTGTGCGCGGTCTATGGACCTTTCGCACCGAGATATTGTGGGTGGGCTTGTTTAGTTTCGTGGCCAATCTGTTAATGCTGACGCCGACTTTGTACATGTTGCAAGTTTTCGACCGGGTGATGCTAAGCCAGAATGTGTTCACGCTTCTTGTACTGACGCTCGTGATGATACTGTTTTCGACGGTGATGGCAATCGCCGAATGGGCGCGAACGCGGCTACTGGTGCGTGCGGGTGTCCGGTTCGATCAAGCACTCAATGCGCGAGTTTTTGATGCTAGCTTTGCCGCACATCTTTCGCAGGATAGCGCTAGTGGAACGAGGGCATTTTCAGATTTGACCAATCTTCGCCAATTCTTGACGGGCAGTGGCGTCATCACTTTTTTCGACCTGCCTTGGCTACCCATCTACCTGAGTGTTTTGTTTTTAATGCATCCATGGCTCGGTTGGGCCGGTGTTGTATTCACATTATTCTTTATCACTCTGGCAATTGGGGGGCACTTGCTAACAGCATCGCTCCATGAAAGTGCAGCAGACAGCGAACTGCAAGCCAACAGCTATCTGGCGGGGAAGCTGCGCCACGCTGAAGTGGTGGAGTCGATGGGGATGAGACCCAATCTACGTCGTCGTTGGATCAGGCTTACGGGTATACAGTTTCATCGACGAGCACAGTCGCACAAGCAACAACAACGCATACAGGCGCTGGGGAAGTTCATACAGTACAGTCAGCGATCCCTGATCCTGTCGATCGGTGCTTGGCTTGCAATTCAAAGTGAAATTTCCCTTGGGGCGATGATCGCGTCGAATGCATTGATGGCAAATGCATTGCGACCAATAAATGGTTTGGTCAGTACATGGAAGCAGTTTGTCGAGGCTCGTCTTGCTTTCAGTAGGCTGGATAAATTGATCAACGACTACCCGGGCGGCATCGGCCTCCATGGAGCCGGGCACGTTGCTGGACAGTTGGAACTCCGCAACTTAGTCGCCCTTGCTCCGAGTTCGAAAGCCCTGATTTTGAAGGAACTAAACTTCGTCTGTGGGCCCGGCGAGGTAATCTGCATCGTCGGCCCATCTGGTGCTGGAAAATCCACATTGATCCGATGCTTGGTCGGCATATGGCCAAACACGACCGGCGAGGTACTGCTTGACGGAATTGACTTCGGGCAGTGGGATCGCGATATCCTCGGTCCAAACATCGGCTACCTACCTCAGGACGTCGAACTGCTTGAGGGCACCGTTGCTGAAAATATCTGCCGCTTTGGAGATATTGATGCGAACAAGGTGATCGATGCAGCTCAGCGCGCCGGCGTTCATGAAATGATTCAGCACCTACCGCAAGGCTATGACACACCGCTGTCCCAAGGTGGTGGGTTGCTCTCCGGCGGCCAACGGCAACGACTTGCACTCGCGCGCGCGCTGTATGGGATGCCAGCTTTGGTGGCGCTCGATGAGCCGAATGCAAATTTGGATGACGTTGGTGAAGCAGCTCTGATCAAAGCCATCTTTGATTTAAAAAGAGCAGGCAAGACTGTCTTTATGGTGTTACATCAACCTCATCTTTTGGCCTTGGCGGACCGCGTTCTGATTCTCAACAACGGTACCATAGAGAAATTTGGTCGAATGGATGTCGCCACTCAATCCGTAGGCTTTTCTAACACCCAAACAGTTTGACGATGAACAAATCCTCCTCCCCCCAGTCATTCGATGCACGGCTAAAGGACAAGCCCGAGCTGGCCACTCGCGCTTCGGATCAAGATGACATCGTGCTTCCAACAGATACCGACTCGACCATTCGTAGCGGCTTTCTGGCGATTGTGGTTGGCTTCGGCGGCTTTCTGTTATGGGCCTCTTTTGCCCCTCTGGATGAGGGAGTACCTGCGCCAGCAACGGTCATGATTGATACCAAACGCAAACCCGTCCAGCATTCCAGCGGGGGCACGATCGAGCGCTTGCTCGCGAAGGAGGGGACATATGTGAAAGCCGGTGATGTGCTGGCGGTATTGAATGATGCAACAGCTCGCGCAAGCTATGAGCAAGCACACCATAACTACCTGGCTCTTCGGGCAGCAGAGGGCCGAGCATTAGCCGAATTGGCTGGTGCAAATCGAATTAGCTTCCATGCAGATTTGACGGCGGCCGGGGCTGATACAGATGGGCTGCAGCACATTACGACACAATCTCAGCTCTTTGAAACACGTCGTAATTCACTTAGAAGTGACCTTGCCGGCATCAGCGAAAACATTGCTGGTCTTGAGTCACAGCTGGCCGGCATAGTAAATACGATTGCAAGTCGTCAGCAACAACTAGCAAAACAGTCTGAGCAATTGAAAAGTATCAACGATTTAGTGATGTCAGGATTTGCACCGCGCAACCAGGCATTACAACTGGAACAGAATCGTGCTGAACTACTTGCAGTTGTGGCGGAGTTGGAGGGTAATCGACAGAGACTGCAACGTTCGATTCCAGAGATGAAAATACGCCTGCAACAGCGTCGCGAGGAATATCGGCGTGAAGCTTCAACACAACTCGCCGACGCTCGGCGAGATCTTCAGGGGTTGCAGGAAAAAACAAAGGCACTTGAAGGAGAACTAACTCGGATGCAAATTCGGGCAGCCGTGGATGGACAAGTGATCGGCTTGTCAATCACAAACGGTAGTGTGGTAGCGCCTGGCCAAAAGCTGATGGATATCGTACCCGATGATGAGAGCATTCTTTTAGAGGCCAAGATACCGACGAATGTTGTTGATCGTATTCATTCTGGCAGCCTTACAAGCGTACGATTTTCAGCTTTTTCGCATTCGCCTCAACTGGTGGTAAATGCTGTAGTCAGGAGTATTTCAGGCGATGTGCTAACAGAGCAAACTCCGGCAGGATCGGTATCGTACTATCTTGCAAGGGTCGAATTGACTGACGATGGCGTTAAACAGCTCGGCAAACGCCAACTACAGCCTGGCATGCAAGGCGAGATATTGATCAAGACCGGCGAGCGCTCGCTACTGACATACCTCCTGCATCCCCTAATAAAGCGTATTACCGCTTCACTTAAGGAAGAGTAAGAGGTTACTCGCGAGGCGGCTAATACACTTGATCCATTACCCCAAGTAATCCCGACGAGCAACAGAAAATTCTGACTCAATTTTTTCTCTGAATCGATCTTTCGCAAGGCCTCGCGAGCAAAGCGCGTCGTGCTTTCCGAATGAAATGCAGAACGAGAGGGTGTCTGTGCAAAGCAGTTTCTCATAGCATGGTGATGTCGAATATCAGCGTGGTAAAGAAACAGAGTTTTACTGATCTTGCCTGATATATTGAGAGTATTTGTGTGCTTTGCATGCCAAGCAAGATTTCTGATGATTTCCTTGGCTATCGGCCGCGATTCTGGTTAATCTACCGGTAAACATTGGCAAAGCACACACCAGCGATGCATTCCTGATGTACCTATGAGTCCGCCGCGAGTGTTCATGCCGTTTGCGAGCTGGCGGATTTTCAGCGCTTTTACGATTTTTACAATTACACATGCGTAATTGATCATTTGGCGACTTGTTGGTAGCTGCCATTTGTAAGATTCTTTCAGGTACCGCTGATTCAAGAGCATCGCAAAATTTTTTTTCGAGAATAGGGCACCTGATTGCTGATTCTCCAGTGGGATGCTCTACAAAGCCAGAATGATGCGTCGTGAAGCAGAAATTCATTCAATGAGTCCGACGGTAAAAACAAACTCTAAATTCAAGTAGGTAAATTCAGTGGAAACTCGCCAACTCGCCAGACTTATGGGCTCACTTTCTTTTGAAGAACGATTGCTCATCATGAATGCACTTGTCTCGAATGGGGATGCTGGACTCAGTCAGATGGAATTAGCCGATATCACCAATCTGTCCCAGTCCAGTGTAGGAATCAATCTCGATTACATGACAAGTACTGACATTGTGAAATATCGCAGTGAATCTGCAGGCAAGGTATTTGTCGCGAATTACGACCTGCTAGAAGATTTATTTTCATTCATGAACCAAAATTACGGGGCAGGCGTAATCCAGGCAGTGCGTACAAGGCCAGTCAACGGTTCGGAAGAGATGTCGCCCTGACATGACATGAAAATTTTGCTGGTTGAAGACGAGGAAAAAATCGCTGATTTCATAGTGTCAGGTTTTCAATCAGCCGGATTCACCACCGACTACCAGACTGATGGCCAAACGGGTTTGGCGAGTGCGCTGAGTACAGAATACGACGCCATCGTGCTTGATGTCATGTTAACGAGCATGGATGGTCTTGAGCTGCTTCGTACGCTTCGCCAGCAAGGGAGGACAACGCCGGTAATCCTGCTCACCGCAAAAACCGATCTCCAGGATCGGCTATCTGGTTTTGCGGCTGGTGCTGACGATTATCTTCCCAAGCCATTTTATATTGAAGAACTTATTGTCCGATTAAGAACGCTGATCGCGAAAAATACCGGACAAATCAGGTCAGTCATCAATCAGGGCGCATTCCAGCTGAACCTGATACACCGACAGGCAACCTGGAACAGCTACCAGGCAACTTTGAGCCCCAGAGAGTTCCGTCTCGTCGAGTATCTGATTCATAGCCCGGGGAATATTTTTTCTCGCACGCAAATACTCAGACATGTCTGGGGAGTGGATTTTGATACGAAAACCAACGTCGTAGACGTTTGTATTCAGCGTATCAGGAAAAAACTAACCGATCCCCGTAATACCCTCGGCCAAGAAATTCCCATCGAGGCCATTCGCGGCATTGGCTATCGTTTCAAGAGGCTGGACAATGACTAGAGCTTTTCGATCATTACGCCTGAAAGTATTTTTGATGTTCATTGGGAGCATCATTACACTGTACCTCGTCAATTTGTACCTGATTACTTACATCGGAAAAACTGAACTCACGAATGTTTACGTAGAAAAAATTTCCAAGGTAAACAGTCGATGGAATGATGAAGCGATTTCGGAAAAATCCGAAAATGAATTGAAAAAAGAAGTTCTTGCAGCGCTTGAAATCGGTGATGAAACTAATGTTCACGTATTTCTCATACCATTTGATGAGCAGTCATCAACGCACGGTAACCAGATTTTTTTGCCTCGCTCGGAAGCAGCTCATTTTATTGAGAATCTTCCACTGACGATTCACTTTCCTTTACTGGCGACTGCAATGGTCGGATTTCAGGACCAGCAATGGCTGACTACGCGGATGATCGCTCATGATGGCGTTATCCTGACCATGGTGAATATCACGGTTATTGATCAAAAAATGGAAGATTTTCTTGGCTTCAGATCTCGGGCGCTGAAAAGAATTTATCCATTCCCTCTGCTGCTTGCACTCGTTGCAGCATTTTTGATCACTTACGCGGTTGTGCAGCCGATCCACCGAATCCAAAATACACTGCGCACCCTGAATACTCGGGATTTGAGCAGAAGAGTTCCATCAGCCAATGAGGATAAAGAGTTTTCAGAACTTATTTCCGCATTTAATGCGCTGCTGGAACGTCTGGAGCGAGGCTTTTTGCAGGCATCCCGATTCTCGAGCGATGCTGCTCACGAGCTAAGGACACCGCTCACCATCATGCAGGGCTATGTTGAACGTATCATCAATCACCCAAAATCCGATACGGATCTTAAAATTCAGTTACGGCTGGTGGCTGATGAAATCGAGCGGCTCGGGTCAATAACGCAAAAACTTTTATTGCTAGCCCAAGCCGATTCCGGGCATTTGCAGTTGAATATACAGAAATTCAATGTCAGCGATATGCTGAGTGAAATCAGATCGGATTTTTCTTTGATTGATTCTGATATCGAGTTACGGGGATGTGTAGAAAAAAATTTGTTTTTGGAAACTGATACTGCGCTCTTTCGTCAAATGCTGAATAATCTCTTTTCCAATGCGATGAAATACAATCTTCCACAGGGGTGGATAGATATATCCGCAGGCATGAAGGACAATATGATCGAGATTGCATTCAGCAATCCCTGCCTTCCCTTGCCAGATAATTTTTCTGAGACGGCTTTCGAGCGATTTTATCGAGGAGACACAGCGCACAGCAGGAAAATCGATGGTACCGGGCTGGGCCTGAGCTTGTGCCGGGAAATTGCAATTGCCAGCAATGGTCAACTTGAATTTTCGGTCATCCACCAAAATAAGGTTACTGTGATCTTTCGGGCGCCCGCCACAAGTATTACTATGTAAATCAATTATTACAAAATGTTATTCAAATGGCATCCACCATACTTCTCAGCTCATATGTCAGAAAGCCAGAATTTGAAGACTTTCTGAATGCTTTCCATGATGGAGTTTGCGAGAGCGACCTGGTCAAGCATTATTTTTTTCTCGCGAAAAAAGCGGTCATTCTGCAGGACATGAAGAAATTCAGCAGCTACCTCACTCCTAAAACTTCGCTCGACTATCGTCGGCCCGCCGCGTCAACCGCGTCTCCGGATATCCAGCTACCAGACAGTCAGATCAGCGAAATAAGCCAGATTATGAGCAGGGTACTCAGGGAAAAGAAATTTACCTTGGAACATACCCCTCAACTCACGCATGAAATCCTTGAGATGATTGATGAAACGCGTAGCCAGACGAACGATACGGCCGCCTCCATTCTCTACCCCGACGAAATCGATTCCGAGAACGTTTATAAATTTCTCAAAAAAAATAAAATAGATTCGGAGGTCATGCCCTCAAAGGCCCTCATGGCAGAAAAGGGACTGTCACATAAGGTATGGATTTATCTGGACCACGAGGAAAAGACGATTTCGATCGAAGGTAAAATTTTTATCAAAGATATTGCCTTCGATGATCAGATTGAAGAAATCATCGAAAAACAAAATAATCGCGATAGTTTTATAAAAATCCGCTTAGTGCGCGACGCGGGCGCACAGCACCTTTTTGAGAGGCACGTACTTCCCTTTCGAAATGGCATACCCGTACGCTTATTCGTTCGCTATCTGCGCAAGTTCAGCAGCGATCTTGATTTGATCTATTCGACGGATTCAGACGATATTTTGAAATAAGATCAGGATGTTAGGTCTGACCCGGCACAGAATGTCGACGCACAAGGCCAATCGGTCAGCCTCTCAAATGGATTATTTCGCTTTGCCATTCGATGCAATGGCTCGAGCGAGATCAAGGTACTCCTCACAATCCTTACCGCAAATCTCCTCCAGTCGGGCCAGATGCTGGCGCGCTTTGTCGAGATTACCGGCTTTGACATAAGCCTCACCCAGATACTCGTGGGTGCCGCGATGATTGGGGTCGATACCGAGCGCAACCTTGTAGTGGTTGAATGCGCTATCGAGATCACCGGATTTACGGAAAGCGAATCCCAGGTGGCTGTGCAGGTCGGCGTTCTCCAGCCGCTTGTTCGCTGCTTTGAAATATTCAATCGCGGCTTTCCAGTCCTTGCGTTCAATGGCTTTTTTTCCAGCGACAAAATCAGGATCGGCACGATTGGCCTCGGGATTGGTCTCCAGTGTGCCGGCGTAGGCGGCAGCCATCGAACCAGACAAAATCAGCGAGAAAGCCAACAAAAATAATCGTAAGGTGGTCATGGGAATCTCCCTATTTGAACTGTTAAAACAGCGAAATTGGCGTATTTTTTTGATGCGAAATAGTTAACTCAATGACGGGCTGCCGTATCAACTTGAATTAAATTATCACGGCACGAAATTTTTTGCCTGTAATGGTGGAAAATCGCGGTTCTTCGAACCCGCTTGCCCTTCTGCTCACAGTTTCGGCACTCTCCGATGACCCAGGACGTTTCCACGACAGATACCCAGCGCCGCCTGTTTTACCAAGTGCTGGCGATTACCACCCTGATCAAGCTGTGGCTGGCGCTCGCGATACCGCTGACCGGCGATGAAGCCTATTTCTATCAATGGGGCAAGCATCTGGACTGGGGTGGGTACTACGATCATCCGCCGATGGCGGGCTGGATTCTGTGGCTGCTGCAGCAGTTTTCTTCGAATCTGCTGGTGTTGCGACTGCCGGCGATTCTCCTGTGGATTGTGATCACGCTGGGCATGATGGATCTGCTCGACCGCCTGTCACCTGCGGCAGCGGGCAGGCGCTGGCTGCTTGGCAGTCTCTTTCTGGCGCTGCCGTTTACGTGGTCGCTGAATCTGATCACCACCGACACGCCACTGGTCTTTTTCCTGTTCTTCTCCGGCTACGCGCTGATCAGAGCCGAGCTGGCCAGTGAGGTGGCCGATGAGTTGACCCATGCGCTGGCTAATCAGCTACGGTGGTACGCAGCCAGTGGCGTGCTGCTGGGTTTGGCCTTGCTGTCGAAGTATTTTGCGGGCTTGCTGGCGATTGCCTATGCCGTTTATTTTTTGCCACGGCGGGGTGGCTGGTGGCGATTGCTGGTCATTGCGCTCTGCGCTCTGCCTTTCATGCTACTCAATCTCGCGTGGAATACCACCCACTGCTGGAATAATTTTCTATTCAATCTGATCAACCGAAATCAGGGCGCCCATTTCACATTCAAGCACCTTGGTATTTATGTGGCGATGATGATGTACCTGGTCACGCCATGGACTGCCTGGCAGATCGTAAAAATCAAACATTGGCGTAATGACTGGCGTCTGACCTCCCTGTTTGTTGTGCCATTCGTGCTGTTTCTTTTACTGTCGTTTTATAAAAGCATAGGTCTGCATTGGGTTCTGGCCTTCTTGCCTTTCGTGTTTTTGTTCGCAGGTGTGCATATGTCGGAAGCCTCATTGATGCAGCACCGGCGCTGGGCTGTTTGGTTGGGCGTGCCGCACCTGCTGGCGCTGGCATTGATCGCGCACCTGCCCTCGGACTATTTCAAGTCGCTCAAGATTCATCAGGACATCGTGATGCATAGAAAGGCGCCGAAGCTAATCGTGATGCTGAACGAAGGCATGCCGGATAACGGTACGTTGATGACGCAGTCCTATAGCGGCGCTTCATTACTGGCCTTCCATGCACAGACGTATGTACCTGTGTTTGGCGCAGGCAGTTTTCATGCGCGCTTCGATGACAACATCACGGACTTCCGCACCTACGAAGGTCGCACGCTACGCATTGTGAGCACCAAACGCCTGCTGGCAGAGAATTTCACGCCCTATTTCGATGAGGTTCAGATCAAAGAACTCAAACTCGACGGAGCGAGCTTCTGGATGGCAGAAGGCCGCGGCTTTCACTTCGAGCCGTATTACGAACAAGTGCTGAAGAAAATCGCCGAGACCTATTACCGGGTACCGTCCTACCTGCCACTGCGCGGCTGCCGCTTTCTGGAGCAGTATGGATTTATTTGAATGACCAGCGCTTGTGACCGAGATAGCTGGTGAACACCGGCACTGCCACGCCCACCGCATGCGCTATCTCGGGAACAAAACGGGTGATGCCCAGCCAGCCCAATACGTAGTAGGCCAGCAGCATGCTGATGCCCCAGGTCTGCAAGACCGCGACTGCATTCACCAACACAAAAAAAGTAGCGCTGCGTTTTACGGACTGACTGCCGTCGGTGAATACAAAAGCGCGTGCGAGTAAAAACGCGGTGATCATACCGGTCAGATACGCGAGTATGACGGCTGATGAGAATGCTACCCACTGGTTGTAAAGAATACGCGAGCCAAAATTCACTGCCGCAGCCAGCCCCCCTGTGATCAGGAAGGCCAAAAACTGGCGCGACATGAACTGCTGCATTACTCCACTAACTTTCACTTCACCACCTCTCGCTTGACCGCCCCCTGCTTCACTGCCTCTCTGGCCATGCGCCGACCAAAACCGATGCTCTCGGAAATACCGCGATCCTCGGGGTAGTAATACGAAGTATCTGCTACCCACAAGCCAGTCACGGGTAACGCTGCTGGCGGCAAACGATCGAGGTAGCCGGGCTCGCAAATCGGTTGTGCATGACGATAGCGACTCGCACGCAATTCAATAAAATCTTCATCCGTGAGCGCTGGATTGATTTTTTGGAGATAGCGACGCACCTTGTCCAGAAAGGCCTGATCAGACTCGGCAAATTTCGGATGCTCACCGGGCATGTAGAAAGGCACATACACCACCGAATGCTCAAGCGGACGCAGATTCGAGTACTCAACCAGTCCGGGTATATCCATCTCGGGATCATTCACGTTCAGCCAGAAGTTTCCCGAGACCGGTTGTCTGAGTTTGGCGATCACGCACACAACCGCAATATTCTTAACCGACTGGAATTGCTGCAGCAGCGATTCAGGCAAGTCCGGCATCAGGCGCGGCACATAGGGCAGCGGCACGGTGCTGATGACTTTGTCGAATTGCTCAACACCCTGCCTTGTCTCGATACCCACCACACGTCCCTGCTCGATGATCACGCGCTGCACAGGCGACGTCAGCCGAACGCTGCCGCCGTTTTTTTCTATATCAGCATGAAGTGCATTGAGCAGCGTGGTAGAGCCACCTTCGAGATAGCCGAGTTTTTCCCGGAACAGGTTGTAGCGCGAGCGACCGATGCGGCGTATGCGGCTCCATATCCAGGCAGCCGACAGATTCGGTGTGTGATCGTAAAATTTGTAGTCGAACAGGCGACGCCAGAGTACTTCCCAGGCCTCATCACCCACCCAGCGACGAATCCAGCCGGTGGCTTCGACTTTATCCAGTGGCTGCCAGTCCTTGCGTTTGGTCGACAGAAAGGCATGCAAACCGTAGCGGAACTTGGCCACCAGACTGAGGCCTCGAAAACGCAGCAAGGCAACCGGATTACCCCAAGCCTGCATGCGCTCCTGATACCAGTAACCCATTTTGGTCTCGACCCAGCGCATGTGATGCGCAATCTCGAGCTCCTCCAACACTTCCAGAAATGCAGTGTCAGATGTGCAGTGAAAATGGTAATAACGCTCTATCGCCAGACCGGAAAAATCAAAACAGGCTGTCATGCCACCGACGCGATCATCTGCCTCGAACACCACAGGCTCATGACCATCCCGGGCCAGCTGATAGGCGACAGCCAGTCCCATAGGGCCAGCACCGAGCACGGCTATACGTTCACCCATGATCAAAACTCCAGAACGACGTTGCTGTACACAGGATGACGGAAGGTCTCTTCCATCGCTTCGGCAAAGGGCGTGCAGCGCACACCAAACTTGCCCGGCCAGTCGATGACTTCGAACTCATCTTTGGCGACCAGCGCTGCCAGCTGCTGCGTGGTGAATGGCGGATTGCGATCAAACAAGGCCCACAGCCACAACAGGCCATGAAACAAACCATACGGGATTTTTACAATGGCGGCGCTGGCTCGGGTGGCGCGCTTAATCTCGCGAATGATATCGATGTAATCCACCTTCTCATGACCCGAGATGTTGAAGACGCCATCCGTAATACGGTTCTCGATGCAGCTGATAATGATGTTACAGAAGTCACCGGCATACAGAGGCTGGCGCAGATAGCGGCCATGGCCGGGAATGGGAAATACGGGCACTTTTTGCATGAAGCGCGACAGCCAGCCGAGATGCTTGCGATCGAACCAGCCAAACATCAGCGTAGGCCGCAGCACGGGACACGCAATACCGCTGTCGAGCACCATGCGCTCCTGAATCTTTTTCGTCTCAGTATAAAAATCATCGGCAACGGATTCGACAACGGATGAACTGATGTGCACCAGTTGATCCACACGACCGGCACGAACCGCATCGAGTATCAGCCGAGTAGACGTGAGATTGTTGCGCTCGAATTCTGCGTAATCGATACCTCCGATCTGCGCCTGCAGCATCACAACAGCACCCGCTTGCGCAAAGTGCGCCTGCCAGGATCCGGGGGCGGACAGATCCACGCACTCGGTCAGCACATCCGGATGCATGCGGCGCAGCACGTCGACATTGGCAGCATGCTTGTCGAGGACGACGATGTTGGTATAGCCCTTCGCTTTCAGACGCGCGACAAGATTCTGACCAACAAGCCCGGCGCCGCCCGGCAGGATGATTTTCTGGTTATTCATTCAGATATTCAGACGATTGAAAACAACGCGTGGCAAATGACGAATGATCATCATGATCAGCCACCAGCGCGCCGGCGCATAGACCACAGGCTGACCCGCCGCCACTGCCGCCACAATGCGGTGGGCAACCGCCTCGGCTGAGGCCAGTCCGCGTGGCGCCAAATGCGCGGTCATTGGTGTGGCAGTCGGGCCCGGCTTGATCAGGACGATTTTTACTCGCGTGCCAGCAAAGCGATGCTGCAATCCTTGCGCATAACGATCAATCAGACCCTTGGCAGCGCCGTACACATAATTGGTTTTACGGCCACGGTCGCCAGCGACCGACCCAATGATTGCCAGTGTGCCATGACCCGCTGCCTCCATCTGGCCGGCGAAAGCTTCGGCAAATAATACGGGCGATAAGCCATTGATCTCCAGCGCCTGCTTTGTGAGCGACACATCCTGCTGACAATCGGATTGCACCGGCAGATTGCCGTGCGCGATCAGCACGATATCCACTCGGCCTTCAGTCGCTGCCTGCTTCGCCAGCGCAGCAATAGCGATGGGATCAGAAAAATCCATGACGATCACTCGCGCAGACGACTGTGGGCTGCGCACCCGCAAGTCTGCGGCGACACCCTCAAGACGATCCTGATCACGACCCACCAGTACAAAATCGCTGGGCTGCTGCGACCACAAGCGCGCGCAGTGTTCTGCAATCGCTGATGTCGCGCCGATGATGATGATGCTTTGTCTGCTCATGTCAGCTTCCCATTAATCGCCGCGACATCGCCGAGCTGATGCCGGGATCGCGATACGATAAAAATTCCTGCAAGCGAGGATAACCTGCCTCAAACAGCGTGCGTGGCATACGCGCATCCTTGGCCGGATAGAGTCGGCCATGCGCATCACGCACAATGTCATCCAGGGATGCGAGCAGCCTATGAGTCTTTTCACCCTGATTGGTAAAGTCCAGTGCGAGTGTTACGCCCGGTTGCGCAAAGCTGAGCATGCCCACCGAGGGGCGTTCGCCAAAGGTTTTCAGGACCGCGAGGAAAGAGCCCTCGCCCGCACGTGAAATCTGCTTCAGCATCGCCTGCACGCCCTCGCGCCCCTGCGTACGCGGCAAGACGCATTGATACTGAAAAAATCCACGCGGGCCGTACATGCGATTCCAGTCCAGCAGATGATCGAGCGGATGAAAAAAATCTTCGTAATACTGCACAGCAGTCGATTGCTTTTTTTTCAGCTGGTAATACAGCTGATTGAAAGGCTTGAGTGTGAGCGTATTCACCAGCGATACCGGTGGCACGAAAGGCATGCGCCACTGGCGGCTGGACTTGGGTGCTGCCTGCTGCGCATCCGAATGATTCGCGCGCATGAAAATGCCGCGCCCGTTACCCGAAACACAATCGATCCATGACACCGTGTGCTCCCATTGGGCTTCGGCAGCATCGGCCAGATCAAAAAATGTGGACAGATTTTGGTAAGGCTGTGTTTCCACGTGCAGCCAGGGACCTTGCACGCGTTTGAGCTGCAGCGTGAGCTCGGTAATCACACCCGTCAGACCCAGCCCGCCGACGGTCGCTGCGAAGCGCGCATCGCCGGGATGAAGAACACTACGACTGCCATCGGTACGCATCAGCACGATCTCGGTGACATGATCACCGAAGCTGCCAGCGACATGATGATTCTTGCCATGCACATCATTGGCGACCGCACCGCCCAGCGTCGCCAGCTGCGTGCCTGGCACCACTGGCAGCATCCATCCGCGCGGCACAATCAATCGCTGCACATCACGCAACAAGAGGCCAGCTTCACATTGCAGACGACCGCTTGTTTCGTCAAATCGTATGAACCGGTCGAGCGTCGTGGTGTTCCACAGCACGCCGCCGGGATTGAGGCAGACATCGCCATAGCTGCGACCCATGCCATAAGCCAGGCCAGCCGTTTCAGATCGCAATTGCGGTGCAATGCGATGACGGTCTGACAGCGGGATCATCTGATGATCAAACTCTCCCAGGCGTCCCCAGGAATGTACCTTCACCACTGCCAGCCTCTTGAGCCTATGGCCAGCACCGCAGCAAAGGCGACACCAGCGATCAGACTGGCCTTGTCCCTGAGCGCAAAAATCAACGGATCGTCATGCATCTGTCCGCGATGCGCTTTCATCCACATCCAGCTGATCCAGAACAGCATGATAGGTACCGACGCCCACATGAATTCTGGTGAGCGATACAGCTTCACCACTGCATCGCTATTGAGATAAAACGCCAGCACCAGCACCGCTGAATAGCCTGCGGACATGCCAAGATTTTGGACCAAAGACGCATCGGTCGTGAGATAGCCACGGCCGTGGGCCTTCTCACGGCCCATCTGTGCCTGCACAATCAGTTCGGCATAGCGTTTGACGAAGGCCAGCGAAAGAAAAAGAAAAACCGAAAACGCGAGCAGCCAGAACGACATCGGAATATCGGCGGCTGCAGCGCCGGCAATAATGCGTACCGAGTACAGCATCGCCAATACAAGACAGTCCGCAATGATCAGGCGCTTGAGTCCCCAGGAATACGCACAGGTCAGCACGAAATAAAACGCCAGCCACGCAGTGAAATCAGGCCCCGCCTGAAACGCCAGCAAGCCGGCCAGCACGAGCAGCAGCGGAATAAGCAACACACCTACATGCACAGGCACGCGACCTGAAGCGAAGGGGCGAAATTTTTTTCTGGGATGGTGACGGTCACTGTCGAGATCGAACAGATCGTTGGCAACATACACCGCCGAGGCACAAAAACAGAATGCCAGAAAGGCCAGTATCAACGCGCTGGCCATGCCCGCATCGGGCACGATGTGTGCCGCCATGGGTGTGATGAAGAGCAGCAGATTTTTCGTCCACTGATGCAGGCGCAATACCCGGCTGATGTCCGCGAGCCCTGCGCTATCCGCAGCAAACACCTGCCCGACGTCGGCCACAGCGCGTGCCTGCTGCTCTACCGATGCAGAGGCATTCACGACAATTGCGTGCCGCGCGCGCTGCCAGACAGGCAGATCAGCCGAAGAATTGCCCGCGTAATCAAAACCACCACGACCAAAGCGTGCCTCCAGGGCAGCGCCCTTGTTGTCGGCGCTGAGATTGTGGTGACCATCGCTGGCCATGACCTCGTCAAAGATGCCGGTGTGCTCAGCCACGGCCTGCGCCATGGACTTATCGGCAGCCGTGCAGAGGATGAGTTTGCGGCCCTGTGCATGCTCGGCGCGAAGCCATTCGAGCAGCGGCTCGTTATAAGGCAGTGCCGACGCATCGAAATCAGTGAGCGTGGCGAGGCGCTGTTTCAGCGCAGCCTTGCCTTGGACCAGCCAGACAGGTATCTGGAGCACCGAGAGCGGACGCGCACGCAAGGCCCGCACGGCAGATTCGTGCAGGGTATCGGTAAGAATGAGCGTACCGTCGAGATCGACGGCGAGCGGGGTTTGGGTCAATGGGCGGTCCTTGTCGGGGCAGCGACGCACGCGGCGCTATGACGGATCCCGGAAAAACTTCCGATCTTTGGTGAATCCGTCGCCGGTGCGTATTGTAAATCAGCCGCCTGTCCGCAAAGAAAGGCCTTTGAAAGTAGGGGCAGCGCGGTATCAGCGCTGTGACGCAGCGTCCACCACCACCAGCGCGGTCATGTTGACGATACGGCGTACCGTGGCCGAGGGTGTGAGTACATGCACCGGTCGTGCACAGCCCAGCAGGATGGGGCCAATCGCCACGCCATTGCCCGCCGCGACCTTGAGCAAGTTGTAAGCGATGTTGGCCGAGTCGATATTCGGCATGACCAGCAAGTTCGCATCACCTTTGAGAGGTGTGTCTGGCATCATCGCGCGCAAGGTATGCGCATCCAGTGCGGTATCACCGTGCATTTCACCATCCACCTCGAGATCAGGCGCCCGCTCTCGCAATAAGGCAAGCGCAGCACGCATTTTTTGTGCGGATGCGCTGTCGCTGCTGCCGAAATTGGAATGTGACAGCAGCGCCGCGCGCGGATGCAAACCGAAGCGACGCATTTCTTCCGCAGCCATGATGGTGATCTCAGCCAGTTGCTCCGCGGTCGGATTTTCATTCACGTGCGTATCCACCAGCACCAACTGACGGTCCGGCAGAATGAGCGCGTTCATGGCGGCATAGGTGTTGACACCAGCGCGCTTGCCCAGCACCTGATCGATATAGTGCAAATGCAGATCGGTACTGCCGAAGGTGCCGCAGATCATGCCATCGGCATCACCTTTGTGAATCGCCATCGCGCCAATCAGGGTATGACGACGGCGCATCTCCAGCCGGGCCCATTGCTCGGTGACGCCCTTGCGGTTCGTCATCGCCAGATAGGTCTCCCAGTACGAGCGATAGCGATCGTCTTGTTCAGGATTGATGACGTCGAAATCGATTTCAGGACGCAGGCGCAGACCATAGCGTTCAATGCGTTGTGCAAGTACTGCCGGGCGACCGATCAGCGTGGGCTTGGCCAGGCCTTCATCGAGTACCACCTGCACGGCACGCAGCACGCGCTCTTCTTCGCCTTCAGCAAAGACGATGCGCTTCTTCGACGACGGTGCTTTCTTCGCAATTGCGAAGACGGGTTTCATGAAGCTGCCGCTGTGATACACAAACTGCTGCAGACGATCGGCATACGCTGCCATGTCTTTGACAGGACGCAGCGCGACACCAGACTCTTCGGCCGCACGCGCCACCGCTGGTGCGATCTTGAGCATGAGGCGCGGATCGAAGGGCTTGGGTATCAGGTAATCCGGACCAAACGCAAGATTGGTCACGCCATACGTCGTGGCGACCACATCGGATTGTTCAGCCTGCGCCAGTTCAGCGATCGCATGCACGGCAGCGATTTCCATTTCGCGCGTGATGGTAGTGGCACCACAATCCAGCGCGCCTCGGAAAATATAAGGGAAGCACAGCACATTGTTGACCTGATTCGGATAGTCCGAACGGCCGGTGGCGATGACAGCATCATCACGCACTTCGCGGACTTCCTCGGGCAGAATTTCCGGTGTGGGATTGGCCAGCGCCAGCACCAACGGACGCGCGGCCATCGCGCGCACCATGTCTTGTTTGAGTACGCCACCTGCGGAGAGTCCCAGGAAAATATCAGCACCCGGAATGACTTCGGCCAGCGTGCGCGCGGTGGTCTCCTGAGCGAAACGCTCTTTGTCCGGATCCATCAGTTCCTTGCGGCCTTTGTAGACCACGCCGGCGAGATCGGTAACAAAGATGTTTTCAATCGGGAAGCCAAGATCAACGATCAGATCCAAACAGGCCAGCGCTGCCGCACCGGCACCCGAAACCACGAGTTTGCATTTTTTCAGGTCTTTGCCGACGACCTTGAGGCCATTCATGATGGCTGCGCCAACGATGATGGCGGTGCCGTGCTGGTCATCATGAAAGACCGGAATCTTCATTCGGTCGCGCAGCTTGCGC
The DNA here is from genome assembly GCA_027490465.1 of Oxalobacteraceae bacterium. Classification (GTDB taxonomy): domain Bacteria; phylum Pseudomonadota; class Gammaproteobacteria; order Burkholderiales; family Burkholderiaceae_D; genus Pernthalerella. Next base: position 35,084 of record JAIXXZ010000035.1, read on the forward strand.
TCGATATAGAAGCACTCGGGAGCCTTGATGTCTTCAAGGTTCACACCACCAAAGGTCGGCTCCAGCGCGGCGATGATGTCGCAGAGCTTGTCGGGATCGGTTTCGTTGATCTCAATATCAAACACGTCGATGCCGGCGAATTTTTTGAACAGCACGCCCTTGCCTTCCATCACCGGCTTGGCGGCCAGCGGGCCAATATTGCCCAGGCCCAGCACGGCGGTGCCGTTGGTAATGACAGCGACCAGATTGCCGCGTGCGGTATAGCGGAATGCGTTGGCAGGGTCGGCAGCGATTTCCTCGCAGGCCGCGGCCACGCCCGGTGAGTAGGCCAGCGCCAGATCGCGCTGATTGGTCAGTTGCTTGGTGGGAGTGACACTGATCTTTCCGGGCGTGGGGAATTCGTGGTACTCGAGCGCCGCCTGACGGAATTGCTGGCGAATCTCTTTTTGTGTTTTATCTGAATCCATGCGAGGCAGCTTTCTTGAGTACTTTGCAGCGTGCTTGCACGCTATCAATCGACACGTGATTTTATCAGACCGATAGTTTGCGGCTTAAATGCTCGATATACGAACCGTTGCTGCATAAAAAGCGCCAAGGTCGATCAAGAGGGTACTTGGGTACAATCACCGCTATGTTGTCTGAATTCGAACTCATTGCCCGCTATTTCGACCGCCCTCAAGCGCCTGACGGCGTGGTGAAACTGGGTGTGGGTGATGATTGCGCATTGCTTGCACCACCACCGGGTCAGACACTGGCCGTGTCCACTGACATGCTGGTCGAAGGTCGGCATTTTTTTGCAGGTGCAGATCCGGAAAAGCTGGGCCACAAGGCGCTTGCAGTGAACTTGTCCGATCTCGCCGCCATGGGTGCGAAACCGATGGCTTTTTCTCTGGCACTGGCACTACCATCGGCCGACGAAGACTGGCTGGCAGCTTTTGCCCGAGGCTTGTTCAAGCTGGCTGATGCCGAGGGCATACGACTGATCGGTGGCGACACCACACGCGGGCCGCTCAATCTCTGCATCACCGTCATGGGCAGCGTACCTGAAGACCAGGCCTTGCGGCGCGATGCCGCGACAGCCGGTGACGATCTCTGGGTGTCTGGCACGCTGGGCGACGCGCGACTGGCATTGGAAGTCTTGCAGGGGAAAAGTGCGCTGCCTGATCACTTGATGGCTTTGGCAGAAGAGCGACTGCACCGCCCCACACCGCGCTGCGCGCTGGGCATGGCGTTGCGCGGTATCGCCCATGCGGCGATTGATGTATCGGACGGATTGCTGGGCGACCTTGGCCACATGCTCGCACGCTCGAAACTGGGCGCAGACATTGACGCTGCATCATTACCGGCCGGACCCGCGCTCGCACAACAGTCCGCGGACAGGCAAACCGACTACATGCTTAACGGTGGCGACGATTACGAATTGTGTTTTACCGCCCCGCCCGAGCAACGCGATGCGATATTGTCAGCTGCCGCATCAGTCAACACACCAGTTACCCGCATTGGCAGCCTTACACCGGGCGCTGGCATACAGATACTCGATGCCGCAGGCAAGTCGCTCCCATTCACGTCACACTCGTTCGATCATTTCAGCAAAGACATCTGATGCTGCCTAATTCACCTGACTCACCTAACTCAGCCGACACCCCTGCCTCGCCCCTGCATGCGACGTCCGAGTCGGCGACTGCGGCTGCGGACTACCGCATGCCGGTTCGGCGCCCTAGCGCCGCCTTCATGCTGTCCCATCCTGTGCACTGGGCCTCACTGGGGTTTGGTAGCGGCCTCTCGCCCATCATGCCAGGCACCATGGGTACCTTGTTTGGCTGGCTGAGTTTTTATGTGCTGACGATGCGCTGGCCGGAAATTTTTACAGCAGCGGTATGGGGTGCCATCATCGTGATTGGCTTTGTTGTCGGTATCTGGCTGTGTGACAAAACCGGACAAGCGCTGGGTGTGCCAGATCACGGCGCTATCGTCTGGGATGAAATCATTGCTATTTGGCTGGTGATGGTGTTCGTGATGCCCGCCAGCTTCGGCGCGCAACTGGTCGCCTTCCTGATCTTCCGCGCGTTTGACATGATCAAGCCACCGCCGATAAGACAATTCGAACGACGCTTCAAGAATGGTTTTGGGGTGATGGGGGATGATTTGATTGCTGCGTTTTTTACGCTGCTGGTGCTAGCTTTGTGGCGGGTGGTGTGAGGGGATGTGAGAGTCTTTGTGGTGTGTGATGTGAACTAAAAGCTTTGAATGGTGCGATGTTTTTTCTCATCAAAGTGATCTGGCAAACAATCAAAGTCATCCGGCAAACGATCAACGACACTGGATCCCGGCCTGCGCCGGGATGACAATTTTGAGTACAACTACACTATGAACGTCATCCCGGCGAATGGTGTAGCGGGGGTTTCATGCAGCGTGCTGCATGCCCGCGGAACGGCACTGGCTTGCAAGCCAGTGCGCGCCCTGCAAGGGGGGATCCAGCGTCTTTTGTTGCTCACCCACCGACTTTAGATGAAAAACAAGCCTACATGAACGCTAGTGCAATCAAACGTACAAGTCTGATACCAAGGAAATCTGAATGCACCACCTAAGCAACCTCGCCACACAAGTAGGACAAGCCCTGCAACAACGTGGCTGGAGACTGGCCACGTGCGAATCCATCACGGGTGGCGGCATTTCTCAGGCGATTACCGATATCGCCGGCTCATCCGAGTGGTTCGACTGCGGCTTCGTCACCTATTCAAATGCATCGAAAACCCGGTTTCTGGATGTACCCGAGACTCTGATTGGACTACACGGCGCGGTCAGCGAAGCCGTTGCTGCGGCGATGGTGCGAGGCGCGCTGGCTCATACCGATGCGCAGATCAGCTTGTCCACCACAGGCATTGCCGGACCCGGCGGAGCGGTGCCGGGCAAACCCGTGGGTACTGTCTGTTTTGGCTGGGCGCATGGCGACATCGTGCATACTGAGCGCGTAATTTTCACTGGCGACCGCGCAGCGGTTCGGGCGCAGACCGCAGAACATGCATTACAAGGATTGTTGGCTTTCATGGAGCGTTTATAAATGCTGAATAATTTCATCCGCGAGCAGCGCGACGTCAATGGCGTGCGCATCAATTTCCGACACGGCGGCAAAGGCCCACCCCTGCTGCTGCTGCACGGCTATCCGCAAACGCACGTGATATGGCACAAAGTCGCAGATGCACTCGCCGAGCGATTCACGCTGGTGATGCCGGATTTGCGTGGTTATGGTGATTCGTCAAAACCGAAAGGCGATGCCGACCATGGAAATTATTCCAAGCGCGCGATGGCGCAAGACATGGCCGAGCTGATGCAAAGTCTGGGACATGAACGCTATGCCGTCTGCGGTCACGACCGTGGTGGCCGCGTGGCACACCGACTGGTGCTGGATCATGCAGCGCAGGTCAGCCAGCTAATGCTGATTGATATTTCACCGACGCGCACGATGTTCGAGAAAACCGACAAGCCCTTCGCCGATGCTTACTACCACTGGTTCTTTCTCGCGCAGCCTTCTCCGCTACCGGAAACACTCATCGGCGGTAATCCGCGTTTCTTCATTGATTATTCGCTGGGCGGCTGGGGTTCGGGCGGCACGAGTTTTTTTGATCCGGCAGCACTGGAAGAATACCGTCGCTGCTTCTGTGACCCGGACATGATTCACGCCGGCTGCGAGGACTATCGTGCTGCATCGACGATCGATCTGGTGCACGATCAGGATCATGAACACAACAAGATCAGCTGCCCCGTGCATGTAGTGTGGGGTGCGAATGGTGTGGTCGGCCGCCTGTTTTCGCCGATTGAAGACTGGCAGGCAAAGGCAAGCGCGAAAGTGACTGGTCGCGCCCTGCAATCAGGTCACTTCATTCCGGATCAGGTACCGGACGTTTTATTGGAAGAGATGCTGGGGTTTTTTGCGCGCTAGCGGGCTACAACGCCAGGCTTCGTGTTTGACGACTCACCTACCCGGCATGCGCTCACTGGCAGGGCTACACCGGGATGACGTTGATGGGACTAGCAGTTTTTCAAACGTTATCCCGGAGCGTACGAGCGTAATGCGCCGGCTCAGCGATTGAGGGCAGCCAGCCGTTCCGTTGCAAGCTCATAAATTCGTCGATAGCGCTCGTTTCCGCGGCATAGTTCCACCGTTTCAAGCAGCACGTCACGTGCTTCTTCGTTACGATCTATCGCCAGCAGGCATTCTCCCAGTCGATAGGCTGCAGCGGCATCGTCTGGTTGCAGTAGCAGGGTCTGGGCAAACAGAAGCACCGCTTGTTCCGGCTGGTTTTGACGTTGCAAGCACGAGCCCGCCATAAAGCTGTAGCGTGGCTCGCGGGGCGCATGCAATACCAGTTGCAGAGCGATGGGCAAGGCGTGATGAAAGCTGCCTTCATTACACAGATCGTAGCCCACACCATACAAGGCATCGAGCTCATCCGAAGAGATGCCGCGCACTTCAGCGAGCGTGTGGCCTGACGCCGCCAGAGACTGCAACCACTCGAGTTCGTCCGGCAGGGTAGCAAGCCGTTCCGACAGCTGCTCGACAATAGCGGCCACCTCCGGATCGCGTGGCGGGTGAATGTAGGTAGTGGACATGGCGTTCAACGATATTGCACATTCGGTATGAAGGTGGTGCCAAAGATAATGGTCGCCTGCGTCATCGCGTAGCCGGCAAACCACGTCCCCCAGCGCGCGCCCATGCTCATCTGTGTACCGTCTACGCCGCCGCGTGCGCCGATGGTGAGTAAGGCCACCGCCGCAACGCCGGAGGCTGCAGTAAGCGCCGGCGCAATGATTTTCCAGTTGCCGCGTATCGTGCGTGCGAACTCCCGACAATCATAGGCACCGACATAAGTATCACCTTGTTCCACCGGTGTCTTCGGTGCTGGTAGTACTTGATTCAGCTTGCTCAAAAAATTTTGCATCGGGATGTCTTTTTTTGAGTTTCCGGCGTCGTTATCTGCGTCGCTATCTGCGCCGCTGGCATCGTCACTGGCGGTACTGCTGGACTCCACGTTGACTATCCATTCGCTGGCGGGCACGACACTTTTTTTCTTATCCTCGGCATGCTGAGCCTGAGGTTGTGGATGGGAGGGCCGTTGGACCGCTGGGGTGCCGTCCATGTTGTTCGGGGGGCTCAGGCTGTTCGAGGGGCTCATGTTGATTAGTCCTTCATGTTTGATCAAAAAATGTAAGGCATCGCTGATGCCATGCTTGCGGCAAAGGGCGGCGATCTTGCCGCCGGCTTCTGCCTCCTTGAGTACCCCAATGATCTGTTCTTCGGTAAATCGGTTCTTCATGCCTGCCTCGCTGTGAAGCAGACTCCATTTTAACTTCGTACTATTTCAGGAGTACAGGCAATAACAAGAATACACTGCGGAAAGCACGACCACATAAATCAATCCGCCGTAAATCATGCCAATCCAAAGCAAATCGTATGATCTATTTTCCGCTGGAGAGCGATACTCGTTCACGGGTCCCAGACCAGATAACGTAAGTGGCTGAAAGCCAGGCACACGATCGGTAACGGAGGCCAAATGTACGCCGAGGATCGTCGCGGAACTAACGACGAATCCGACCAGCGCAATAATCCGGCGCGTCTTGTCACAATAGGTTAGGGGGATTGCATCACGCGGATCCGAATGTAAAACCGGACGTGATACTGTGGCAGCATCCCGGTTGACCGTCGATTGAGAACGTTCGCTTGCAATCAGTTCGGCTACCGCTATTGGGTCATGCGCTATGTTCGCAGATCGCGCCGAGTCTTGGAGCGCTTCATTCCATTGACCAGTCGGCACGCGGATAGTGACGTGGTCATCATAATAGCTAATGTGCGGCTTCCTCAAAACAGTGGCTGGTGCGTCGGGGCGTGAGCGGGAAGTAGCTTGTGACATGCAGGACTCCTTTGTTGACTGAAAACTTGCCTGTTTGGTGTCCAAACTTCCATTTTTGTTCCAGCAGTCGCAACGAGAGCATATCGGTCCCTAACGTGCGCTGCGCACGGCAATGCGTACCGCGACCGGTGCCAGTAGCAACCGCCAGGTGATGCAGACCACTGATGGCCGCGCAGGCGACAGAGTGCAGCTGTACCATTTCATCAACAACGAAGCACCTTACCCAGCTGTTGCCATGACATCCAAGCTACCAAGCCAAATTCGATACGAAGAACTGAAAGCTCATCGTGCTGAGCCCAAAAATCAAATGGATAGATGCGCTTTAAATTTTCAGTAACGAAATTTTAGAAATCTATGCTGACTCCAAAAAAATTTTTCAAGCGTCTTTCCGTAAGAGAAGCGGTGAAAAAAGACCCGCATGAAAATATTTCTGGATAAGATTTACACCTCGGAGAATCTATCGCAGATCAGCAGCCGATGATCGGTGAGCGCGATGAGGATTTGAACACGGGCTGCATTCGTTGGCGACGATGATGCTAGCGATAGCGATAAGTTGACGCTGTGGGTTGGATTCCGAGCTACTGGCATCTGCCACCGTTTCCGCCGATGGCCTTTACATTGTTCCGATCAGTCGTGAGCCTATGCTGGGACTTCATCCAAAAACTGAAAGCGACTTGAAAGCTTCAGCTTGGCTCGACAGGCAATATCAACGAGCGCGACGAAACTCATTCACTGCATCTCGCGTCTCGCGCGCAACGCGTGCTGCGGCCATCGCAAAATCTTCATTGCCCTCGGGAGTCGCATACAGAATCGCACGCGAGGAATTGATCATCATTCCAGTACCGTCGATGGTTTGCCCGGCCTCAACAGTCGATTTGATGTCACCACCCTGCGCGCCAATACCCGGCACCAGCAGAGGCATATCACCGACGATGGCGCGTACCTCGGCGAGTTCTTGCGGGAAGGTTGCACCGACCACCAAACCGCATTGCCCGTGACGATTCCACTTGGTGGCGACCTGTCTTGCGACGTGCTGATATAGCGGCTGTCCGTCAACATTCAAAAACTGCAGATCCGAACCACCGGGATTGGACGTGCGACACAAGACGATGACACCACGATCCTGCCGTTCCAGATAGGGCTCCACAGAATCAAAACCCATGTAAGGATTGACGGTGACGGCATCAGCGCCATAGCGCTCGAAAGCCTCACGCGCATATTGTTCGGCGGTGGCACCGATGTCACCGCGCTTGGCATCGAGCACGATGGGTATCTGCGGATACTGCGTTTTCAGATAATCACAAATCGCCTGCAACTGATCTTCCGCGGCCATCGCCGCAAAGTAGGCAATTTGCGGCTTGAACGCGCAGGCGGTCGCAGCGGTGGCATCAATGATCGCCTTGCAGAAAATAAAGATGGCGTCACGCTTCCCATGCAACGCGTCAGGAAACCGCTGGATATCTGGATCAAGGCCGACGCACAGCAGAGAATCATTAGCTCGGATGGCGGCAGCGAGTTTGTCAGTGAATTTCACGCTAATTGGCAGCTGTGGTAGACGAAGGCGTGATTGTAGCCTGTCATGCTATTGTCTCGCCCCATGACGCAACTTTCCCGCAAAGATCTGGTGCTGCTGGCCCTGCTGACCCTGTTCTGGGGACTGAACTGGCCCGTAATGAAAATCGGTGTACGCGAATTCCCGCCACTGACATTTCGCACGATCAGCATGGTGGGTGGGCTGGCCGTGATCTGGCTGGCGGCACGCGCGCAGGGCGCATCGCTCGCAATCCCTGCCGGTGCCAGGATGACAGTCATTCGTCTGGCCATACCCAATATGCTGATCTGGCATTCGATGATCATCATTGGCGTGAAATTATTGTCTTCGGGTCGCGCAGCGATTCTGGGTTACACCATGCCGGCCTGGGCCGTGCTCTCCGGTCTGATTTTTTTTGGCGATCGCATCAGCCGGTCTGCGTTGGTCGGTATTGCGCTGGCGATGAGTGGCGCCCTGCTGCTGCTCTCGAGTGAATTTTCGCGACTATCGGGCCAGCCATTGGGTACGGTGCTGGCACTGATCGCCGCAGCGGGATGGGGCTTCGGTACCGTGCTGATGAAACGTACTCAGCTGGATATGCCAACGATCTCCCTCACCTTCTGGATGCTGTCACTCACAACGACCATCATGGCAATGCTGGCGCTGATTTTCGAGTATCCCGCCATCCGCATGCCTAATTTAATCGAATGGGCCGCCATCATTTACAACTCGGCGATTATTTTCGGTTTCGCGCACGTCGTGTGGTTCCGACTGGCGCGCATACTGCCACCGGTCGCCTCCAGCTTGTCGGTGATGTTCATTCCGGTGCTGGGGACTTTTTCAGGTGCCTGGATACTGGGTGAAGTGCCGCACTGGCAAGACTATGTCGCCATGCTGCTGATTCTGGGGGCGATGTCGACGGTGCTATTCAAGCCTCGGCCGGTGCAACAAAACTGAGGATGCTTGCCGTGTGGTTTCACGTCGTTTTTTATTTTTTAAATCGGCTGATGTGCAATGAAAGACACTGGATCCCCCCTTGCAGGGCGCGCACTGGCTTGCAAGCCAGTGCCGTTCCGCGGGCATGCAGCACGCTGCATGAAACCCCCGCTACACCATTCGCCGGGATGACGGTAGTTGTTGAGACGACCGTAACATTTCCACGGTCATCCCGGCGCAGGCCGGGATCCATTTTTACTCTGGCAGTGCGCAGTTATCTTCGCTGGACTCATCAACACGATTGTCTACCTGATTAATCGCTAGTGTCGTAGACCCACTGCAGCAGCTGATCAAAACCCGGGCGCATAGCACCCGCGTTCGCATGATTGACCATGCAGACGACGACGACACGCTTGCCGGATTTGGTGGTCACATATCCAGCAATACTCATTACATCACCCAGACTGCCGGTCTTGATATGCGCATTGGCCTTGACCGTGCGATCAGAGAGACGGCGGCTCATGGTGCCGTCCACGCCAGCGAGTGGCAGCGATGCCATGAACTCCGGCATGGTTGACGTCTGCCATGCACGCTGCAGCAAGCGTGCCAGCGTCAGTGCAGAAATACGCTCTTCTTTTGAAAGCCCTGAACCATTGTCGAGCACCACGCCCGTGGTATCAACACCGCTGGAAGACATCCAGCCAAGTACCTTTGTACTCGCCGCCGTCGCGGTGGCAGGAGCACCGCCGCGCTCGGCCACGACTGACAATAATAAATTCCGGGCCATGACATTGTTGCTGTACTTGTTAATGTCACGAATGGACTGACCGAGGGTGACAGATGACCACTGAAGGATTTCTTTTGCACTCGCAGGCACACGCGCTTCGCGTGTTGGTCCGGTGATGGTGCCACCGATTTCACTCCATAGCTGCCTGAACACGGCATCGAAATACTGCGCGTGATTGAGTGTGTGCAGATGCAGTGACAAGACTTTCTGTCCGCAAGAGACAGGATAGCTGCCACCAAACCGCAGGGTCTTGCCATTCAGTTCAGGCTTGAGCATAGTCCGCAGATCACCGCATTCACCCTGACCGATCGCAGGCGGCTCGACCACAAAATCAGCCATCGGCGGCTCGATGGAAAACAGCGCACGCGCATTGCCTGTCTCGGGTGTCAGCTTGACTTGCAAGGCCTTGGCATCCAGCAGCAAGGCATCCGGCAAAGCGTTGTAAGCGCGATTGGCCTGACCATCGAAAGGCGGCGTATCGTCAGGCAAGCGCTGAAAGAGACTGCGGTCAATCACCAAGGCACCGCGAATTTCGCGTATGCCAGTCGCGCGCACTTGACGCAAGAGTCGCCACAAGTCTTCATATGCAAAACGCGGATCACCACTGCCTTCAATAATCAGATCACCCTGCAGCACATCGCCACGCTGTACACCATCGATATGCACGCGTGTGATCCAGCGATAATTCGGACCCAACAATTCCAACGCTGCCTGCGTCGTCAGCAGCTTCATAATGGATGCGGGACGGAAGATCGCCTGATTGTTATGCGCGACCAGGGTCTCGCCACTGAGCACGCGGCGTATATCAACGGCGACCGCGTTTTCCGGCACCCCGGCTTTTTTCAGCGCCTGCGCGAAAACAGGTGGCAGGTTGTGATTCGCTTTGGCTTCGTTGGTTGCATGCGCCGGACAGCCGGCCATCAGCATCAGCGACCAGATCAGCAGGGGCAGGCAAAAAAAATGTCTCGGAGATTTTGACATGGCGTCGATTGAGTTCTTGTAGTAATGAGATAAAGCGCTGGTGATTATCCCACGCGCCCGGCGGCGGCTCACCAGCGTTTGACGCGGCGGCGATGATTGCGTAGTCTCGCGCATCGACATCCACACTGCCGCGCCCATGATTCCTTTTTTCAGCAGCGAACAGATTCAAGAGGCGCTACCCTGCGCGGCGCTGATATCGGCCATGCGTGAGGCATTTCGCGATACCGCACAAGCGCCGCGCCGGCATGTCCATCCCTTGTCGGACACCGGATCATCCACCCTGCTGCTGATGCCTGTGTGGCAGGCCAATGCGCATCTGGGCGTGAAACTGGTGACCGTGGTGCCCGAGAACCAGACACGTCAACTGCCCACCGTGCAGGCACTGTTTATTTTGCTCGACACGGCGACAGGTACGCCATTGGCACTGATGGATGGCGAGGAGCTCACGCTGCGCCGCACGGCGGCAGCCTCCGCGCTCGCTTCGACCTACTTGTCGCGACCCGACAGTGAGCAGCTGCTGATCGTCGGCACCGGACAACTGGCCCCCTACATGGCTGTGGCGCACTGTGCGGTGCGGGATATTCGTCGTGTCACGGTATGGGGACGCGATCTGCAGAAGTCGCAACTCACTATCGAAAAAATTAAGGCGCTGGGATTGCCGGCTTCGGTTGCGATCGATGTCGCAGAAGATCTTGAAACAGCCTCAATGACTGCTGACCTGATCAGCTGCGCCACCACCAGCCGACAGGCTTTGCTGCAATCGGCCTCTGTGCAGCCGGGCACGCATATTGATCTGGTGGGTGGCTTCAAACCGGACATGCGCGAAGCAGATGACGAGCTGATGTCCAAAGCGCGCTTGTTTGTCGATACCTTCGATGGCGCATTGGCCGAGGCCGGCGATTTGGTGCAGCCCCTGCAAGCAGGTTTGATTACGCGTGCATCGGTGCTCGCCGAACTGGCCGACCTGGCCAATGGCCGTCATACCGGGCGCAGCAATGCGCAGGAAATCACGCTATTCAAATCAGTGGGCACGGCCATCGAAGATTTGTGCGCGGCCAATCTGGTGTGGCAGCACTTCAAAGCACAGCCGTCGCAGTCCGCAAACAATCAAGGGTAATCGGCAGGCTTCAAATTGTCCGGCAAGGGAATCCATTCAGTCTCTTCCGGCACGGGGGCAAAGCGCTGTGCTATCCAATCGCGCTTGGCCTGCTCTACGCGCTCTCCGCTGCTCGAGACAAAATTCCACACCAGATGTCGTGGTCCGTCCATGGAATCGCCGCCGAGCAGCATGAGCTTCGCACCTGAGCTGCCTGCGGTGACTGTCAGCGGATGATGCGGTTTCAGTACCAGTAGCTGGCCTGCACCAAAGCTACCGTCGCTGCCCAAATCCAGATCGCCGCTCACAATATAAATAGCCTGTTCTTCGTACTCGGCTGGTATGAGATGACTTGCGCCAGCAGACAAACGCAGTTGTGCATAAAACAAAGGCGAGCGCGTGGGCAGTGGTGAGTGCAAACCGAGAAAACTGCCGGCAATCATGATCAGCTGCGCGCCATCGCGCTCGGCCACGGGTAATTCATCGGCTTTGAGGTGAGTGAAGTCAGGTTCGCACGCTTCATCCGCCTGTGGCAGCGCCACCCAGCATTGCAGACCATACAGTGACGAGAGCGAACTGCGCTGGTGGTGATCGCTGCGCTCGGAATGCACGATGCCTCGTCCCGCGGTCATCCAGTTGACTTCCCCGGGCCGTATCGCCTGCACCGTGCCCAGACTGTCGCGATGCAGGATTTCGCCCTCGAACAACCAGGTCACGGTGGCCAGACCGATATGAGGATGCGGACGGACATCCAGGCCGATGCCGGGCTTGAGAACATTGGGCCCCATCTGATCCAGAAACACGAAGGGCCCCACCATGCGCCGCTCAACAGCGGGTAGGGCACGGCGAACCTCGAACCCATCACCGAGATCGCGGGTGCGGGGAATGATTAATGTCTCGATGGCGCTCATCAAAGTGATCCTGTTTGGTTTCAGCGGATTTTACGGCGGCTTTCGTGATTACTGGAACCGATACGTTTTTAATTTGATATCACACCCCGCTTTCGCGCTTGGACTCGCGAACAGAATCCATGACTGCGAATTATCAATCAAGTCATTTAACGACCCCCTTCGACTGAAGTTTTCGCGAATGGTTCTTGAAAAAGCGCTCACCCGTCCTTATACTTAGCACTCGCTGATGGAGAGTGCTAACAATGCTGCCATCAAGATTTCAAAAAGCAGGTTCCGACGGTCAGCCAGTCTCTGACAGTTGGGTCATCAATAAACGTAACCCATTGTTTTTAAGGAGTATTTATGAGCCTTCGTCCTTTGCACGACCGCGTCATCGTCGAGCGTCTCGAACAGGAAACCAAAACCGCCTCCGGCATCGTTCTGCCAGATGCAGCTGCCGAGAAACCGGATCAGGGCAAAGTTGTCGCAGTCGGCAACGGCAAGATCCTGGAAGACGGAAAAGTCCGTCCGCTGGATGTGAAAGTCGGCGACAAAGTACTTTTTGGCAAGTATTCCGGTCAAGCCGTGAAAGTCGACGGGAAGGAAGTTCTCGTCATGCGCGAGGACGACATTATGGCCATCGTGCAGTAAAGACAATCGGCAAACAGCCACTCAAGCAACCGGCACCTACCCGGTTTGAATCTGAAATATCTGAAGGAGTATCAACATGGCAGCTAAAGATGTAGTTTTCGGCGACCTCGCCCGGGCCAAGATGGTCGAGGGCGTTAACATTCTGGCCAACGCAGTCAAGGTCACCCTCGGCCCGAAAGGCCGTAACGTCGTTCTCGAGCGTTCATTCGGCTCGCCTACCGTGACCAAGGACGGCGTATCGGTTGCAAAAGAAATCGAACTCAAAGACAAGCTCATGAACATGGGCGCGCAGATGGTCAAGGAAGTCGCTTCCCGCACTTCCGACAACGCCGGTGACGGCACCACCACAGCGACCGTTCTGGCACAGGCGATTGTTCGCGAAGGCATGAAGTATGTCGCCGCTGGCATGAACCCCATGGACCTGAAGCGCGGCATCGACAAAGCGGTAGCCGCAACCGTTGAAGAACTGCAGAAGATTTCCAAGCCTTGCAATGGCACCAAAGAAATCGCCCAGGTTGGCGCGATTTCGGCGAACTCGGATCAGTCGATCGGCGATCGTATCGCTGAAGCGATGGAAAAAGTCGGCAAGGAAGGCGTCATCACCGTGGAAGACGGCAAGTCGCTGCACGATGAACTCGATATCGTCGAGGGCATGCAGTTTGACCGCGGCTATCTGTCCCCTTACTTCATCAACAATCCTGACAAGCAGGTTGCACTGCTCGACAACCCCTTCATCCTGCTGTGCGACAAGAAGATCTCGAACATCCGCGATCTGCTGCCCGTACTGGAGCAAGTTGCCAAGGCAGGCCGTCCGCTGCTGATCATCGCCGAAGATATCGAAGGCGAAGCACTGGCAACCCTGGTGGTCAATAACATTCGCGGCATTCTGAAAACCTGCGCAGTGAAAGCGCCTGGCTTTGGTGATCGCCGCAAAGCGATGCTGGAAGACATCGCCATCCTGACCGGTGGCCAGGTGATCGCTGAAGAAGTTGGCCTGACGCTGGAAAAAGCCACGCTGAACGACCTCGGTTCTGCAAAGCGCATCGAAATCGGCAAGGAAAACACCACCGTGATCGACGGCGCAGGCAAGGCCGATGCAATTCAGGCACGCTGCAAGCAGATCCGTGTTCAGATCGAAGAAGCGACTTCAGACTACGACCGCGAGAAACTGCAAGAGCGTGTTGCCAAGCTCTCCGGCGGTGTCGCTGTGATCAAGGTCGGCGCTGCGACTGAAGTCGAAATGAAGGAAAAGAAAGCTCGCGTGGAAGACGCACTGCACGCAACCCGTGCAGCGGTTGAAGAGGGTATCGTTCCTGGCGGTGGCGTTGCGCTGCTGCGCGCACGTGCCAACATCAAGGTGAAGGGTGACAATCCTGATCAGGAAGCAGGCATCAAGATTGTTCTGCGCGCCATGGAAGAGCCACTGCGCATGATCGTCAGCAACGCTGGCGAAGAAGCGTCGGTCGTGGTTAACAAAGTACTCGAAGGTAAAGGTAACTACGGTTACAACGCTGCCAACGGCACCTATGGCGACATGGTTGAAATGGGTGTTCTGGATCCAGCCAAGGTCACACGTTCTGCTCTGCAAAACGCGGCTTCGATCGCTTCGCTGATGCTGACCACCGATGCGATGGTATCGGAACTGCCTGAAGACAAACCAGCCGGTGGTGGTATGGGCGGCATGGGTGGTATGGGCGGTATGGGTGGCATGGACGGCATGATGTAATTTTGCTGTTATCCACATCAAAAACCCCGCAGTGCGAACTGCGGGGTTTTTTTATGTCCGCTTTGAATCGATTGTCTCTGCTCCCCACACCCGACTTCAGTAACGCCGACACATCCTCAAGAATCATGCGCTTCGGAAGCAATGTCGTTCTCAATGAATCAACAGGCTGACCCGTCTCAACAATGCAAGACCTCGCTTAAACCTCTCGTCCAGAAAATTTTTTCATCGTTCTTTAATCGTACCGAAAATCGATTAAAGAACTCTCCGTATTCAAATAAAAAGCACTTTGTGTTCGCTCAATGTTGCACTGCTCGATTCATCGAACTAATGATTGCATTAGTCACTTACCGCACAGTCGGATGATTTTGATTGAACAGATTGTCCGATAAACAATAATTCAATTATCCAACCAAAACGGGAGGGGACATGTTATCCAATGTTATCGCTAGACAAACGCGTCAGCTTTGCAAAACAGCACCAACAAGATCGCGACTCGGGCAACTCACCATGGATTGTTCAAAAGCACTGAGACAGGTAAAAATCAGTGCTCGATCAAAAGACGAGATCGCAGTCATTGATGATCACTACCGGCACGCCATTTATGAAGAAACGATGACGGCTTACCAAGCCGTTCCTGATGTCACGATGCCGGACAACTCGCCCGAGGCAAAACTTCGGGCACAGGCCTGGCAACTGATCGAAAGTTTGTCATCTATGGATCAATTCTTTGCCCACTATGACGTCAGTATTCCAGGAGTGAGCCTGGAAGTCGCCATCCATCCAAGTCACCGAGACGCGCTGATCCATGACTTTCGAGAGAGCTGGTTTAGCATGAATGCCGAAGACAGAAAGGCTCTGAGTGAAGTCATTAGCGAGAAAACCTTTCACCAACTCGGCATCACGCTGAATGTCAGCGAAAAGCAGCATGCAGCACAAAAGGGATTGAGTATTGCACCACAACTAAGCATGGCACACTGCCTTGCATTACTGGATTATGCAAATTCAAGTTCAGGCAGCTTTAATGCCACCAACAATTCGGCACGCCTATGGCACTACTACGGTGTTGATACGCTGGCAAAAATAACGGCCTCACTATATGAGCCTTTTTGCGAAGCACTGCGAATCCTCGAAAATTATCCGGCGTTTTGTTATGAGGGATCGGCATACAAAGGCCTGTCCATCGCCAATCCCGCAGGAAATTTCAGGCTGAGTTGCATGCAAGCTGGCATGCCGCTACATTGTGCCCACGGTATCTCAGCGACTTCCCGGCGTGAGAAAAACTATGCGAGCAGCAGTAATATCTGGTCGACCCGAGATATGCAACTCACCTTCGTACACAGCCGGGGAATCAAGATTCATCTTTTCAATGACGTGACATCTCGAGATCAAATGGAGATCATCATCCCCGAAGGGCGTCAGCTAACGTTTTTATCGCCACAAGATGTCGATAGAACGCAATTCAAAGACAATGGTGGTCCATGGCCTACGTATTACTGCGCCGAGAGCGCCACTCATTTGTCTGCGAAAATCCAGAACGGATATCTGCTTTGCTAAGCTAGCACCTTGGTTAACGCGGGAGGCCCTGATCAGGTACCCGCGTTTTCAGGCTAATCAAACTTCAGCGAATACCGTATTCGAACGTCAATGAGATAAATGCTCGCTAGCGCCATGCCGGCGAGCGCTTCTCGATGAAGGCCTGCACGCCCTCGAGTGCAGCCTCATCCATCATATTGCACGCCATGGTTTCACCGGCCAACTGGTAGGCCGCCGAAATTCCCATTTCAAGCTGCCGGTAAAACAGCTGCTTGCCCATCGCAATGGATACTGCTGGCTTGGCCAGAATACTGTCGGTCAGTGCCGAGATAGTCTGATCCAACTCCTGCAGTGGCACGACACGATTGATCAGTCCACGTTCAAGTGCTGCTTGCGCATCGATGAATTCTCCGGTGAGCAGCATTTCCATTGCCTGCTTGCGTCCCATATTGCGCGACAAGCCGACCGAAGGCGTGGAGCAGAACAAACCGTAATTGATACCGGAGACAGCGAATTTTGCTTCCTGTGATGCGACCGCAAGATCGCACATCGCCACCAGCTGACAACCGGCAGCAGCAGCGATGCCCTGTACACGCGCGATGACAGGCTGGGGCATCTGCTGAACCGTCAGCATCATTTTGCTACATTGATCAAATAATTTTTTATAGTAGGCGGCCGATGGTGAAGCACGCATCTGCTTGAGATCATGACCAGCGCAGAAAGCTTTGCCGTTGGCAGCCAGTATGACCACACGAGCGGTAGCGTCCTTCGCTATGGCGTCCAGCTCGGCCTGCAGTGAGGTGAGCATTCCTTCGGACAGCGGGTTGAATTTTTCGCCCCGATTGAGCGTGAGCTTGACGATACCGCCATCACGTTCATGCAACACATACGGGATATCAGAATTGATTGCGTTCTGCGTCATGATGCCTCCCATCAGTTTTATTTTTTCAATCCGATTCGTCGTCGGCGTGGACTTCTTGTGGCTCAGCCAGTGACGGTGGCGGCTGATAACTTTCGAGCAGCGCGATCCGGTTGGCAGGTGTTTCTAGGCTGATGCGCCCGAGCGCGCCGCTGCGGTAATCTTGTAACAAAGTATGCGCTGCTTTTTCAAAGTCGGGCGCGCCCCCTTTTAGCCGGTAGGCCCGGCGCACCGCGATATGCTCAATCACGCCGACCGCGTCGAGGTTCTCCAGCGCGACGCCATAGCGCGCCACCAGTAAACTCGGATAACGTTCGAGCAGCAAGCCTGCCAGAAACGTCGCGATTTCTTCCTCAATGATGGCATTGACACCAATCGCATGGCTCGCAGCGAGCATCAAGCCGTCGGTGGGATGCTCAATCTTTGGCCACATCAGTCCCGGCGTATCAATCAGCACGATATTGTTGCCCAGATAAAGGCGCTGCTGAGATTTGGTCACCGCCGGCTCATCACCCACCTTGGCGACTCGTTTCTTGAGCAGCGCATTCATGAGCGTCGATTTGCCGACGTTAGGAATACCCATGATCATCACGCGCAATGGCTTCAGATTGGTACCACGGTGGGGCACCAGCCTCAGGGCCAGCGCAGGAATTTTCGCGACATCGGCAGGCTTGCGGCAGGAGATCGCCACCGCATGGACTTGCGGCTGCTTCGCATAATGGGCAATCCAGTCACGGGTAGCCCCGGGGTCCGACAAATCACTCTTGTTCAAGAGCTTCAGGCAAGGCCGCTGGCGA
Source organism: Oxalobacteraceae bacterium (assembly GCA_027490465.1). GTDB lineage: Bacteria > Pseudomonadota > Gammaproteobacteria > Burkholderiales > Burkholderiaceae_D > Pernthalerella. The sequence continues at coordinate 52,840 of JAIXXZ010000035.1, forward strand.
GCGCGGCGCAGTGACTCGATCATGGGATTGCTGCTGGCCTGGGGCACACGCGCATCCAGCACCTCGATGACGAGGTCGACTTTTTCCATGGATTCCGCAGCTTTCTTGCGCGCGGCGTTCATGTGACCGGGGAACCACTGGATGGACATGGCGTAACTGCGAGAGCTGATTGAAGCTCGTATTCTAACCGGGCCAACCCTCGTACCCAGACATCACGACCCTGAATACCCCTGCAGGAAACACTACCCCTGAGCCGGGAGCGAACAAGCGCTACTTCCCATCTCCTTGTAGTCTTGGCATAACAGCAAGACGCTACTCGACGATATCAGCAATACCCACCGTCCGGAAATCCACAAAACCGACGGGTTATCGAAAACCCATACCGCTTTCGGGCTCTCCATCCATCCCCATGCGCACCAGAAAACTGCGCAAGTCACTTTTTCCATCTTGAAACCCTTTGAAACACATTGAACCATCAATGGGTGCAGGCGCCATCATTCCCCGAAAAATTGCTCAACGAAAATTTTGAAAATAAAAAATCTGGATTTAAAGAAACTTTATGAACCATTTGGACACTTAAATTCAAAAAAGAAATGTTTGATGATCGATCAATTAAACCAACCACCTAAATTCCCGAGGAAAAAATGCAGCCATCTCCAAAAGACACCATGGCGACCCGCTACATTGCCATTAACGAGATCAGAGAAATCAATGATTTCCAAGAAAAGAATTCAGATCGAAAATCATCTCACGCCATATTTTTATACGACGGTCTGGATAAAAAACGAAAGGAAAGAATTAATGACTTAATCGATCATTTTTCTGTGGACGGACTGAAAATAAGCAAAATGGGATTTTCATCATGCAACACCAACTCAACAATACCAAAGGCGGAAGTATTTCTGAATGTATTGGAAGAAAAAATAAAATCCGGAGAGATCGGCAGCGATACCATTATCTTCATGAATTTTCATACTTATGCAGACAATGACAATTTATTTTTTTCAATTAAAGGTATTGAATCTAATCTTCGTATTCGCACTGATGAAGTCTATCAGTTTGTCTGGTCTTTTTTTCCTGGGAGTGAAAAACCGAGCTTTCATAATCTCGGATGCAATACCGGCTACTACTCAGAAGATCTGGCGAACGCAGATGGCTATGTGATTAACTATTCCGGCGCCAGCCCAATCGGATCAAAAGAAAGCATCCTACAGGCGAAAGAAGTATTGCGTTTTGTGACCATCCACAAAAAGATTTGCGGCGGAATGCCGCGTCCGGAAGAAATCTGGCAGCATATGGAACATTATGTAACGCAAGAAATGTCAATTGTAGGTCAAGGAATACACAAAAATCATAAACTGATCACACCTCGATCCACCACAACTACTACTACCGCCACCATCAGCACTACCACTACCACTACTACTACTACCACCACAAATAGTTATGGCGCATGCAAAGGTCATAAAAATCCAAAAACATTGATTGAATATTCATTCCGTCATCGCTCCATGAATGATTTTCTGGATATCCTGGACATTCATGACCCGAAATATCGCGCTATTGGAAAGATGAGTGAAAATGCAAAAAACAGAATTTTGTTTCACATTGTTCCCAATCGTGTTCCCTGGTTGAAATCCTATGAGTCTGCGAACATGCCGCTCTTTCTGGTGGAATTACTCGCACATAATGATTCTGAGCAAAAGTTTTTATTTTGCAAAGAGCATAATCTGTTTCCGAATCCAATCGGAGAAGAAAAGTCAACGCGCTTCCTCATCGCTGCCTGCGAGGACGGCAATCCGAAAGTAGTCAGGCGCGTATTCGAATCACCCGAATTCTCTATCTCAGATTCCGGGAAAAAAACTGCACTGATGGCAGCGATCAAGTCGAGAAATAAGGAACTCATCGAACTATTGATCAATCAGGTTTCCGATTTTGACCAAAGAGATACCAATTTGAATACCGTCTATCATCTCGCCTGCCGTCAGAACAATCTCGAGATCATAGAGCTGCTTTTGAAACGAGGAATACCGAGCAAGCTCACCACTAATTCTTCTAATGAGAAAAATACATCAACAGCAGACCTGCTGAATCAAAGAAACAAGCATAATTCGACTCCACTAGAAATTGCGATTAAAAAAAATAACATTGAGATCGTAAAAAGACTGCTTGCAGCTGGAGCGAACCCGCATATCCTGAATTCAAAAGGAATTCATCTTCTCGAACAGGCTGTCTTTATCGGCAATGCCTCAATCATGAAATTACTGCTTGCGAGCGAATCCAGGGAAAGCAAAAATTTTCCCGGTTTGGCTCTTCTGCTACGTACAGCAATTCTTCAATCTCATGATGAAATCGCGATGATGCTGATAGCGCATTGTGCTGCAACGAGCCAAATATCCGAAATTGACAAGCCAAATGAATCTGGCGCCACGCCACTGATGCTGGCAACATATAAACAAAATACCAAACTCCTCAGGACGCTAATTGAATCAGGTGCCAATATCAACGCACAAAATAATGAGGGACATACGGTATTTCACTATGTCTTGAAGAATAGAGACAAGAATATGAGCAAATATCTCATGAAAAAGGGCATGGATCTCAGCGGCGGGGATTTTAATTTTTCTTCTGCGTTAGCGCTCGCCAGGAATTCAGGGGACTCAGTGGCTGAAGAATACATCCGTTCGGCTATGAACAAAAGAAATGCTCACTAGGCAGGCGAAGGAAAACTTCGATCAATCCAAAGACTGAGAAGCTTATGCACCTCAATCGTTTTCCAAACCCGCCAGTGCTTTCAGATGCGCTATAACGCTGCGACCCAGCGCCGACAAATGGTAGCCGCCCTCAAGGCAGCTGACGATGCGTCCCTCGGCATGCTGCGCTGCCACCGCCACCAGCTGTCGCGTGATCCAGGCATAGTCGGATTCGATGAGCCCCATGGAGGCCAGCTCATCCTCACGATGCGCATCGAAGCCGGCGGAGATGAAGATCATCTCTGGCCGGTGCGCGTGCAAAGCGGGAAGCCATTCTTGCTGGACTAGCTCGCGCACCCGATCACCACGCGCGTAGGCAGGCACGGGAATATTCACCAGATTCGAGGGCCGCTCGCCATCAGGTTACTCGCCACTGTAGGGATACAAGGGCGACTGAAAAAAACTGACCATCAGTACGCGTGGATCATTGAGAAAAGCTGCCTCGGTGCCATTACCGTGATGGACATCGAAATCGACTACCGCCACGCGCGACAGGCCATGCACTGCTAGCGCGTGACGGATTGCAATCGCCACGTTATTGAACAGGCAAAAGCCCATGGAGGCGTCCGGTGTGGCGTGATGGCCGGGCGGACGCACCGCACAGAATGCGGTACTGAACTCGCCAGCAATCACCGCATCGGTCGCCGCGACCGCCGCACCTGCAGCGCGCAAGGCTGCCTGCCAACTGTGCGCATTGATCAGTGTGTCTGCGTCGAGCGCGAAGTGGCCTGTGTCGTCCGAAGCCGGCAGATGGCGCTGGATCTTTTCCACCACTGCTTCCGAATGCACGCGCCGAATATCTTCAATGGCAGCAAGCGGTGCATCCCGACGCGCGATAAGCCCGGACAGACCACTGGCAATGAGCTGATCCTCGATCGCATGCAGTCGCGCCGGCGACTCGGGGTGCCATTCACCCATGTCATGCAGCAGGCAATCCGTATGAGAGAAGTAGGCAGTGGACATGGGCTGAGACTCATTCAGCAGTGGCGCTGTACCGCTTTATTATGCACGACGCATCTTGGTACCACCAGTCTCCGCCGGCTTATCGACTATACTTGGACCCGCCTTTTTGTTGCTTTGCACCCGTCCTTCGATGAAAAATCTCCGATTTGTCTCTTGCCTGTTTTCCTTACTTGTCCTGTCGATTCTGGGCACGCCACTGCATGCCGAGGCAGCAAAGCCAGGCAAGACGAACAGATCCAAACCGATCCATGAATCAAGGCAGGCCGATGAGCCAGAGTTCACCAACTTTACGCAATGGCGCAGCGTGGCCGAGCTGATCGACGAACTGAGCGAACAGCATGGCTTGGAGCGCGAAACGCTCAAGGCGCAATTTTCTAAAGTTCACTATCTCGACAATGTGGTTAAGCTCATCAATCCGCCACCACCAACCAAATTGAAAAACTGGACTGTTTATCGGGAACGGTTCATTGAACCGACACGCTTGCGCGCTGGGGTAGCATTCTGGAAAAAGCATGAGGCATCTCTTAAACGTGCCGAAGTGGCATTTGGTGTACCTGCCGAGATCATCGTGGGTATTCTGGGCGTAGAAACGATGTACGGAAAAATGACCGGAAATGTCCGCGTGGTGGATGCGTTGGCAACACTGGCTTTTGCATATCCGCCGACTGCTAATCGCGAGGCTCGGATGCAATACTTCCGCAATGAGCTCAAGCAAATATTTCTTCTGGCCCGACAAAATGACATGGATCCACTGAGCTTTTACGGATCTTTTGCTGGCGCCATAGGCTTGCCCCAATTCATGCCGGGCAGCATACGGCGATTCGCGGTGGACTTTGATGGCGATGGCAAAGTCGATCTTCGAAATTCGCCCGCCGACGCCATTGGCAGTATCGCCAGTTTTCTGTCACAACATGGTTGGCAGGCGGATCAGCCGCTGGTGTTCCCGGTCGAGGTATCCAGTAGGACCGAGGCCACCTGGCCAAGCTTGATAGGTCGGAGTCTCGAAGCGAATCTCACGCGGGAGGAGTTGGCGTATGCGGGCATTACCATCAACGATGGCATCCCTGACTCCATCGGCTATGGACTGGTTGATTTGCAAGACGGTGAGCGACCAACGCTCTACTGGCTGGGCACCACCAATTTTTTCGCGATCGCTCAGTACAATCGCAGTTTTTTTTATGCCATGACTGTGATCGAACTGGGTAAAGCAGTCCGCCAACAACGCCAGCGCCTGTGACCTCTCTGCCGCCTCATGCTGCCCTGTCGGGGAATGACATGACTGATGATCAGATCATTGCATTGACAAGGGCGTGGCTTGAAGAAGCCGTGCTTGGATTGAATTTATGTCCATTCGCTGAATCAGTCCATCGCAACAATCAAATTGCCTACTACGTCAGTCGCGCGGAAAATGAGAGCATATTGATGGAAGACTTGGTCTTGGCGATTGATGCACTGCTGGACGCTGATCCTGCAAAGACAGACACGGCATTTCTTATTCATCCGTTTGCACTGCAAAACTTCGAGGAATACAACGAATTCATCGGATGGACAATGAACTTTCTTGAAGAAAGCAGCCTTGAAGCAGTGGTGCAGATTGCGAGCTTTCATCCCGAATATCGGTTTGCCGGCACATCGGCCGATGACATTACCAATTGCACCAATCGCTCTCCGCTGCCCATGCTACATTTGTTGCGTGAATCCAGTGTTGATGCAGCATTGACCGCATTACCGGAAGCCGCACAACTGGTTGAAAAAAATCTGGATACCTTGCGTAATTTAGGCACTGCTGGGTGGAATGCATTGAATGACCGAATTCATGCCTCGGCGAAATTTAGTAGATAAACTTTCCCTACCGTGGATGCTTCTGTTTGATTGCTGAAGGATTTACCGATATCGATGCTCCGTAGTTTTATCAATATGGCCAATCATCGATTTTTTCTGACTCAGGTAGGGATCAGCACGTTATAGGTCGTTTTCGAGTACTCATAATCGCACTAATGTACCGAAACTTTGCCAAGAAAAAATCATCTGATAAAAGAATGCGTTTCCCGAATGAGCAATCTAATTGCTTTGCCGACTTGCGGATTCTCAAAACGAAACATTTTCATATTAACTACAATAAACTTGTAATTCAGAAATTGACCGGCAGCCAGGAATTGGGGGCTTTGCAGGCGAATCTCAGATGGATCATCGACTTGTTTCGCTAAAAACCCACAAGTCAGGCGATCATAAGATCTCAGCGTCGCAATCAGAGCAATAGATTCACAGGGCGTAAGGTTATAAAAATTTTACTTTGTTATCGGGTCTGCCTGAAACTTATGGGCAAATCAGGAAGCTCTAGCAAAATGCGTGATGCAAGCGCTGGCAAGGTAGGGAAGCCGCAGACAGTACCAAGATACGGCAAGACAGGACCAAACCCACCAGCAATATTTTGCACGAGCTTCTATAAGAAATCATAAATATCGGCTGCAATGGTTGGACGGGAACATTGGGGGACGGCAGCATGTCTTGATGCAACCAACCGGCGCGTTTCATTCACCATCCGCTCTAGGGAATGCCTACTCAAATGACAACACAGTTTGAAAATCAAGACAGCAATCGACTCTCCGATCAGGTGGCATATGATCCCAATAATCTGCTCGATTCGCTCATTGAGAAGCTGCATCTGAAGAATGATGCAGCGTTGTCGCGTGCTCTGGAAGTTGCACCGCCGGTGATCAGCAAAATCAGACATCGGCGCTTACCGGTTGGCGCATCGCTGCTGATCCGCATGCATGAAGTCAGCAATCTGAGCATACGGGAATTGCGCGTACTGATGGGCGACCGAAGAGAAAAATTCCGTATCAGTGACAAACAATTCAAACCCAAACACAACGCTTGAACCGCGCATTCCCGGTCTGCCTCAAAGCGCTGTTTTGCAAATACATCGGCCGACCGCACCAGCGTTTATGCCAAATTGAGCATTGATTGCATTGGTGCGGTTTACCTTATGAATCACTATGCAGGAAAGACGCCAGTCGACAGATAACGATCACCACGGTCACAGACAATAAAAACGATCACCGCATTTTCAGTGGTCTGTGAAATACGCAATGCAACCTCGCAGGCACCCGCCGCCGAAATGCCCGCAAAAATACCCTCTTCCACGGCCATTCGGCGCGCCATCTGCTCCGCGGCAGCCTGGCTGACGTTTTCAACCTGATCGACCCGAGTGCGGTCATAGATTTTTGGCAAATAAGCTTCAGGCCATTTGCGAATACCAGGAATCTGGGAACCCTCTTCGGGTTGCGCGCCAATGATTCGGATATCCGGATTTTTTTCTTTCAAAAACTTCGAAACACCCATAATGGTGCCGGTCGTTCCCATCGCGCTGACAAAGTGAGTCACCCGACCTTCGGTATCACGCCAGACCTCCGGTCCAGTGCCCTCGTAATGTGCCCGAGGATTGTCGGGATTGGCAAACTGGTCCAGGATGATGCCCTTACCTTCTTTTTGCATTTGCTCGGCCAGATCGCGCGCATATTCCATACCACCCGTCTTCGGCGTCAGAATAATCTCGGCACCATAAGCGGCCATGCTTTGTCGACGTTCAAGGCTGAGATTTTCCGGCATCAGCAGAATCATCTTGAAACCACGCATCGCTGCGGCCATCGCCAGGGCAATCCCGGTGTTGCCGCTGGTGGCCTCAATCAGCGTATCGCCCGGTTTGATATCGCCTCGCTCTTCGGCATGACGGATCATGGACATCGCCGGCCTATCCTTGACGGATCCTGCCGGATTGTTGCCCTCCATCTTGCCCAGGATGATGTTGTTGCGCTGCCGGGCGTCCTCGCCCGGTAGGCGCTTGAGTTGCACCAAGGGCGTGTTGCCGATCAGGTCTTCAATGGCGAGGTAATGCATGGCGGAATCAGCTCATCTTCAGAGGTAGAGACCGCCATTCTAATCGCTGAGCCCAGGCTGCGTTGCGAAGCGGTTCGGCAAGGGGTATCGGCATGCCTCTCCGCCAACGCAGCGCGCAAAGACTCAGTTTTTTGCGTCGCCCGGCTTGGCAGGCTCAGACGGCGTTTTGGCAGACTTGGCAGGCGGTTTGGCGGCCGTGGCCCCGGGATTGCGCGGTTGCCCATTAACCACCAGACCGGCTGCCGATAATTTGACCGAATTTTTCTCACCAATACCGCGTACCCGCTTCTCAAGATCGGCCCAGTCCCGGAAATTACCGTTCTTTTTGCGCTCCTCCAGTATGGCTTTTGATGTCGCCGGACCAATGCCGGCAATGCCATCGAGTGCGGCCTGATCTGCCGTATTGATCTCGACGACAGCCCAGGCCGATGCCGCGACAAAAAATATACCCGCAAACAGCAAGAAAAATTTCTTGAGCATTATGTTTCTCCGTATGAGTAGATTGAATAATCACGACCAACCTATTGGTCGCATACGGATTAAACGCGAAGAATGAGTGCAACTTAACTGAAAAAATTATGATTAATACGCATGAAGCGAACTTCGATCAGATTTTCGCTGACCGGCATCTGACGATGCAGTGATGGTCTCGTAGCGGAATTTTTTCGGTATCAAATCAGAAAAATCCACTTGCATGTAAGGCGCAGTTGTTAGCCAGGTGAGCTGCCGCAGACAGCAATACCAAATACGGCAAGGGTGTAGCAGGGAACTCGGGCTGCATGCAGTCCGCCCGCGGGGCGCTACTGGCTTGAAATCCAGTGCGTCTCCTGCAAGGGACATCAACGCTGACTGCGATGTTTTGTGGGGGAGTTTTTAACTCATCACCGACAGTTCTTCGGTACGACGCGGCGCGTAGCTTTCCCAATGGCTGCAGCCGGGGCATTGCCAGTAAAACTGCTTGGCTTTGAATCCGCAGTGATTGCATTGGTAGCGCGCCAGCTTTTGCGCATAACCGCCGACGAGGCTCTTGATGAGAGAGAGTTCTGCGCGGCCTTCGGGCGGTGCGTACATCAGACGTGCCTCGATCAGCTTGTCCAGGCCCAGGAGCGTGGGCGTTCTGCGCAATTCGTCGCCCACGAGCTGATTTGCACTGTCTGGACCATCGAGTTCCAGTACCGCCTTGAAGGTGACCTCCAGCAAATCAATCGAAGGGGCTTCAGCCAGATAGCCTTTGAGCAGATTCAAGCCCTCGCGCGCGCGATTTACCGCGCGGTAGCCATCCATGAGTCGCTGCGCAACCAGGGCCACATGCGGTGCACTTTGCTGCTCCACACGACGCCAAGCCAGCAGCGCGCCTTCAACGTCTTCCTTGGCGCGCAGACAATCACCGATCAGAATCATGGCTCGCACATTATTGCGATCGTAAGACAGGGCTTTATCAAGCGTCGCCAGCGCCACATCCGGGTTTGCGTGTACCAGTTCATCTTGCGCGAGCTCGCAATGAAACTGCGCAATCTCTTTCTGATAGGCGCCGGCACCGGATTCCTGCAAAGCGAGTGCTGCCTGCATGGCCCGCTTCCATTCTTTTTCGCGCTGATAGATTTCCAGCAGGGCTCTGCGAGCCTGTGCACCGTATTGCGACTGGGCGAGCTGATCAAAGGTTTCTTCGGCTCTGTCCAGCAGGCCAGCTTTCAGATAGTCCTGACCCAGTTCATAGCGAGCCTGGCTGGCCAGCTCGGGCGACAAATCCGCGCGCGCCAGCAAATTCTGATGAACCCGAACAGCGCGCTCGATGTCACCGCGCCGGCGAAACAGATTACCCAACGCGAAATGCAGTTCAGCCGTTTCGGGATCAAGGCGGGCGATCTCGACAAAGAGATCAATCGCCTTATCGGGCTGTTCATCCAGCAGAGCATTGAGCGCTTTGTAATAGCTGCGAGGCAAGCTGCGTGATTCGGCGATCACGTGACGGATATCGACGCGGGCCGCAACCCACCCCAAACCAAAGCAGAGGGGAATGATCAGCAGCCACCAGACTTCAAATTCCATGGCGGTATCCGATTGAGAGATATGGGGTCATCACAAGCCGATTCGCTCCATGACGGCATCAGGCATGGGCGGCTGAGCGCGAACCCGTGCAAGCGTCTCTGCCGCTTTTTGCTGTTGCTCGTTTTCTCTTTTCTGGCGGATCATCGTTCGGCGATAACGCAGAACGGTACCCGTCATGGCCAGTACACCAAGCACAGCACCGGCGATAAAAAAAGTCAGTAGCAGCAAAATCAGCGGTGCCTTTGCGGTCGCGTTCCAGAAAAGATGCAAGACCACCTCATCCGTGTTTTTCAGCGCAAAGCCAAAAAACACCAAGAACAAGCCTATCGCAAACAGCCTGAAAATTATCTTCATGAGAGCGGGCAAATGAGCAAGGGAATACCTGCAGGCATTTTACGCCAAAAAAAATGGCACCCTGACGGATGCCATTCAAACAAAATAACAAAAACATGTAGCCCGTCTTTTAAGAACTCAGGCCTGATCCGCCGGCAAGACAGCGTGGCTTGAGGCGCGAGACGGTCAACCACCACCAGCGCCCTGAAGACAGCGTCCTTCTTAATTGTCGATGATGGGTTGCCCAACCATCGCATCCACCCTCTCACGCAGCTCCTTGCCCGGCTTGAAGTGAGGCACCCGCTTTTCAGGCACCATCACCGTATCACCGGACTTGGGATTGCGGCCGATTCTGGGTGGCCGGCTGTTGAGCGAGAAACTGCCAAAACCACGAATCTCGATGCGCTGACCCGTCGTCAGCGCATCGCTCATCGCGTCCAGCAGCGTCTTCACCGCGAAATCCGCATCCTTGGCTACCAGCTGCGGATAACGCTCGGCCAGACGGGCAATCAGCTCCGATTTGGTCATCAACGACTTCCGGATCAGCTCTTGTTATCGAGCTTGGCCTTGAGCAGCGCGCCCAGGCTGGTG